>NZ_JBQFRI010000003.1:0-449379 GCF_056537325.1 Ruegeria sp. CF5 | reverse complement strand
CGTGATGGGCCCGGTCATGCGCAAATCCTACCTCGAATACAAAAATGACGAGTGGGAACGATACCACCAGTCCGTCACAGACTGGGAAGTCCAGGAATATCTGAGACTGTACTAATCTTATGAAATTTAACGCCCCGGTGATAACCAATCATCGGGGCGCATTGAATCCAGCAGTGAGTTTAGCGATGACAACGGAATTTCAGATTCTCGAACTGGGAGATTTCCCGCTTTTGTCCGGTGAAGTGCTGAAGGACGCCAAACTCGCCTATCAGACCTATGGTACGCTGTCGCCCGCGCGGGACAATGTCATCGTGCTGCCGACCTTCTATACGGGTACCAATTCGCGCAATGAAGGATTCTTTGGGCCGGGTCGGGCAATCGATCCGGCGCGGCATTTCATCGTCAGCCCGAACCTGTTTGGCAATGGCCGCTCATCCTCACCTTCGAACACACCCGCGCCGCAGGACGGCCCGCGTTTTCCTCTGGTGCAGATGTGGGACAATATCGCGGCACAGCACCGGCTGATCCACGACCATCTGGGCATCGAACAGATCGCTCTGGTGGCGGGCTGGTCGATGGCGGGGTGCCAGTCTTACCAATGGGCCGCGCAGTACCCCGATATGGTAAAAGCAATTTTGCCGTTTTGCGCATCGGCAAAAACCTCGCCGCACAACTTCGTATTCCTCGAAGGCGTCAAGGCCGCGCTGTGTGCTGATCAAAGCTGGAACGGGGGCGATTACGACAGCCCTCCGGTTGCGGGGCTCAAGGCATTTGGAAGGGTCTATGCAGGTTGGGCGTTCTCGCAAACCTTCTATCGGGAAGGTTTGTACAAACAGCTGGGGTTCGAGACCATCGAAGACCTGCTGCTGGATTGGGAGGTTGACCATGTCGAGGGCTGGGATGCAAATAATCTGTTGGCCAAACTTGCGACTTGGCAAGCAGGCGATATCTCGGCGGGGCCGCTTTACAATGGTGATTTCAATGCGGCGCTTGGCGCGATCACAGCCCATGCAATCCTGATGCCCTGTGCGCAGGATCTATACTTTCCCCCCGAAGACAACGCGATCGAGGCGCGGCACATGCCGAATGCCGAGTATCGCCCCTATGACTCGCCTTGGGGCCACTGTGCTGCCAATCCCGGCAACGATCCTGGATTCACGGCTGCGCTGGACGCAGGTATTCGCGAGCTTTTGCAGGAATGAGGTAAGCAAGGGCATAGGTGATAGTAACCGTCTGCCTGTTCAGCCGAACGCCTGAACAGAGCGAACTTCATGGCCGCTGACCTGCGCAGGTAATAGGGCGTTGGACAAGTTGGCCATGGCCAGCCTGAAAGAGGTTGTCACGGTTAAGGAAATCGATTTGATGTTTCGATAGTTTCGCCCCTATGATCAGGATTTGGATGCGGCGCCGCATGCCTGACGTAATAGAAGGAAGCGTTTGTGAACTTATCGCGAAAGCCAGGGTCGGAAAAACCTTCCCGCAACCGAGGCACGCATTCGGTCGAAGAACGTCTGAACAGCGAAATCGTTCAGATGCTCGAATTGGACGGACGGATGCCGTTTTCAGAAATCGCGCAGAAACTGGGCGTCTCTGAAGGTACTGTACGCAACCGCGTCAACGCCATGAAGGATGCGGGGCTGTTGCGAATTGTTGCAATCGCCGACCCGGCCGCGTCGGAATACAAAGCCGATGCGATGGTCTGCTTGAAGGTCGCCCCTGGCACAACCCCGCAAGCGGTTGCCGAACGACTGGGTGCGGTATCGAGTGTGGTTTATATCCTGTGGGTCACGGGACGGTTCGATCTGATGGTTGAGCTGGTCTGCGATGAACCGGATGACCTTGCGATTTTTCTTGAGGAACACATTCACGGTGTCGAGGATATTGTCGATGCTGAGGTGATGCTGGGCCTCAAGAACTTCAAGAACCAGTTCCTGCTCAAGCGCAATTGGGAAAACCAGCCCAAAGTTTAGCGGCGGCGAACGGATCAAATCTCGTCGGGGTCTTGCCGGGCTTCTGATCGCATAAGAGCCGTTATTTCCCGCTCGCATTCAAGGTAGCCGGGCAGGGCAATCAGTTCTTCCTTGCTGTGCAGTTTGATGCCTTTTTTGAACTCCAGATTCAGCGTGGTTTTCAGCCGTCCCGGATTGGCGGACAAAAACACGATCTTGTCGGCCAGAAAAATGGCCTCCTGAATGTCATGGGTGACAAGCAGGATGGTGGTATGTGTTGTGTCCACGATCTCCAGCAGCATTTCCTGCATGTGCCAGCGTGTTTCGGCATCCAGCGCGCCAAATGGTTCATCCATCAGCAGGATTTCGGGCTCGTTTGCCAAGGTCCGAGCAATGGCAACGCGCTGTTTCATGCCGCCTGAAAGGGTTTTGGGATAAGCGTCCCGAAACCGGGTCAGATGCACCAAATCCAGAAATTTCTCGGCGCGTGCGTAGCGCTCGGCTTTGGGAACGCCGTTCAGCTTCATGCCGTATTCAACATTCTGGATGACGGTTAGCCAGGGGAATGAGGTATAGCTCTGAAAGACCATGCCGCGTTCGCGCGCCGGCCCCAGAACCTCGTGCCCTTCAAGCTGGACCATGCCGCTGGTGGGATCTTCCAGCCCGGCCACGATATTGAGCAGAGTGGATTTGCCACATCCGGATGGTCCCAGCAGGACACACAATTCGTTCCGATTGACCGAGAAAGTCACGTCGCGCAATGCTTCGACAGTTCGGTTTTTGCTGCCAAAGGTTTTGCAGACATTCTGAGCGGTCAGGATTGTGTCGTCTAACGGCATGGCAAATCTCAGTGGTTCCAGATGACTATCGGGCGGTTAATAAACCGCCCGTGTGTTGCACGCTCAGCCTCGATAGCCGGCGTCATACAATTCGCGGTGCAGGTCGCATTCGATACCGGTTTCGGGCGGATTGACCTTTTCAATCAGGCTGAATTTGACCCACCATTCGCTGACCAGTTTCCAATGATCGGCCATTTGACCGTTGGACTGATCAAACGGGGGGTTCCCCGGTGCAGCCCCACAGAATTGCGCGGCCTCCATGAAGTCATAGACGTAAAGGCCCCCATCCGTGCGGCTGCCATCCTTGCCAAGAACCAGTTCGACATCCGCGACGCTCATCTTCATTCCATCGGCGATGATCTGATTGCCCTCGGTCGGGTTTTCCTGCCACCACGCGATGGCGTCATACAGCGCCTGGAGGGTCATTTTTGCGGTGTCCCGGCGCTCAGTCACGAACTTGTCGCTCATGTACAGGCCGTCGGCGATAACGCCCTGCTGCAGCCAGTATGGCTCGCGCGACTGGGCCAGGACGCTGGACCCCTCCAATGCCTTGAGCGTATTGGCTCCGTATGGCTCCCAGAATTCGGACGCGGCGATCGAGCCGCCGATCATCGCGGCAAAGGCGTCATCCGCGATGATGTTGCGATATGTCACCGAGTCAAAGGCCACCCCGTTCTGCTCCAGCCACATTGCCACGAAGATTTGCGACAGGCCGCCTTCCAGGACGGCGACTTCCTTGCCGACCAGATCCTCGGCGCTGCTGATGCCCGGAGCTGCCACGATTTTGTCAGTGCCATAGGACAGGTTGCCAAAGGCCACCAGTTTGATCGGCAGCCCGCTTTCAATGCCGACGGGGGTGAATTCAACGGTCGAACTGACGACATCCATCTGATCCGCAGCGACCAGATTGAAGCTTTCATACGGGTCCTCGATTGCCTGGTAGTCGATGTTCAGATCCGGCGCGAGGCCCTTTTCGATAGCTATGTACCAAAACCCGTATCCCGGCCAGGTGAAGCCCGATATCTTAACGTCTTCCGCCGCTAATGAGAGTGTCGGTGTCAGTGCCAAGACTGCGCCCGCTGCTGCGCAGCGTAGTTTTGCAAACTTCATTGTCTTCTCCTTCTCCTGTTGGCTGACAGCACCCAGCGTCTTCCGCGCTTTGGGTTCGGTGTGAATGGTTCAGGTCTTCTCCTCGAGATAAGGGAATGCGACCCGGTAAAGTTGTCTGAGCAGGAAGTCGAACAGCAGGCCAAGAATGCCTATCACCAGAATTCCGGCCATGATCTGATCCACATGCAGAAACCGTTTGGCCCGCATCATCATTGCGCCGATACCTGCGTCGGCCGCGGTGATTTCGGCGATGACCAGATAGGTCCAGCTGACGGCCAGCATCTGTCGCATTGCAATCATGATGTTCGGAAGCGAGGCGGGCACGACGACCGTGCGCAACACTTGAATTCGCGATCCGCCAAGAGTCATGGCTGTTCGGATCAGGTCGCTCGGGACTGCCTTGACGTGATCCATAATGAGCGTGATCAGAAACCAGACGACGCCAATGAACAGCAATGACAGCTTTTGCATGTCACCCGCGCCGAACCACATCAGCAGCAACGGGATGAATGACGGTGCGGGCAGGTATCGCCATGCGGAAACAAAAGGGCTGAAAAAGGCGTCGACCACACGGAAGGTACCCATAAGAATTCCCAGCGGAACCGCGACAGTACATGCCAGCGCAAAACTAAGGACCACGCGCCAGACGCTGATCAGTACGTCGTTGAGAAATCCGTTATCGGCAAACAAGGTATAAAGCGCCGACAGCACTTTGCCGGGACCGGGTAGCAGAATGGGGTTTGTCCATTCCTGCCTTACCGCCAATTCCCACAACCCGAAAAACAGCAGCCAGACAAGCAATCCCAGGCCGATCGACCAAGAGAATGGGATATCTCTTTTGAATTCGAAAACTCTCCGGCGGCGTACCGGGCGTGTCGGAGTTTTCCCTCCGGACGACATCCGCCTTTGTTCTGATGGATTGGTGACTGCTTCGCCCACAAAATCATCCCCCGCCTAATGCACCAGAACCGCGAACGTGTCCTGCTGTCGAAATAACAATATGATGAATCCACAAATTTGGAAACGAAAAATTTCAGTATTCGCAACTTAGAGGTATTGACTTAGCGCTAAGTGGCACTTGTATCTTCTATTAATGCTGAAACGGTAAACTTTGCGCAGCTTGCTTTCCCGCTTTGGCCCGCAGGGCTTTTGTCGCTGATCGACAAACCCCAAACCGTGAAGTCCGAACAGACAAATAGGGGAAAATTGTGAAGGCTGGACAATGGCTTGAAACCTATCTGGAGGGCTGGCGTACCGGAAAGGGCGCTACCAGCCTGACGGCAACCGTTCATGATTTTTATTATGACGACCCGGCAAACGGGCGAATCGACCGCGACGGATTTGTCGAGTTTGTGGAGGACTTCAAACGACTTGGGGCAGAACTGTCCGGAGGCAAAGTGCCGACGCCGTTTCTGGAATACACAGACATCGTGATCGGTAATACGAATCCCGCAACAGCATGGTGTTGGTGGCGGGTCTGCGGAACAGACTTTCAGGGGGCGGCCGTAATCCGGTTCAGTGACGCGGGGGTGATATCGGAACGCATCGCATATTTTACCTCTGACCCTGTCCCAACCCCAATTCAGGGCTTCAAGCACAACGAGGACTGAGGATTACCAAAATCACCTGTGTTGGGCACTCGGGCACCGTACAGGTCAAATTGAGCGAACAATGCCTCAGATTGTCA
Source organism: Ruegeria sp. CF5 (assembly GCF_056537325.1). Classification (NCBI taxonomy): domain Bacteria; kingdom Pseudomonadati; phylum Pseudomonadota; class Alphaproteobacteria; order Rhodobacterales; family Roseobacteraceae; genus Ruegeria; species Ruegeria sp. CF5. Next base: position 443,794 of record NZ_JBQFRI010000003.1, on the reverse strand, counting down.
GGTATGAGGTGACTGGCCCATATCCTTTTACAATCAGGTCCCGGGTTTCAAACAGCCCCCCGGCCTGACCGACTGCATTTTTCGTGGCTTCTGAAATTTGAATGCGGCCGGGCTCTCCGGTCGCTTCTAGTCGGCTTGCAAGATTTACGGTTTCTCCCCAGACGTCATAAACGGACCGGGTCTGGCCCATCAGGCCCGCGATCACGGGGCCGGTGTGAATACCAATTCGAATGGTCAATCCCGCACAGGTGTTTTTGGCCTGAGGCATCACCTTGATCATATCCCTAGCGAAAGCCAGAGTCGCCTGCGCGTGATCGGGACGGTGCAAAGGTATGCCAGCGGCGGTCATGTATGCGTCCCCGATGGTTTTGATCTTTTCGATTCCGTGTTTCACTGTCAGTTCGTCGAAGGCCAGAAAGACCTCGGCCAATTCGTTCAGCAGTTGGATCGGATCACTGCGGGCCACCAACGGGGTGAAATCCACTATGTCCGCGAATAGGATCGTGGCGCTGTCGAAACGATCGGCGATCCGCGTCTCTCCGGCTTTCAGTCGCTCGATCACTGGATCGGGAAGCATGACCCGCAACAGCGCATCGGCGCGTTCTTTTTCATGTTCGATCCGGTCCACGAATTCCTGCTCTTTGCGGCGCCACACCAACTTTTCAAGGCAGGCGTCCACACGGGCGTGCAGCAGAATCGGGTCAATCGGTTTGGGCAAGTAATCCTCTGCCCCAGCGATGATACATCGCGCAATGGCATCGGTTTCCCGCAATCCCGACACCATGACAACGGGCATTTCACTAAGTTCCGGCTTACCTTTTAAGGTCTCCAGAACGACAATGCCGTTCACGTCCGGCATGAGTATATCCAGCAGCGCCAGATCGAAGCTTTCGTGGTTCAGCGCCTCAAAGGCTTCGGCAGCTGAACCCACGGCAAGCACGCTGTGGCCACGCTGCTCCAGAAGGCGGGTCAGGATGTCCCGATTGGCCGGAGTGTCGTCAACCACAAGGATGCGTCCGGTATGTGTGGCCTGACTGTTTTCACCTTCGGCCAGAATACGCTCCAGCCCGGCCGCAAGCGCCAGTTCCCGTTCTCGGTCGTGACTATCTCCATCGGCTGTGTCGTCAATCTTGGCTGCAAGATTTCGCGCTTCTTGCAGGAGTGCTGAAAGATCATTTCGGGCTGGGGGACTGATTGTCTCCTCAAAGTCCTCCAGCACCATTTCCCCGTAGCCGATGATGGCGTTGGTCAGGTTCCGAAGATCATGGCGCAGCTTTTTCTGCGCGTCCGGATCACCTTCCAGAGTGTCACCCGCCGCCGCCAGTTCTTCTAGTCTTTCGTTCAGGCCGTTCACCGCGTCAGAGATTTTTTCAAGATCCGGCAGCGCCGCATGTGGCCCTTTACTTGCAACGGCCTCGTGCAGCAGTGTCTGATAACCCAGGATAGCCTCGGCTGGTTCCGCCAGATTCCGGGCGAGGCGCATCGCGAAAGTCAGCTCTCCTATCCTGCTCTTACTCATTACGGGTCCTTCTGGCTCAGCAGTGAGTTGATGATTTCAAGCAGGCCGGGAAGCTCGATAGGTTTCGTGTAGAACGCGTCACAGCCGGCGGCCAACGCCATATCGCGATCACTGGTCAGCGCATGGGCGGTCAGCGCAACAACCGGGATCGATGCGGTGGTGTCATTGGCTTTTAGGCGCTTCGTCGCTTCATGGCCATCAATCCCCGGCAAGCTGATGTCCATCAGGATCAGATCGGGCCGGGATTCAGAGGCAACAGTGACACCTTCAAGACCGTCTTGGGCCGTTTCGATTTCAAACCCTTTGCGGGCAAGCCGTCTGGACAGCATGTCAAGATTCATGTCGTTATCCTCAACAATCAGGATCTTAACCATGATCGGCCACCTTTTCAGTCTGGTTCAGGTCTTTCAGGTGTCGCTGCAGGGCCGCGATCAACTCGGCGCGCCCGCCGGCTCCCTTGCGAATGACATCGCTTGCATGCGCCTTGAGCCAATCCAGCTCCTGACGTGACAGATCCTTGGACGTGATCACGATGACCGGCAAATCGGCCAGATCGCTTTGCCCCCTTAATGCCCTGAGAACGTCGAATCCGTCCTGCTCAGGCATCATGATGTCCAGCAACATCAGGGTAGGGCGTCTTGTCTGCAGCTGCGTCAGGGCACGGTGGCCGTCCGATGCCTCGTGCACGCGCCAACCCTCACGCACCAGTATGCGTCGAAACAATGTTCTGGTTGATGCATCGTCATCGACAATCAGAACATCGCGTGGATTGTTGCGGGCAATTCTGTTGAGCGTCGATACCAGTTGTTCTGCGCTGATCGGTTTCGTCAGATGCTCAACCGCCCCAAATGCAAGCCCCATGTCGCGGTCCGGAACGATGGTCACCAGAATGACCGGGATTTCGCACAAATCCGGGTCGCTTTTGATTTCCTTGAGTAAAGACCAACCGTCGCGGCCGGGCATGATTACATCCAGTATGATCGCATCCGGTTTATGCGCTCGTATCAGCTCCAACCCCATGGTTGCGCTGTTGGCCAACAAGGTGGCGTATCCCTCGCGCTGGACGATCTCCGCCAGCGCCGCCCTTGCGGGCTCTTCGTCGTCAATGATCAGCACAACACCCTGATCAGAACAGACAGGCTGGGATGTCTCCTCTGTGTCGACAGGGGTTTCAACAGCTTGGGCCGGAATTTCGAATGAAAACGTTGATCCGACACCGGCTTGGCTTTGGACGGTGATTTCCCCACCCATCATTTTTGTAAATTGCTGTGCAATCGCCAATCCCAGCCCAGTTCCCCCAAAGTCCCGGGTGGTCGATTGTTCCGCCTGAACAAAGGCGTCAAACAGCCTTTCTGTCTGTTCCGGCGTCATGCCGATGCCTGTGTCGGCAACGGAAAACCGATACCAGGTCAAACCGTCCTTAATGAACTGGTCGACATTCAAATCAATGCGCCCCTGCTTGGTGAATTTGCTTGCGTTGGACAGCAGATTGAAAAGGTTCTGGCGCAATTTGGTTTTGTCCGTCTCAATCTCGCCGTCGTCCAGTTCGAGTTTCACGCCCAGCTTGTTGCCATTCTTGTCGACCAGAGGTTTCACGGTGGCCACGACTTCTTCAAGCAATGACCTGAGCGAAAACGTCTCCACGTACAGTTCCATCTTGCCAGCTTCGATTTTGGACAGGTCGAGCACATCATTGATCAAAGCCAGAAGGTGGCGCCCGGATGACATGATCTTTTCCAGATCCTCGCGCGCTTCGCCAAAACCCATGTCGTCGGCATCTTCGGCCAGCATCTCGCTGTAGCCAATAATCGCGTTCAGTGGCGTGCGCAGCTCGTGGCTCATCGAAGCAAGAAACTGGCTTTTGGCACCGCTGGCGGCGACCGCTTCCAGTCTGGCATCCTCAAGCTGTTGCTGTTTGGTCTTCAGATCAGAAATATCGCTGAACACTGTCACCGTTCCGCCATCGGGCGTCTTGCGCTGGGACACGCGTACCCACGAGGGGCCAATCGCAACCTCACGGGAACCCTGCTGGCCCGCGCCATGCAACCGGAACTGTTCAGCGACCCACTCCTCTTCTGAGAGTTCACCCAGATCGTCCAGACCGTGCGCAACACGCGCTTTGAGCAGCTCGGAAAAGCTGGTTCCCGGTACCAGCATATCCTGCAAGGGGGCATACATTGCCCGGTATCGCTCGTTGACCATGACAAGCTGATCATTCGCGTCGAAAAGCACAAACCCGTCGGGGATCGTTTCGATGGCGGTCAGGATTGTGTTGCGCTGCTCGCGCGCTTCCTTTTCCAGCGATTTCAGCCTGTGCTGACTGTCTCGTAAAACCCGCAGGGCCTGACTCATCCGCCCCATTTCATGAGGCCCTTCCGGTGGAAGGTCGACATCGTGCTGACCACTTATCAACGCGTCAATCGCGGCACTGTTGGCCTGCATCGGTTTCAATATCGACCTCAGAACGATCCATGTCAGGCCCGTGCCCGCGACCACGATTACAGAGCATGCAAGGATGGCACGTCGCAACGCACGCCGCTCTTCTTCGGCCGCCAGCCGTTGCGTTTCGCTTGCTTCGGCTGACAGATTCTGCACCAACTGCGACAGGGCCTGATCAACCGCATCGCTACCCAGCCGGGCCTGCGCCAGCAACGTGTTGCCGATAATCCTGTTCCCATCGGTATAGGCATCAGCAGCCTTCAGCGCGTTGTCGTAATACGCTACCGCACCCTCCTGAATTGCAGCCGCAACATCAGGAGCAAACTCTGAAATCTGCTGAAGCCGGAGTTCGAATTCGTCGCGCGCAGCTTCAGCTCTTTTTTCCGAAAGGGTCAGAAGGCTTACGGATAGGTCCGTCAGCCAATACCGGATTTCGCCGAAATATCGGTCCGCCTCTGCGGCAACCTCAAGCCTTTGCACATCCTGATTGATGATTTTCATACGGTTCTGACTGCGAGTCAGATCCAGCGCCATAACCAGAGTACTGACAACTAACGTAACCAAAAGCCCGGCAGACAGCGCGCCGATGCGCACCGGGATCTGGTTTTCAGAAACCCAGGACCATCGGTTTTTGGATTGCTCACCCGAATTCATTTGAACAGGATGATCGAGATGGCCCCGGCCAGATCACCCACTGAACCGCCTTCTTTGGGGAAACCGGTAACGTCGGTCTCACCCGCTGGTGACCCGTGGCATGCCAGACAGGACTCGGAATAGTATTCGGGGATAAGCATTCGGAAGGCCGGATTGCCGTCAACCTCTACCTCTTCCGAGTACGCTTTGCCTGTCGGCCAGTCAGTGCTTTTGAATTTCCCCTCAATGACATTGTTTTCCCAGTCGTCAGGGCGGGCCACGCGGTTACGCACCAGATTTTCCGGGGCGGTGACTTTCACACGCGCCACCGTGTCCATTTTATCGCCAAAGTTCTCATTCACCTGCCGCGCAAAAGCCGCCGGAATGAAACCTTTGAAAGCAATGTCGGGCGCGTTGATCACATCCTGAGAGTCGTTGACCACTTCGACCATTGCGGCAAGCTGTGCTTCGGTAAGCTGGCGCTGCACAGGGCTTAGATCGTCATTCAAAGGTGGCGCGCCGTTCGCCTCGATAAAATTCTCGATGACGAGGGCACGGAATTTCTCCCCGGAAAGGCCCTTGTCTTGCTTCCCGGGATCGTTGATCAGGTCCTGATTGTTGGATACGACGCTTCGCCCGGCGCGCAGAACCGCAGCAAGATGATTGCCGATATCTATTGATGTGGTTGGATCGTTCGCGTGTACCGGATGTCCGGCACTCAGAAAGAACAAGCCTGAAATTGCGGCTGTTACGGTCGATCTACGCATCCTCCCCTCCCGTTGTCAGATCAGATAACGCGTGTCAGGGCACCCTAAGAAATGAATAAATCGCGCCCCGGAATCCGGCTGGCACATAATACGATGGGTGTCCGTTCGCGCTGCATAATTGTCATAGCAATAGCACGTCCTGCCGGATTTGTCGCCTGACGAAGACTGCGGCCATCATTGGTCCCTTGCGCGGAGACAGTATCAAGGCCCTGTGCTACGAATGAACGTCCGGCCAATAGACCTGGGCTTAAGACGCGCCACATCCTTGCTGCAGTGGACGATCACACCCGAAACAAAGTGGCGCCAGTTGCCAGATTCATCCTTATCCGCCTAGAGGTTCAGATGAGACCGGTCCGGATCATCGTGACCCGGAGAACGCCCGGCATCGCGCAAGTCCTGAACAAATAGCTCGACAGCGCGCCGGTGAACCTGTGCAGATCGGGTCGCAAGATAGAAGGTTGAACTCCAGTTTTCGCGATCGGCCCTGAGTTCGCGGAACCGGTCATTTTCCATCCATGCCCTGGCGAAGTGAACCGGAAGTAAACCCAGATAGTGCCCGGTTTCGATCAACAGTGCCATTGCCTCCATATTGGCGACCGTCACTTCGGACCCCGGCGCGCCGAAATCGTGTGAGCCAAGCATGTCATATGACAGCTGACAACGCGGGTACTGCAACAGATCTTCTGATCTGACTTCCGATGCTGGTACGTCAAACAGGGGGTGGTTCCTACCGCAATACAGTCGGTGCTCTTCGGTGCACAGCAGTTCATATGTCAGATCGGCAATCTGGTTGCGAAACGGAGCGACGGCGACGTTGAGTTCACCCGTGATCAGCTGTTGTGTCAGATCTGTCGGTGAGGCCACGATAATTTCCAACCGGACTTCGTTCGGTCGCGCAAGAAAGCGCTGTAGCGCATCCGCGAGCCGCAGCTCGGGCAGGCTGTTCACCGCATCCACGATGCCAATGCGCAAGTCACCGGTGACGGTATCCCTCAACTCCAGCAGTTCCGCGTCAAAATCCCGGGCGCTGCGCAGTATGTCGCGGGCTTTCTGATACGCAATTTCCCCGCGCTCAGTCAGTCGGAATCCGCCACGCCCGCGCTCGCAAACCCGGTAACCAAGAGCCGCTTCCAGGTCGCGGATTCGGATGCTGATGGCGGACTGCGTAATGCCAAGTGCATATTGTGCATCGGTGAATCCTCCGCAATCCACCACTGATACAAAAGTCTCCAAAAGTGTGTTTCGCAGCAGTTTCAAGGGCTTTCATTTCCGTGGGGTAAATCTGATCCGATAACATAAAAACGATTTATGTGAACATTAGCAAGATGATATTTTTTTATGCAAGATTCCGTGGTTTTTTTGATCGTGATCCAAACTCACAAAGATCAATGGGAGGAACCCAAATGACATTTAACCTCAGCCATGTGAAAACCACTGCTGCTGCCGCACTGCTCAGCATGGCGCCACTTGCCGCACTGGCCGAAGACTGGAAATTCGCGATCGAAGAAATTCCGGGTTCGATCATGGATGCCTATGCGCAAGAGTTCAAATCGCGCATCGAAGCAGCCACCGACGGCGAAGTGACTGTGACCGTCTATCCGATGGGCACGCTGGGCACGCCAACCGAAACGGTTGAACAAGCAGCCGATGGCGTCATCCAGTTCACCAACGTCTCGATCGGCAACCTGGGCACCGTGGTGCCGGAAAGCCAGGTGTTCCTGCTGCCTTATCTGCTGCCGTCCGACCCGGTGGCGATCTCGAACATTCTGAGCAGCTCGGAAACCATCTATGGTCCGCTGAATGAAGATTTCCGCAAGCGCGGTCTGGAAGTCATGACCATGTATTCCGAGGGCCCGCAGGTCTGGACCACCAACCGCGAGATTCGCACGCCGGAAGATTTTGACAACTTCAAGATGCGCGTAATGGTGTCGCCGATCCTGCTGGAAACCTACAAGAACATGGGCGCCAGCCCGACGCCGCTGCCGTTTGGCGAAGTGTTCGGCGCGCTGCAGCTGGGTGCTGTTGACGGTCAGGTCAACCCGATCCCGACCATTGAAGAGATGAAGTTCTACGAAGTTACCAGCCACCTGATCTGGGCCGGTGAGCAAGAGCTGGTGACCACCGTTGTCGCGGGTTCGGACTGGTTCGAAACCCTCAGCCCCGACCGTCAGCAGCTGGTGCGCGATACCATGGCGGATATGACCGGCTTCATCGATGGCGTCGTCACCGACTTCAACCAGAAGCGCCTGGACATCATCAAGGAAGCCAAGCCCGACATCGGTCTGGTGGTTTTGACCGAGGAAGAGCGTGACGTCTTCCGTGCCCAGAGCACCGATACTTCTGCCGCCTATGTCGAAATCGTCGGCGACCGTGGTCAGGAACTGCTGGATGCGCTGCAGGCCGAACTGGCAGGCAACTGATCCCAAGCACTTCTACCACTCACTCAAAACCACTGCCTCACGCGCGATGTTGCGCGTGAGGTCCACTAAAGGGGGGACACCATGCAGACCGGTACTTCCACTCCTTTCGGCTTTTTGGGAAAGATAGACGCCGTCATTGGACGGATCGAAGTCTGGATCCTGAGCTGGGGGATCATCCTGATGGCCGCGAACACCATCGCCAATGTCTTTGGCCGGTATGTGTTCAACCAGTCCATCTATTTTTCCGAAGAACTGAATGAATTCCTGATCGTGATCGTCACGTTCATGGGCTTGGGATATGCCACCCGCAAGGGGATTCATATTCGCATGTCCGCGATCTATGACGCGCTGCCCATCAAGGCACGCAAGGCGCTGATGGTTGTGATTGCCGCGACGACCGCCGTCGTGATGGCGGTGCTGGCCTGGTACGCTCTGGAATATGTTCAGAAGGTCGCGTCGCGCGGACGGATCACTCCGGCGCTGCAGATGCCGCTTTACCTGACCTATGTCTGGGTGGTGGTTGGCCTGACGCTGGCCTCGTTCCAGTATTTACTGACGGCAATCCGAAACCTGAATTTCGCCGAGGAGGAGGTCTATGTCTCCTACCTTGAGGTCGACAGCTACGAAGATCCCGAAACCGCTGCGGCGATCCAGCGCTACGAAGAATCCACGGAAGACTCCACGGGGGCAGACAAATGACCGAATTGATGCTGGCCGTAATGATCCTGCTGTTGCTGGCGGGCTTTCCGATGAAAATGCCGCTGATCTCGGCGGCGGTGCTGGGGTTCCTTGTCTACTTCCCCGACATGAACATGCAGATCCTGATCCAGCAGATGATCGGAGGGGTAAAACCCGCCGCGCTGATCGCGGTGCCGATGTTCATTCTGGCCGCCGATATCATCACGCGGGGCCATTCCGCGAACCGGCTGATCGATCTTGTGATGAGCTTTATGGGCCATATCAAGGGCGGGTTGGCGATTTCCGTCACCTCGGCCTGCGCGCTGTTCGGCGCGGTCTGCGGCTCGACCCAGGCGACCGTTGTGGCCATCGGTGGGGCGATGCGGCCCCGGATGTTGAAGTCGGGCTATAGCGACAGCTTCTCGATCGGCCTGATCGTGAACGCCGCCGACCTTGCCTATCTGATCCCGCCCTCGATCGGCATGATCATCTATGGTGTGGTCTCGGGTACGTCGATCTCGCAGTTGTTCATCGCGGGTATCCTGCCAGGGCTGCTGATCGTGGTACTGTTCTCGGCCTATTGCATGGTTTACGCATACCGCCATGACATCCCCGTGCTGCCGCGCGAGGGTTGGGGGCAGCGTTTCACCGCTCTGCGCAAGGCGCTGTGGCCGATGGGCTTTCCGGCCATCATCGTCGGCGGCATCTATGGCGGTGTGTTCTCGCCGACCGAAGCCGCCGCGATCTGCGTGCTTTATGCGGTTGTGCTTGAGGTGGTGATCTTCCGCTCGATCAAGCTGAGTGATCTGTTTGACATCGCGCTGTCCACCGGCGCCATCACCTCGGTCGTGTTCATCCTGATCGCGGCGGGTGCGGCGTTCAGCTGGACGCTGAGCTTTGCGCAGGTGCCGCAGGCGATCATCGAAAGCCTCGGGCTCAAGGATGCCGGACCGCTGATGACGCTGATCGCGATCAACATCGCCTTCTTCATCGGCTGCATGTTCGTGGATTCAATCGTTGTGATCCTGATCCTAGTGCCGATCTTTGCGCCGATGATCAAGGCTGCGGGTCTTGACCCGGTGCTGGTCGGCGTGTTGATTACACTACAGGTGGCCATCGGAGCCGCGACACCGCCCTTCGGCTGTAACCTGTTCACCGCCATCGCCGTGTTCCGCCGCCCCTTTGTCGAGGTGGTGCGCGGGGTGCCGCCCTTCCTGATCATCCTGCTGATCGTGACCGGGCTGCTGATGGCCTTCCCTCAAATCGCGCTGTTCCTGCCGGAACTGGCCTATCGTTAAACCATAAGAAACGGAGATAATCATGTCGGGACATGGATATGAAGCCGGTCGTCTGAACCTGCCTTTTGTCGGCATCTCAACCTTTGGCAAGAAGCCCTATGTCGAGAACTGGGACGAGATCGACGCCGATGTGGCGATCCTTGGTGCACCGTTCGATTTTGGCTGTCAGTTCCGCTCGGGTGCCCGGTTTGGTCCGCGCTCGGTGCGCGAGGCCTCGACCCTGTTCAGCTTTGGTCACGCAGGGGCCTATGACCACGAGGATGACGCCACCTATCTGGGCAGTGACGTGCGCATCGTCGATCTGGGGGATGCTGATATCATCCACACCAAGACCGAGGAAAGCCACGCCAACATCGAATACGGTGTCAAAAAGATCCTCGATGCCGGTGCCATACCGGTCACCATTGGTGGCGACCATTCCGTCAACATCCCCTGCATCAACGCCTATGCCGAAGATTGTGCCGAAAATGGCCCGATCCACGTGATCCAGATCGACGCGCATCTGGACTTTGTCGATGAGCGTCACGGCGTCACCGTCGGCCACGGCAACCCGATGCGTCGCGCCATCGAGAAAGACTATGTCTCGGGCATGACTCAACTGGGCATCCGCAACGTGTCCTCGACCGCGAAAGAGGGCTATGACGACGCCCGCGCCCGCGGTTCGGACATCCTGTCGGTGAGGCAGGTGCGCAAGCTGGGCACCGAAGGTGTGCTAGATCGTATTCCCGAAGGCAGCCGGTACTACGTCACCATCGACATCGACGCCTTCTGCCCCTCGATCGCGCCGGGCACCGGCACGCCCAGCCATGGTGGATTCCAGTATTACGACGTGCTGGAAATCCTACAGGGACTGAGCAAACGCGGCGATGTCGTGGGCATCGATCTGGTCGAGGTCGCCCCGGCCTATGATCCGTCCGAAAGTACTCAGATTCTTGCGGCGCAGTTGTTGCTGAACTTCATCGGCTTCATCTTCCACAACAAAAAATAAACTCCCTCCCATGGCGTTTGTTTCGTGCAGATGCCACGGTTTCCCGGTCCGCAGCCCACCTGCGGGCCGGGATTTTTTGGGAAATGCTGTCGATATTCGCGACTAATGCAATCAGGCTAAATCGGACTGAATCGGTGTCACGCGGCCCAAGGGCTCTGACATACCGGGCGCCGACGCGAGGATGGGGCTGCCTTGTACCAGAAATCTGTCTTTCGGCGCGCTGATGACCTGCCCACCGGCCTCGGAAATCATCGGGATCGCCGCAAAGGCATCCCAGGCATTCAAATGCGCCTCATAATACCCTTCGGCCTGCCCTGTTGCGACGGCCAGAAGGCTGATCGCGGCCGAGCCGTTGCGGCGGTATTCCATGCCTTGATCCAGCAGAGACTGGATGAGTTGTGTGTGATCCGCCACCGGGCGCCGTGCAGACCAGCCCAGCATCAAAAGCGCGCGGTTCGGGTCATCACAGTCTGAGACACTCAGGCGTGTTCCGTTCAACCATGCGCCACCTCCGGTCGAAGCCCAGGCCAACATGTCCAGATCCGGTGCGCAAATCACGCCCAGCGGGATCTGTTCGCCGTCATAATAGGCAATGCACACGCCCCAGTCGCGTTGTCCGCGCATGAAATTTGCAGTGCCGTCAATCGGGTCCACAACCCAAAACGCGGTGCTGCTGCCGGTTACACCGTCTTCCTCACCCAGCATGGCATCAGCGGGCCAGGTTTCGGCAATCCGGCTGCGGATCAGGTCCTCGACCGCGCGATCCGCAAAAGTGACGAAGTCCTGTGGGCCTTTTTCGGCAATGAATTCGGCGCTTTGGTCGTTTCGCAGGTGGACAGCCAGCGCGGCGGCCTCTTGCGCAAGGGTTTTGGCGAATTCAAGGCGGTTTGTGATGTCGTTCATGTCAGCTTCCAACTTTGGCCAGAACGTCAGACTTCAGAAACCGCTCGATGAACAGCATGAAGCCAACCGATGGCACAAGAAGAACAAGCGCGGTGATGGATGCGATCTGATAGTTACCCTCCATGGACGCCGTGAACAGCAATAGCGGCATGGTCGTGATGTCCGGCACACCGACAAAGAAGGTTCCGGTGAATTCATCCAGCGAAATCAGAAAGACAAAGATTGCGCTGGCCATAAGCCCGGGCAGGGCAAGCGGCAGGGTCACTGTCCGGAAAACGGTGAAGGGTGAAGCACCCATGTTTGCGGCGGCTTCCTCGAGCTCGCGGTCGACGGCGGCGAAAGCGGCGGTTGCGATCCAGACGGAAAACACCAGCCCCTGAATGGTGTGCACAAGTACCACGCCCGTATAGGTGCCGTTCAATCCCAACCCATAGAAGATGCGTGCGATGTTCATGTGCACGGCAATGGAAGGAAACGCCTGCGGCAGGAGAAACAGAAGCAGGAAAAACGCGCGCCAGGGCAGGCTGCCACGCCCCAGTGCCAGCCCGGCGGGAATGGCCACAGTCAGCGAGGCCAGCACCGTGAACAGGGCGATCAGAACCGAACTCCACAGTGACTCCATGGCGTTGCCCTGCGGACGGAACACGCGTTCCCAGAAGGAAAAGCCGTAGCTTTGCGGCAGTTTGGCCGGGAAATACCATGTCTCGGCCACGGACCAGATCAGCATATTGGTGATCGGGCCAAAGATGGCAAAAGCCAGCAGCGCCAGAATGATCGCGGTAAGAGTTGAACGCAGGATGGTCATGCCGGTTTTCCCCCTTCACGGACGCCCTGACGAAGATAGACCCACGCGATTACGGCGGTCATGGCGTATGAGATGAACCCAAGGGCGTTGGCGACGCCATAATCGGAATAGGCATTGATGCGCCAGGCCATATCCACCGTAATCATGGTGGGGGTCTGAGCATTGATCATCATCGGCACGGACAGGACCGACATCATGACAACATAGGACAGGATCAGCCCGACCATCAGGGTGGTTGCAACCTGTGGCACGACGATTTCCAGCAAGATGCGGAACCGGCCTGCACCAAGATTGCGCGCGGCTTCGATCGTTGAACGATCAAGCGACGCCATGGCGCCTGCCACCAGCAAGGCCACGAAAGGCGTTTGCTTCCAGACAAACGTGATGACGATGCCGCGCCAGTCCAGATAGCTTGCGGCCTGCAGCGGCTCCATCAACCCGGTAGAGACGATGATGTTGTTCATCATTCCGTTCTTGGCCAGAAAAGTGCGCATCAATTGTGCCGCTACCACAAACGGAATGAACAGCGGCCAGCGGTATAGCCAGCGCAGAACAGCCAGCGCCACCCGGTTTTCGCCCAGCGTCAGATAGCCACCGATGGCAACGGACAGCACACCGATAATAGCCGTTGAAAGTGTGACGATGATCAAGGTGAACAGAATGTCATTGGAATAAAGGCCAAAAGCCTTGATGAAATTCTGGAGGCCCCAGCCGCCCTGTTCCTCATCCTTGAAGGCCCAGATCAGCGAATATCCGAGCGGATACAGAAACAGCAGCCCAAGCAGCACCATCGCAGGGGCGACCAGTATCAGTGAAGTTTTGCGGGTGATCATACGTCTCGTCCGAAGATTTGAGACGCGGGCCCCTGGGAGGGTGGGCCCGCGTCATGGTTTCCACGAGGGGGTCTATTAGTTGGAAACCTTCAACTCATATGCTTCACGGATGTCGTCAAAGTAGGGACCCAGCGGGAAGGGCTTGCCTTTGGCGGCCAGATCCTCGGGGGTCACGTCGGTAAACAGCTTGTCCCAGACTTCTTTTTCCAGCGATGCTTCGACGTGCTGGGCATCGATGCCCGGATACCAGTTAAAACGTTTGACGATACCTTCGGCCTGCACATCGGGGCTGGTTGCCAGTGCGATGAACTTGCGGGCTGCATCGGCATTCTCGGCCTTGGCAGGAACTGCATAATAGTATGGCTGGCCCGGCATACCCGGTTCCGGCAACAACAGCTTGAGGTTCGGGTTCAGGCGGCCATCTGCTTGCCAAGTGTAGAACATGTCGACCCAGACCGGGCCCATCACGATCTCACCACGATTCATCATATCCAGCGTACCGGCATTGCCCGGTGTGAAGGTGACATTTTCGTTGAAGGCTTTCAGATCGGCCAGCGCCTGATCCCAGCTGTTTTTCAGCTCGGGGTCATAAGGGCCGTTCATCAGCTGTTCGGTGTTGCCCGCATAGGCGTACATCCACGCGGCAGTAAAGGCCACGCCCGACATGCCGTTCTTGATGCCATTGTAACCGAACGCGCCCTTGTTTTCGGCGGTCCAGGTTTTCAGTTCGTCAAAGCTGGCGGGCGGGTTAGCGACCAGATCGGGATTATACGCAATGGCGGTCTGGCTGTGGAACATCGGCATGACATAGCCCGTAACATCGGTGCCAAGCGCAGTTTTCGAGGTGTCGCGCGTTGCCAGTTTACCGGTGTCGATGTCGTCCACATATTTCTGCAGCAGACCTTCGGTCACCATTTCACCGGTCTTGAGCTGGGTCATCACCACGACGTCGGTGTCCCATGCTTCGTTGCCGGATTGCGCCTTGATCTTTTCCAGAATGGCCTGGCTACCGGCGTTACCGGGGCCGGTGCCGACTACGTTCACTTTCCAGCCGGGGTTTTGCTCTTCGAACAGGGGGCCAAGGTAATCGGTCACGTAATCGACCATGTTCTGGCTGCCGCCCGAGGCGACATTCAGCACGTTCTCGGCCTGCGCCGCGCCTGCGGTGACCAACGCGATGGCCGCCGAGGCGAAAAGGTTTGCAATCTTGGGTGTCATGGTGTTTCTCCAGAAACTCAGAGGTGTGTTGCGGCCTGGGTCGCCGCCTCGGGTCCGGTCACGGCTGTCTGGGACTTTGCAGGAAACAGACTTAGCGCCGTGGCCGGTACGCACACATCGACAGGGCTGCCGATGGGCATCTTAGCGGGATCATCCGCCATGATCCGGGTCTCGCCGACCTGAATCTCATGGCGATAAACCGATCCCAGATATGAATGTTGTACGACGGTTCCGGGCAGGCTCAGGCAATTGTCCTTTGCTCCGCCAAGCCGTGCCGCATCGCTGTGAAACAGAATGTCGACCGCGCCACTGGCAGGGTCCGGGAAATGCGCCCCTGATTGTCCCTGGTTAGCGATTGGCAGCCGTTGCGACCCTTCGGCCAGGTTCAGCTCGACCGTGCCTCCATCGACATTTGCGTGACCGTGAAGGGCATTCCCCGCTCCCATAAATCGCGCCACATAAGGGTTGGCCGGGGTGTGAAACACCTGCTCGGGTGTGCCGACCTGTGCGATGCGACCCTGATTCAGAATGACAACCCGGTCTGCCATCGACATCGCCTCTTCACGGTCATGGGTGACAAGGACGGTGGTCAGGCCCAACCGCTGCTGCAGGCTGCGGATCTCGTGCCGCATGTTGGCACGAATACCGGCATCAAGGTTGGAGAGCGGCTCATCCAACAGAAGAACCGGCGGATCAATGGCCAAAGCGCGGGCCAGCGCCACCCGTTGCCGCTGTCCGCCGGACAATGCACCGATCTTGCGGTGGATCAGGTCGCCAAGTCCGACCAGTGTCGCCATTTCCTGAACCCGGTCGGCAATTTGCGCCTTGCTTTTCCCGCGCAGCTTCAGCCCGTATCCGATGTTCTGCGCCACGTTCATATGCGGCCACAGCGCGTAGGACTGAAACATCATCGCCATCCCGCGCTGTTCGGGCGTCTTCCGACTCATGTCGCTGCCGTCGACAGTGATCGAACCGCCCCGAACCGGGACGAAACCTGCCAAGGCACGCAGCAATGTGGTCTTGCCGCAGCCGGACGCGCCCAGCAGCGCGATGAATTCCCCGGCCTGCACGTCCAGATCGATATCTGACAGCACATCCTGCTCGGCATATCCCACCCGCAGACCGCGCAAGGAAATCCCTGCTCCAAGGGTTGCTGAGGCGTTTTCGTAGTCGGCCGGAGCAAGGTTCATTTTGCGTCTTTCATATTTCTGCTACAAATTTTGTGCACACGTGTTCATATAACGGTAAGAAATGACACCTTTATGACGCAAGCCCGAATTTCGGATAATTGAAAAAAGATGCATCTGCAGATGGAAATGAGACCCGACTGAACGATGGAGACACGCAAAGATTCCAAACCGCGCCGCATCACTGCGGAACAGGTTGCGCAGGCCGCAGGCGTTTCGCGTTCGGCGGTGTCCCGTGCATTCACGCCCGGTGCCTATCTGGACAAGGATAAGCAGGCCAAAATTCTCAAGGTTTCCCAAGAGCTTGGCTATCGTCCGAATGCGCTTGCGGCCGGGTTGCAAAGCACCGGTCGATCCAACCTTGTGGCCATCGTGACGGGCGATCTTGTCAACCATTATGACAGTGAAATTCTGGCCAAACTGATGCAGGGATTGCATGCGATGGGCAAGTGGCCGGTGGTCCTCGGCGGATCTGAAGAAACTTCGGAGGCCGAGATACTCGGGGTGCTGGCCTATCCGCTGGATGCACTGATTCTACGTGGTGGCAGCGTCGACGAATCAGTTGCGACTCACTGCGCCAAACTGAATATCCCGCTGATCGTGTCCGGCCGCATCATGCAAGCCGAGCGTGTCGACAGTGTTTGTTGCGACAATGCGCGAGGTGCAGAACTGGCAGTGGCCGAGCTGATTTCACGCGGAAAAACCAAGCTGGGGTATCTGGGCGGACTGGAACATCTTTCATCAGATCAGGAACGCAAAGCGGGTTTTGAAAATGCCTTGCATCAGGCCGGCCTGCAACCGGTTGCAACCATCCATTCCGATTTCAGTTACAGGGGCGGTCATCAGGCCCTGACGGAGCTGCTGACTGCGGGGACAGATCTGGACGGCTTGTTCTGTGCCAACGATGCGATGGCACTTGGGGCAATGGCTGCGGCGGGCACGGACTTTGGCTGCATCATTCCGGACGATTTGTCGATCATTGGTTTTGACGACATCGCCATGGCCCGCTGGCCGGATTTTGAGCTGTCTACCGTTCGCAACGATATGGATCAGACCGTTTCACACATCCTGCGCATGTTGGGCGAAAGGTTGGACCATCCCGACAAGGCAAGTGAAACGGTGCTTATCGCACCGGAATTTATCTCTCGAGGAACACATTGAAAATGAAGGCAGATGTTGCGAGTTTTTCCGTCTGGATGGTACCGGATGAACCGGATCTGACGGACCTGCATACCTGGATCAAGAACTTTGGGGATACCAATTCCACACCGGTGTTTCTTCCCCACATGACTTTGATGGGCGATCTTGCGGGCGGTGAAGCGGAACTGTCTGAATGCGTGCGCTCCATTTCTACGGGGTTTTCAAGTCACACCGTGACTGTAACGGGAGTCGGCATTCAGGATCTGTTCTTCAAATCCTTGTATCTGGAATTGTCGCAGCCACCTCAGCTTGTCCGCGAACAGGCTGCATTGGCGCAGGGCTTGCCATCCTCCCAGGTTCCGGGGGCGTTTAAGCCGCATATCAGCATGGCATACGGACCGATTGCGGCGGAAACAAAAGCGGATGGCGCAAAGGCGTTGGGCCGTTTTCAGGGCAAATCCCTGCGCTTTTGCCAATTGCATCTGGTCAGGTCCAGTCAGACCGTGCCGATCGAGGAATGGAAGATCCTGAAGACATTCGATCTTGGGTAGTTCGAGTTCTTTTCTCTCCAACCCGTGCTTTCACCGGTCTGCCGGACTAATAACAACAACCTGTCCGGTGGGTGAAATCGGCCTGTCGGGCAAAGGACGCAGGCAGAATTGCCCCTGTACAAAGTCCAGCCATGTCATGTTGACCGTTCCATCCTGTTGCAACACGGGAACCGGACCTTTGGCCCGGTGCGCATTGGGAGAGAGCCGGGTCAACCAACCTTTCAGGTCTGCCTCAGTCATCGGTGCAGGGCGATGGACGGTTTGTGTGAATTCCGGTGACGGTTCCGCATCAGGAACAATCGGAGGGTCCACACGACTGCTGGTCCGAATGAACTCGTGCAGGTTTGCCACTAAAGGACGAGCCATCAGGCCGCGTTCAATGCCCGTACCGCTGCCGGGGCGGTTCACACTCAGCGCCTGTGCCTGATCTGTCTGCTGGCGGAAAAGGGTTCCGACAAATTTGTCGCTTGCCAACTGCCGGGCACGCGAGAGGTTCACGACGGTCAGACAACGGGCCGGTTGCACACCTGCGATACCGTGCAACAAGCTGGCAATACGGGCAGGCTGTGCAACACCACTGGCCTCGACCACCAGCAAATCGGGTCTGTTGGAAACAGCCGTTTGCGCCGCGCCCAGCAGGTCATCACCGATGCTACAACAGGCGCATCCATTGGTCAGCGCAATCGTGTCCGTTCCGGTTGCGGCAATCAGTTCTGCATCCAGATTGATCTGCCCAAAGTCGTTTACCAGCACCGTCGCGCGCAGCCCTTGTGGGTCTGTCAGAAATTCGCGGATCAAGGTGGTTTTCCCGGCACCCAGATAACCGGAGACGATTACAACGGGCAGCATCGGTTCAGCTTTCACATAGATGCACTGCGCCTTCGAACACAGTGGCATGCACCCGGATATTGCGGATGGTTTCGGGTGCGACCTTGTATGGATCATCATCCAGAACAGTGAAATCCGCCGATTTGCCCGCCCGGACGGATCCGATACGTGCCTCCTGTCCCAGAACATAAGCCGCGTCTATTGTGATGGCGCGCATGGCCTGATCGACGCTGATCCGTTCGTTCATACCCAGTACTGCGCCTGATTCAGCGATTCTGTTGACGGCGACCCAAACACTGGTGAGGGGCCGGGCCGGGGCCATGGTAAAGTCGGAATGCAGGGCGAACGGAACGCCTTCGCGCGCCAATGATCCGAGCCGCGCCATCTGACTTGCACGTTCGTGACCAAGGCTGTGCCGCCAGTATGCTTCACCCAGCTCGTGCAGATAGTAGATGTTGGCGGAGACCAGTGCCCCCAGCGCCTTGATCCGGCGCACCTGCTCTTCGGTCGCGACACCGAAGTGTTCGATGGTAAAGCGGTGATCGAAACGGGGGCGTTCGAACTGCAGCTTGTCCAGCACATCCAGCGCCAATTCCACCCCCAGATCACCGGTACAATGCACGTGTATCCGATAGCCTTGGTTCCAATAGGCGCGGGCGGCGGCTTCGAACTGCTCCGGGGCGGTCAGCCATTCGCCGTGATGTCCGTCTATAAAGCCGGGCTTCTGCACCTGCATCAGTTCCGAGAAGAAGGCGCCATCGGTGAACAGTTTTACATGTTTGTCAAAGCGCAGCCGATGGCTGCCCCGATCGCACAGCGCCTCAATCCGGGCCAGCGCGTCTTCGGGCGTGCCGGTGAGCTCGGCCTCGGGAATACCACGGGGGATCATCTGCACCCGGAACGGTGCCTCTGCCTGTTCGATGGCATAGCTGTAGGCCTGCCATTCAAGTTCGAAATCGAAAATACCCCAAGCCATATCCCCAACGGTTGTGTGACCACCCGCATGAAGCAGCTTTTTCAGGTCATCCAACCCACGCCCGAACCACGCCGGTGCAAACAGATGTGGCCGAAGCGCGTTCAGCGCCACAGCGCCTCCGGTTTCAAAGAAAACGCCCATATCGGCGTCGATCTGCGGATGATCTTCCATCATCTGCCGGCCCAGCCCAAGCAGATCGATGGCTGCGTCGTTCATGATCAACTCGTGAAAGGACCGGTGCCACAGGATCACAGGGGTATCCGGTGCGATCCGGTTCAGGTCAAGCCGACCCACGATGCCGTGCCAACTGCGGTGATATCCATAGCTGACAAACAGCTTTTGTTCCGGGTCCCGCTCGTCAACCGCCTCTGCCAGAGCTGCCAGATAGTCTTCATTTCCACGGGTGGCTGCCACCTTTCGTGGTCCCAGATCCCATTCGAAGGCAGTGATGAAATGACATGGCAGGATGGTCGCCCCTAGCGAAGGGTGCAGATGCGGATCGATGAAGCCGGGAAACAGGATCTTGTCGGCAAATTGCTCGTCCACCCGCACCTCGGCCCCGTCAAGCCAGGGCTGCATATCTTCAATCCGCCCGGCCTCAAGTATGATGCCGTCACGAACGGCGACAGCTTCGGCCACTGGATTGGAACGGCTCATCGTGTGGATACGGCGGGCGGGATATATGGTTATGTCGGACATGGGCAATTCCTCACAGCAGGGCAAGCGATAGGGCAGGGACAAAGGACACGATCAACAACCCCACCAGCATCAGCGCGATAAACGGCAGCACGCCACGCGTGATCAGGCCGAACTTTTCCCGGAAAGCGGTCATGGCGACGATAAGGTTGATGCCAACTGGCGGGGTCAGCAGGCCGATCTCCAGGTTCACGGTCATGATGATGCCCAGATGCACCGGATCGATTCCGTAGACCCGGCCAAGTGCCAGCAGCAGTGGGGCGAGGATCAGGATGGCCGAAACCATGTCCATCACGCATCCCACGATCAGCAGCAGCACATTGACCGCCAGCAGGAACGTGATCTTGGATGTGATGAAGGTTCCGATCCAGTCCGCCAGATAGGTAGGCGCCTGATGCGTGGTCAGCAGCAAGTTCACCGAAAGGGCAATGGCCAACACAGGGAAAATTGTGCCCATCATTACGGTGGTTTCAACGGCTATGTCCCGCAGATCCGGCAGGTGCAGTTCCCGATGCACGAACAGCTCGATCACCACCGCATAGGCCAGCGCCACCGCTGCGGATTCAGTGGGTGAGAAATAGCCCGAGTAAATTCCGCCAAGCAGGATGACAGGCATCAGCATCGACCAGACGCCAGTGCGAAGCGCAGTAACCAGTTCACCGGCCGAAAAGTTTTGCCGGGGCAGATGGCGGTTCACAATCAGCGAGTACCCAGCCAGAAGGCTCATCAACAGCAGGCCCGGCAGGATACCAGCCGTGAAAAGGTCGATGATCGAGGTTTCGGTCGCGATGCCATACAGGATCATCGGGATGGAAGGTGGAATGATCACCCCAAGCGTTCCGCCGGATGCCAAAGCACCCAACGAAAACTTTTTGTCATAACCCTGCGCCAGCAGGGCCGGGTAAGCGATGGAACCAACGGCAATCAGCGTTACCGCTGACGACCCGGAAATCGCCGCGAAAACGGCGCAGGTCATAACTGTTGCGATTGCCATACCGCCGGGCAGGGGGGCGGTCAGGGCTTTCATGATCCCGATCAGGCGCGCGGCGATCGCGCCGCGACCCATGACTGCGCCGCAAATCAGGAACAGAGGGATCGACAACAGGACTTCTTTGTCCAGTGCGATCCACATGTCTTCGACCACATACAGCAGTTCTGCATCGCCCCAGACCAAATGGATGAAACTGCCGACAACCAGAAGAACGACGACCAGATTCACCCGCAGGGCCAGCAGCGCGACGGTCAGACCGAATAAGATAAGGGCGTAGGTCATTCCGAACTGACTTCCTCGGGGCGAAGGGGGGGGTAAAGCGCGAACAGCGCATAGCGCAAGGCCGTTGCGGCAAAGGCGTAGGGGACGATCAGATGCAGGTACCAAAGCGGGATGTCGATGACACGGGCCATGTCTTGGAATTCTCGCGCCTCAAGTACGAATCGCACCCCGATCCAGGCGAATGTCAGCAGAACCGCAGTCATAAGCACATCGCCCAGCCGGGTCGCTGCCTCTGCGAACCGGGTAGGGATCAGGCCATCGGCAAACCGGGGCCGCAGATGGCGGCCCTGTGCGGCCGCCAGCCCGAGACCCAGAAAACCGGTGACAATCATGATATAGACCGACACGCGCTGCGCACCGTAGATAGAGGTGCCAAACAATTCCCGCAGCGCGACATCCAGTATCAACAGCGTTGCCACGATGGCGTAACCAGCCACTGCGACTGTGGATTCCAGCGCGAATACTCCCGCCAGAATCCGAGTGGCCCAGTTTGGAGGCGTCATTCGTCGCAGGCTGCCTTGGCTTCAAGAAGCTCCGGCCACAGCTCCTCGGCCTTCCCGCCAAGACCGGTCACAAAAGCAGGCCAGTTCGGTTCGACCTTGTCCTTCCACGCGGCGCGCTGTTCGTCAGTCAGGTAATGGACGGTGCCGCCTTCGGCATATTTGGAAACCATGCCATCACCCAATTCGCGGATCGTGTCGCGCATCGCCTGTGTGTCGGGCAGGCTGTCGCGCAGAATCTGCTGCTGTTCCGGCGTCAGCTTTTTCATCGTGCGGTCCGAGATGAACAACCCGCCGGCCTGATGCATGTTGTAGGACATCATCAGGTGAGGCGCCACTTTGCCGATCCCGAAGGCAATGTAAGAGATCGAGGCTGACTCACCACCTTTGACCAGGCCGGTCTGTAGTGCAGCGGGCGTTTCTGCATAAGGCAGTTCGGTGCCGTTGGCGCCAACCGAGTCCCAGATCAGGCGCGACATGTCATGCGGCGCGACCCGGATCTTGTAGGCTTCGGCCGACGCGACATCGGACAGATCGTCCTGCGCATAGTTGTGTACCCATCCGGTTTCACCCCATTGCAGCAACTCGACATTCTTTTCGCCGATCAGCTCTTTCATCTTTTCGCCCAATGGGCCGTCATAGACGCAATCGACGGTTTCGGTCTTGCCAAACAGAAACGGCGTGGACATCAGCGACAGCTCAGGCACGTAGGCACTGATCGCGCCACCCGACAACGAGGCCGCATCAATTCGCCCGCGCTGGACCTGCTTGAACGTGTCATACTCGTTTCCCAGCTGGCCGGACGGGAAGATAACGATGTCGATTTCGCCTTTCGAGGCGGCTTCGACGTTTTTCTCCCAGGCTTCCAGATGAGTAATCCAAGGTGTCCCTGCAGGTGCGACCGAGGCCAGCCTGATCTCGACCTGGGCAAGCGCACCAGTTGCCAGACATCCGGACGCAATCGCCGCCGCCATCAGATTTTTCATATTCGTCTCCCTGTCCAATTCAGCTGGGCCCGAATGTCGGACCATCAATATTAGAAGTTTTATTCTATTTATTGAAATCGTCTGATTAATCTGCTTTTGTCAAATAAAATCTTAGCGGGATGCCAGAGAAAGTGACCGAGAACCTATCGGATAAAGGGTACAAACCGGCCAAACAGGCGCGCAGCCGACGTACAGAACAGAAGTTTCTGCAAGCGGCTGAGGTTGCTTTTGTACAATCTGGTTTTGCGAAAGCCCGGGTGGCGGATATCATCTCGGCTTCGGGATGTTCGACGGGGTCATTCTACCATCGGTTCGCAGACAAACGGGACCTGTTCGACGTGATGCTGGAGCGCCACTACGAGGCTCTGGCAACAGATTCCCGGACTATGGATCTTTCACGGGCCACGCACGGGGATGTCAAAACCCTGCTGACCCACTATGCCACCGTCTCGTTTGAAACTGTGTTCGAACACAGAGGCTTTTATCGCGCTTCTTACGAAATATCAGCACTGGACCCTTCGGTTTGGGAACGTCTGCAAGGTTTGACGATGCTGGCAGGTGAACGTTTTGCCAAAGTCGCCGAAGAGTACTCAGATGAAATTCCGGCCCAGGACAAACCGCTGGCCATGAAACATGCGGTTCAGGTCATCATCACCATGGCCGTCCATATTTCATTGGGTTCCGGCCCTCTGTTCCCTGCGGATAAAAATGGGTTGAGAGAGGTGGTTGTCAAAGCCGCTTTGGGTGTTCTGAAGTGAAGGATTGAGTTGTGGAAGAACAGCGAGGAGCAACTGCTAACGCTCTCAACATTAAGCTGTTTATCAACAGCTTAATGTGGGTGCCGGTCGCTAGTCTCGGCAAGCCATGGCCCTTGAGAACGTCATCTAAAACTTAGAAAATCCAGGGTTCCGCCTTCTTCAAGTGTTTCCATATCGGCGGGCAAAATCGCCAGACCATCTGCCTGAGCCAGCAACGCCACCCGTCCGCTAAATGACGGCGCCAGAAGATGCAGTCGCGGACGACCATCACTGGTCATACCTTCGATTCGTGCAGGACGGTATTCCTGCCGCCCGGGGCGGCGGTTCAGGGGTTCGGTCAACACGGCCTGCGCTGTCACATCCGGGCGATAAATCAGCCCGGCCCGCCGTGCCATCATATGGGCGCCAACGATCAGCCAGGTGACATAGGCCGAGACCGGGTTGCCTGGCAGACCTACATAGAGGGCATTGCCCCGCCGCCCGAACATCAAAGGCTTGCCGGGCTTCATCGCCACTTTCATCACATCTGTTTCGCCACCTATGGCCGTGAACAATCGCGGCATGTGATCCTCATCCCCGACCGACACGCCCCCGGTGGTAACGATCAGGTCAGACATGTCGCACGCCTTTCGCAGAACACGCTCCAGTGTGGCGGGATCGTCTGCAACAGGCCCGGAATCGGTCAGCTCCACCCACGGCTTGTCCAGCAACGCCCGCAGCATGAAGCGGTTGGAATTCCAGATCTGGCCGGGTTCAAGCGGGTCGCCGGGATGGCGCAGTTCATTACCGGTCGAAAATATGGTGACCCTCAGCTTACGGTAAACGGCGATCCGTGCGTAACCAGCGGCGGCCAAAGCACCCGCTTCGCGAGGACCGATTTGGCAACCTCGGTTCAGAATAGGGCTGCCCGCCGGCAAATCCTCACCCTTCCGGCGAATATGTTGTCCGGGTTCGGGGCGGCGAGTGAAACTGATGCCATCCGCCGTTAGCCGGCAGTCTTCCTGCATCACCACCGCGTCAAAATCCTGTGGCACAGGCGCTCCGGTCAGAATGCGCAGTGCGCTGCCTGCAGGGGCCGCGTGCCGCCCGCTATCCCCGGCCGCCACGCGCCCGGCGACGGGCAGATCAAACCTGTCATCGTTGCCCAGATCAGCTGTCCGCACGGCATAACCATCCATCGCCGAATTGTCGAAGGCGGGCATACACTCTCGGCTTACACAATCCGCGGCCAGCACGCGCCCAATGGCGTCTTCCAGAGCAAGCTCTTCCACCTCTTCCACGGGTTCGGCAACGGCCAATCCGCGGTTCAGTGCGTCAGAGACCGACAGATATGTGTGGGCGTTTCTGTCACAGGCGCATCCGTCAGCCATCCTGTACCTCCAGTTCCGCGAACAGAGCTTCGAACTCTACTCGTTCTGCATCGGACAACTTGGACACATGGGCGCGGGCCGCATCCAGATTGCCGGTTGGATCACCCACGACCAACAACATGACCATACCGTGACGACCGTGCACGCGGCAGCGGATGCCATACACCCCCTCGTTCTCAAAGGTCAAATCCAATTCGGGTTTTCCCCGGATTTCAAAGCTGCGAGCGCCCTCAGGGATCATTGGCCGGATCGAAGACACGGTATGGCGCCCCGTCGAACCCTTGAACCGGACCGTGGCGCCCGCCGGTACCCGAAGGAATTTGGGATCGAAACGGAACGCGTCAGCCGGAGTTTGTGCGGTTATGTCTATGATCTGATGCACCACCGCAACTTCGGGCAAATCCTCTGCCTTGGCTTCAACGCCCGACCAAATCGACCCGGCAATGACCATGGTTGCAATCGCCTTCTGCAAGTACCGCATATTTCTCTCCGGTTCAGGCCGCCTGCTTTGGGGATGCCAGCAGGTCGGCCAGTGCATTGATCATCACTGGCCAATGCGTTCGGCGTTCCCGATTCCGCAACTCGGACAGCAATGTTTGCCCTATTGAGCCGACGGTCTGCGCGTTGTCATTGATATAGGTCACGATCCGCTGCTCGGGGTTGGCCAAGAGGAACTGCACGATTTCTGTGCCAGCCTGATCCGGCGCAACGTCTGCGATCAGCCGCATCGCTGCCTGACGGACCGGTGCAGAAGGATCTGACAGTAAGCCACGCGGCACATCGACAGAGCCGTCCCAGCAACACAGGATGTGCATCGCATCTATGCGAAACGGAACCTCGCTGCTTCGTAACATCGCCCGCAGCTTGCTGCGTAACGCGTCCTGCGGCGGCAGAGCGGCTTGATGCAACAGTCTGAGGGCTTGGAGCGAGAGGCCGGATTCCGCGTTCGAAAGGCCGTGGGTGATCAGTTCGACCAATTGGTCCTCGCCCAGTTCGGCCCCATGGCGGACAATCGAAACAGCCAGAGAGGACAGGGCTTGCTGCGCAATATCGGAATCCGGGTCCATTGCGATCTGTGCCAGCGTGATCTGCATGTCCTTCACCTCGCCCAGCAGACGAATGGCAGACATGCGAGTTTCCTGCTCCAGTGCTTCAGCATTGTCGTCCAGGGCAACGCGGCGGCGTTTTGGGTGGCGGGTGGCCTTGGCCAACAATGCCTGTTCGCGCGGCGTCAGCGGCTGCATCTCGTCTTTTTCGGCTTCCTGCGTCATCTCGGCGGCGATCGCATTATGTCCGAGGATGGCGCCAAGGCTTGAGGTCGGGCCATTTTCGCCCCCATCCGAGACATCAAGACCGGCCTCTTCCAACGCCCCGAGATCGGTTTGTGGGGCTAACTCAGGTTCCTCATCGGCCGCGACCGGCATCGCGGCCAGTGCGAGTGACAGCAACAACTCTCTCCCGTGCTGCTGGTTCACATGCGGGCGGGCGTCGTCGGCCACGATCATCGCAAGCGACGCCACAGCCTTGAGCCGCACCGATCGGAACGGAGATCGACACGCGCGTTGCAACCATTCCACCGCCCCGCGCAAGGGTGAGGTCGCCAGCGCATCCACAACGGCCCATTGTACACGCTCGGCCTTGAGGTCATCCGCCACAGCAGAAAACAGCGTGTTCAGGCGATCCGCCACAAGTTCGGGGGCCAATGCTGCCAACAAGCCTAGCGCTTGCGCTGAAACCTCAGGCTGTTGGCCAGTGGCGAGAAAGTCGAGCACCTGCCAGCGCAGGTCCTCCTGATCGGTGATCGGAGTGCTCCGTTCCAGCCGTTCGATCAGGGCCAACTGCATCTTGGCGCCGGGATCACGCATCATGCGATCCAGCAGTTCCGGTTCCGAAAAGCCCGAAAGGGTCAGCGCGGCGATGCGGATGTCTTCAACTGGATCGGTCAGGGCTCGTGCGACCAAATCTGGATCATTTGGCATCAACGCTTCGTAGGCGATCATCCGGACAGCGCCATCTTTGTCGCTCAGCGTCTTGCGCAGAATTGTTTCGGCCTCTGCCCCGCCAATTTTGGCCAGCGTTCGCAGGGCGCGGTGGCGCAGGCGACGGTTCGAGGATTGCGCGAACACACCCAGCGTCGGCACCGAAGGCTGACCAATACGGCCTAGCGCCTCACAGGCCACGTCGCTCAATTCCTGCCCGTCTTCGTCCATCAGGGCCAGAACGATGGGTTCAATCGCGGCCTCATCACCCATGGTGCCCAATGCCCTGATCGCCGCGATCTGGGTGTCCAGCCAGTCGTCCCATTCATCAAGATGCAACTCATCCTCATCCCAGATGATCTCATCTCCGCGCCCGGTGGCCAGTGCGCGTAGATACGGCATGGCCTCCTTGGCCTTCAACTCGGCCAGAGCTGTCACGCAGGCCAGTTTCACCTCACCACAGGGATCGTTGATCAGATTTTCGAGCAGTTGCGGCGCGGCCTCTTTCACACTCAGCGCACCCAGCGCCTGAGCAGCATCCTGACGGACGTCTTCATCATCATCCAGCAGCGCCTCGACCAACGCGGGGCTGTTCCCTGCGCCGATTGTGGCCAGCGCCTGAACGGCGCGCAGCCGGATCACGTCATATTCGGATTTCGCATATTCGGAAAACAGGCCGATGGCCTCATCGCGCAGGGCAGTATTGGAATGAACTTTCATATCGTTTGCCATGTAACGGTTGGGACAGTCGGGTGAAGGTGGAAGGCAGGTTTCCCAACGATACCTGCCTTCCAGGCGAACCGGGGGGTTCCGGTTCACGGCCCATTCTGCAGTTGGGCCGATCCGAAGGGCGGCATGGCGTCCGCCCCTCGAAATTTCATGATCAGGCGATGTCGCGCGGTGCAAAGGACATCGTGCGGAACGAGGTTTTGTAGGGGCTCGGCCCCAGTTTGCGAACCTTGGCCACGCCCATCTTGTAATTGTAATTGCCGCTGATCCAGTCGACGATCCGGCCCTCAAGCGCATTTGCAGGCTGCTGCATGTGCAGGAAATCCATGTAAACCACGCTTTTCTTGATGGCGGGCGTGACCATGGCCACGGCAGTAATCGCCGCTTTGGTCAGTTCGATATGCCCGTTCTCCATCAGTTTCGAGAACTGAAAGTCGTCGCCTTCCACACCCAGCAGCGTGGTCTTGTTGCCCGGAACGCGTTCCGAACAAACCATTACATAGTCGCCGCTTTCGATCCCGCGCTCGGCCGCATCGTCGGGGTGAATCTCGACCCAGTTTTCCGGCCAGCGCTGCACGATATACGGGCGGCGGCGGTCGTCGAACCCGGACTGCCAGCGTTCGTTGATCCGACCGGACGTGGCCCAGAGCTCGCCTTCGTCCTTGTTGGGTTTCAGCCATTCCCAATAGTCCGAGAACAGCCCCCAAGGCGATTTCTGGATATTGCACTTGCCGGTCTGGCTGTTGAAATGGGTCAGCTTCTTGTTGAACACGTCCTTACCTGCGGCGCCGGTATCGGGCAGCGTACGGGTCGTGTCGTGAAGACGCTTGGTTTCAATCAGCGTGACCCCGTCAGCATCCAGCATGACCGGGCACTGTACCCCGTCGGTGCCGAATTCACGGACCTTGGCATGCAGGGTTTTCCCCTCGGCCTTGGCCAGACGGTGAACCGCGTGGAAGTCCTTGCGCGACCCGCGGGTAAAGCGCACGGCCTCTTCCGCGACCTCGTTCGAGTTCTGCCAGTCGAACCCGTCAAAGCCCATCCGGGTGGCAAGCTGCGCGATGATCCACCAGTCCGGTTTCGCCGATCCGGGCGCGTCGTAGAACTTCTGATACAGACGCAGGCGGCGCTCGCCATTGGCGCGCAGAAAGTCCTCTTCGCCCCATGTCGCTGCCGGGAACACGATATCGGCGTAACGGTTGCCAATCGGGTCCTGCAGATAGATGTCCTGATTGATCACCACCATGCCCCCGCTGTCGGCACGGGCCTTCAATGTGTCGATCATCTCTTGCTTATCGAACGAGGCGATCTGATGCGGATTGCGAACGGTCAGTTCCTCAAACTTGTCGGCCAGCTGTTGCGAACCGCACATGGACTGAATCCATGTGGTGCCGATCACGTGGGCCATACGCGTGTGACCTGCGATCAGGTACCGGTCGGTGTCCATGGCACGGCGACGGCGGCCCGGCAGCTTTTCGGGCGATTTGTTGCGTGGGTATTTCCCGCCCTTCACGCCACCCCGCTGATGACCACCGGCCCGGCCAATGACCTGACCCGGACGCCCACCGCAACCACAGATGATGCCCAACGCGGAAATCGCCTGAGTGTTGCCGGTATTGTTTGACCAATAGAACCCTTTCTCGATCATGATCGAGGTTTTCGGGCGCGAGCCATCCGCCTTGGGTTTGGCCAGCCATTCGGCAGCCGTATAGATCTTCTGCACGTCAATCTCGGCCATGGCGGCGGCAGTCTCAGGTGCGAATTCGTCTTGTGACAGCAGCCACTCTTTCCAGTCCTCGAAACCCTTGGTCTGGAACTTGCCCCATGTCGTGCGCCACTGCCATGGCGTATTGCGGGTGCCCTGACCGAAGCCGGACGAGCTTTCCCACTTGTTGTTGACCCATTTCTTGATCCAGTCGCTGTCTTCCCAGCCGTTTTCAACGATGACACGGGCGATGGCGTTGACGACCAGCAGGTCGGTACCCGGCAGCACGTCGATATGCAAACCGCCCATCTTTTCCGCATGGGCCACTCCGGCCGAGCGGCGCGGGATCAGATAAATCTCTCGCTGACCGTTCTGCATCCCTTTCATCATCCACTGGGTATAGAGGATGGTCTTGGTCTCGTACGGGTCGGTGCCGCAGACCAACAGGGTTTCCGCATCCCGCCAGTCCTCATAGGACGGGCCGAAGTTGTCGAACCCGGCATCCCGGAAACCGGGGGTCGACGTCACGTCGGACGGCGTATCGTGGAAGGTAAAATTCGCGGTGTTGATATGGCGCAGCGCGTATTTCGAGATCGCATAGGTGTTCTCGATATACTGATAGCTGAAGGTCTTTACACCATAGGCATTGGTGCCGTGCTTGGCGATCACGTGATTGCCCACCTCGGCTGCTACATCCAGCGCCAGATCCCAGGGAACCGGCATCAATGTGCCATAAATCCGCATCAATGGTGTCTTCAGGCGGTCGCGTGTGGGCGTCTGCGGGTTATAGCACTTCTGCGCAATACAACCGCCACGCAGAGAGCTGTCGCCGTCTGTGTTGACGGTCTGATTATCCTTGTCGGGGATGATCACCACATGGTGAGGCTGACCCTTGTGCAGTACGATATTATGCTGGTTCGGGGCCACCCACGACCCCAAAGATGCCACGGGAAAGTCCTCGCCAAAGGCGTTTTCTTGAGCGCCGGGTCCGCCGGATTTGGCCGTCACAGGCCAGCGATAGACCTTGTAACCACAGGCCACGATGCAATAATCGCAGGCTGTCGAGATGACTTCGGCGCCTTTGGGCGGAAGCGGGACGTTGGTTTCAGGAACGTAATACGGGGTTGCCATGCGTCAGTTTCCCCTTATGCGATGAGATTGTCGTAGCGGCCGTAGATCAGGCCGAACATGCCGACAGCGTAGATATCGTCGCCATCCAGTTCCAAAAGGACCTGCGGCAGTGATTGATACGCCTGACCGGACACAAGGATGCCATGCCGGGTCACGTCATAGGTGGACAGGTGTAGAGGGCACGGGCCCAGCACCTTATGTTCCGGCTTATAGGTGTCATACATCGAGCCGCCCTGATGCGTGCAGGTCAGGTTGAAGGCCACAACGTCCCGATGCGGCCCGATGCCGCCGCCGCTTTCCACACCGGTCTTGACAAGGATCGAGTCTGAATAGTCGCCTTCATCCGGGTAATAGAATTCGACCGGCATGTCCTGTTCCAGCTCGGACAGTTTGCCGATCAGCTTGCGCGGATAGGTCGACACAAGGGCAGGCACCTGTTCGGCTTGACCGTGGCGGGTGGGCATCACCACCATCACGGTAAAGGTTGTGGCACCCGAGGCGAACAGGAACTGGCGACGGTTCACGGTGCAGGCCTTTTTGGCCTCGCCCGAACAGCTGCATCCGGTTGCACTATGATCTGTCATGACGCTTACTCCTCTGCTGCAACCGCAGGAAGCGGCTGGTAATCCGGCAGGATGGGTTCCTCGATCAGGATTTCCGCGCCGGACAGGGATTTCAGGAAGGCCACCAGATCCGCTTTTTCCTGATCATTCAGGCCAAGAGGTTGGATCAGCTGGGATTTGTTTTCTGCAAACTCATTCTCACCGCCGCCCTGGTTGTAGAATTCAACCACATCCTCAAGCGTCTCAAGCATGCCGTTATGCATGTAGGGTTCGGTATAGAGGGTGTAGCGCAGGGAAGGCGTGCGGAACTTGCCCTTGTCGGCCTTCTCCTTGGTGCGGAAGTAGAAGCCGGGATCGTCCTTGCTGTGGCGATACATTTCTTCGGTCGAGCCTTTGGCATAAAGCTCATACCGGAAGGTGACTTGCGCGAGACCTTCATCCTGCCAACCGTCATAGGGCGGCACGCCGGTGTTGTAGTATTTCTCATCCGACAGCAGCGCGCCGTTATGACATTCGGAACATTGCGCCTTGCCGGTGAACAGTTTCAGCCCGCGTTTCTGTTCCTCGGTCAGCGCCGCATCATCCCCGCGCAGATAGTTGTCGAAGGGGGTGTCTGTCTGAATGATGGTCCGTTCAAACGCGGCGATGGCCCGCCATGCGTTGCTGATACGCGGCCACTGATCGCCGAAGACGTCGTTGAAGCGTTCAACGTACTCGGGCACGAAGGCCAGACGTGCCTCCATCATGTCGGCCTCACCATTGCCTGCGACTGCGCCGCCTGCGGCGGATTTGGCCTGACTTTCAAGGCTTTTGCTTGATCCCGCCCAGAACAGTTTTCCGTAATAGGCCGAGTTCACAATGGTCTGGCTGTTGCGCCAGTGGGTCGTGCCGGGATAGCCGAACGAGATCGGAGCCTCGACATCCCAGCCCACATAGGGGTTGTGACAGGCCGAACAGGGCGTGGACGGGTTACCACCCAGACGCGGATCGAAAAACAGCATCTTGCCCAGTTCGATCTTGGCTTCAGTCTGCGGGTTGTCCAGCGGGACAGGCGGTTCCCCCAGCGCCACCAAAGGCGCATCCGTGTCGGGGTCAGCACCCCCGATACCGGCCTCAATCACCATGCTATCTGCTGCTATTGCCTGCAACCCAAGAACGGCAAACAAGGCAGCGGTGGCGATTGTGCCTGTAAGGTAAGACGAAAGGTCTTTCATGGGTCCGCTCCTCAGTTTGCCGCGTCTTGCCAGTTTTCGATTGGCGCATAGTCCGTATCGATGCCGTCGGCGACGAATTCGGGGCCGGTCAGTGGCTCGCCGGAGAGTGCCATGAGAAAGGCCACCAGCTGCGCCTGTTCGGTCTCGGAAAGGTACAGGGGCTTGATGCGCGGATCTTTGTTTTCGTCTTCGCCGCCACCGGCATTGTAAAAGGCCACCACATCCTCAAGCGTCGCCATTGTGCCGTTGTGCATGTAAGGGGCGGTGTAGGTCAGCTCGCGCAGCGTTGGGGTCAGGAACGTGCCGTAAGTGTCGGTCGTGTGAGTTCGGATATAAGCGCCCGGATCACGGCGGACGTTCATGTAATTCTCAAGCCCGAGGAATTTCATCATTGCTACAAACGTGATGTGCCGTTCAGGGGTCGCCCAAATTTCAGGGTTGTCCGGAACACCGATGTTATGCGGCAGGTCATCCGTGAACCGCTCGCCAGAGTGGCACGAATTACAGCCCTTGGCCTTGAACAGTTCGTACCCTGCTTTGGCGTCTTCAGACATCTCACGGGTGTCAAATGGCGCACCGCGCGAGATCAGCGTTTTCAGATATTCCGGGATCGCGTTGCGGACACCGCCGTTCGAAGGCTCGCCAAATCCGGCAGCTTGAAACATCTCGACATAGACCGGGTCCTGCTTGATGCGTTCCTGCATCAAACGCATGTCCATGTTCATGGAGTAGGTCTCGGTTATGCTTTCGCGGGTCACGTCGTTGAGATTGGTGCCGATGCGCCCGTCATGGAACCAGGCTGAACGCTTGGCGCTATTGATCAAAGTCGGCACATTGCGGAAATGTAGGTTGCCCGCATAGGCGTCCGACAGGGCCTGACCATCGGTAAATCCGTGCTCCGGCTGGTGGCAGCTGGCGCAGGACAGTTCGGTATCGCCAGACAGGCGCGGATCAAAAAACAGCCTCTTGCCAAGCTCGGCCTTGGCAGAATCAAATTCAATTGCTTCGACCGGCCCGGGCTGATCCGCCCGGGCCTGCTGAACCGGTAGCGTGGCACTGATTGCCAGCAATGACACCGCCGACAGTATCCTGAACCAAGTTCTGGCTTTGATCATCATCTAAAGGCCCCTTTGTCGCCAATCCGGCTGGCGGGGGAACTTTATGACGGGATTGCTTTATTCCGACTTGATCCAGGTTAAGTGATGTGAAGGAAAATGAACTACTTGGTGGACATCACTTGCATGTTTGCTGGGTCAAACTGACCAGCTTTAGATCTCGCTTGGTTTTACACCATGTCGGGGCGTGCCTGCCCGCATTGTTTCGGTCAACCCAGTATCGTTGGGATTGGGTCACTGGAGACTACGCCACGGCCGCGGAAAACTAACTCTGCGACTAGATCGCCTTCTTCGTATAATCCGTCTTATGTTAACTAATGGTGACACTGCAAAGTGATAGCGTCACCCGTGAGGCATTCAGAAATGATACGTTCCTCAAATTACACAGCGAGAAAAACCAGTCGTGGGCAACATCATCGGATTTTCCTATTATTATCAGCGTCCTTGCCCTTTTGGGTAATTCTCACATAAGGGCGCCTTGGTGCTGTATTACCTTGGCCGCGTGTTTTGAGGCAAAAATCACAGACTCTTCCAGCCCTTTACCTGCAGCCCGATGACTCAGAAATGCTGCGTTAAAGCTGTCACCGGCAGCGGTTGTGTCACACACATCCTGAACCGGTTGAACCGGTATATGTATAAGCGTTTCCCCAAGTTTCCTA
Source organism: Ruegeria sp. CF5 (assembly GCF_056537325.1). Classification (NCBI taxonomy): domain Bacteria; kingdom Pseudomonadati; phylum Pseudomonadota; class Alphaproteobacteria; order Rhodobacterales; family Roseobacteraceae; genus Ruegeria; species Ruegeria sp. CF5. The sequence continues at coordinate 409,933 of NZ_JBQFRI010000003.1, read as the reverse complement.
AGGCATGTGACATCTGCCGCCCCATTCTTTACGACGACGAGACCTTTGTTCAGCGCGTGATATCGCATCGCAGTAGATGTGGGATCAGCATCTTCGAAATGCGTCTGCTCATCCTCGAACGAAGGTAAGACTATGTCTGCGACCTGCGCGCCGGCTTGAACCCAGTGGTGCATCTCTGGCGTATTATTCCAGAGCCTTGGCCGAATATTGGGATCAAATGCTACTTGGACACCTGATGCCCGTGCCTGCTCGAGTATACGGATCAACGTTTCACGGTCCTGTTCGGGAAGGACAGCAAGGGTAATTCCGGAGAAATAAGCCAGATCGCTGCTTGAAACCGCCGTTTCCAGGTGATCGGGATCAGATGCAAGCTGCCGTGCCGCGCTTTGTCCCCGCCAGTACGAGAAACTGCGCTCTCCGTTGTCCAGTTCGATCAGGTACAGGCCCATTGTGTGGTTCGGCAGACGGCGGATCGTGGCTGTCTCGATCCCATTATTTTCCGCGAAATCGGCAAACCGGTTCGAAATGCTGTCCTGACCGATGGCGGAATAAAAGGCGACGGTCCAATCGCCGGCCAACAGTTTTCGTGCATACCATGCGGTGTTGAATACGTCCCCGGCAAATCCTTGTTGGAACATGCCGCCACCACGCGGTGACATTTCGACCATGCACTCACCAATGCACAAGAGCTTTTTGGGTCTCTGGTTCATAATCAAACGCCAAGAGCATTTAGCGTGTGCGCAACGCCTCGAAGTTCAGCCAGACCCCGCAAGCGCCCGATAGCGGGATAGCCCGGAGTTGATATCGTTTCCTGATCATTCAGAATCTGATGGCCGTGATCGGGACGCATGGGGATTTCAAAGCCAGTTGAGTGTTCAATCCGCAAAAGCTGGCGCACGATTGATACCATGTCCATGTCACCTGCCAGATGGCAGTCTTCGTGAAAATCCCTCGGGTCGGTCTCACGGCGAACTGCCCGCAGATGCGCAAAGTGAATGCGCGGCCCGAGGCTTTTGGCTATCGCCAAAAGGTCATTTTCGGCCCGCACACCCAACGAGCCTGTGCATAACGTAAACCCATGCGCCGGCGACGACGACCGGGCCGCGATCCATTCCAGATCTTCCTGACTCGATACAATGCGCGGCAATCCGAACAAATCGCGCGGAGGGTCGTCGGGGTGCAGGGACAACCGGACCCCTTCGGCCTCGGCAACCGGAAGTACAATGTCCAGAAAAGACGCAAGCTGGTTTCTGAGTGACGCGTGGTTGCATGAGCGATAGGCGGCAAGCCGGGCGCGCAGCGTTTCAAGGGTATAGCTTTCCTCCGAACCTGGCAGGCCGGAAATCACGGTCTGGATCAGCCTTTCGCGGGTCTGGGTGCTTGAGTTTGCGTACCACGCTTCAGCGGCAGCCAAATCTGCAGGTGAATAGTCCTGTGCCGCCCCCTCGCGTTCCAGAATGAACACATCGAATGCAGCATAGGCCGTGAATTCGAACCTGAGCGCAAGAGAACCGTCCGGTAGGGCATAAGCGAGGTCTGTCCGGGTCCAGTCAAGCACCGGCATGAAATTGTAGCAGACGTTTCGTATTCCCTGACGCGCCAGATTGCGAAGGGTTTTGGCCCAGATTTGCGCATAGTTTTCCCAGCCGGGCGCGCCCAGCTTGATATCTTCGTGTACTGGAATGCTTTCGGTTACGACCCAGTTCAGCCCGGCTGCCTCGATCATGTTGCGGCGGTCCGCGATCGCATCCTCCGGCCATTCCTGCCCGTTGGGAATGTCGTGCAGGGCTGTGACAATTCCCTTTGCCCCAGTCTGACGGATATGAGCAAGCGGAATGGGATCACCCGGCCCAAACCAACGCCAACTTTCCAGCATGAATGCCCCCTTTGTCCGCGTTCAGCCCGAAACTGCTTTGGAATACAGATAGCCGTCGAATTCCGGGTCTTCGACATCCGACAGATCCAGAAGCGTCAGCCGTACATTTTCAAGGTGTTGCCACATCGCCTGCCGCGCGCCGTCCGCGTCGCGACGGCGCAACGCCTCAAGGATTGCCGCGTGATCGTCCAGCCATTTGCTGCGATAGCTCAGATCAAAGATCCGGCGATGCAGCCTGTCCCACATCGAGCTCGATTCCCGCAGATGCCACAGCTCATCGATCTGGTTGACCAGAACCGAGTTTTGCGTGGCCTCGGCAATTTGCAGGTGAAACATACGATCGGCGCTGTAATCATCCTCGGCGCTTTCAATGGATCGCCGTTCTAGATCAAGCGTCTCACGTAGCCGCAGGATATCGGCCTTTGTCACGGTCGTAGCCGCAAAGCCTGCGATACTGCTTTCCAGCAATTGTCGTGCCTGAAGCAGTTCAAATGGGCCAAAGTCACTGGCCGTTACACCCGGCCTGCCGGATTTGCGCTCGCACACATAGCTTCCGGACCCCTTGCGAACGTCCAGATACCCTTCAATCTCGAGCATTATGAACGCTTCTCGTACCAGTGACCGGCTGATCCCCATTTCCTTGGAAATCTGCCGTTCAGTAGGAAACTTGTCGCCGGGTTTGAAACCGTCCTGCGCAATCCGTTCTATCAGTTGCGTAGCAACTTCCTGATAGGGACGTTTTGAGACGTCGTTCATACGGCCTCCTCATTAGTTCTTTCGTTCGCGGCCTCGTTGGCGATCTGATGATAATAGTCAGCCAGAATATGGAAGGCCCGCTTTTTTGTCGCCTTGTCCGCCGCAATCAGACCCTTGTGGTTATACCCGTTCTGAAACTTGTTCTGACGGCGTTCGACCCTGAAATCATACAAAATCCACGGTGACATGCCTTTGATATAGTCAAGCCTCCGCAGCGCATCGATCTGTTTGCGATACACTTCGGCCATATAGTCCTCACTAAACAGGCCGGTTTTTGGCCCTTTGGGGCCAATCACCCCGTCCGCCCCTGTTTCCGAAATCACGACCGGCTTTTGCGGAGCAGAGTTTGCTCCGATCCGTGCCAGATCGTCGAAATCCTCTTCGTACCAGCCGTAATATTCGTTCAGGCCGATGATATCGATATAGTCGGCCAATCTGTCCTCGATCCTGTTCAGGCTGTGGTTGACTAGACAGGCAGCCGAGGTCAGCCGTGTGGGATCGAGCGATTTGGCGGTCTCGGCAAGACGGCGCATAAAGTCCAGACGCGCGTCGGTGTCGGGGTTTTCATTGCCCACCGACCAGATGATGACCGAAGCCCGGTTCCGATCACGCAGGATCAGTTCACGCAGCTGATTTTCGGCATCGCGATATGTGGCGGGATTGGCAAAGTCGATGGCCCAATAGACCGGGATTTCCTCCCACAGCAAAAAACCAAGCTCATCGGCCAGTTCCGCCGCGCGTTCATGATGCGGATAATGCGCGAGCCGCAGGAAGTTACAGCCCAACTCGCGTGCGTGTTCGAACCTGCGGCGCAAATCTGCTTCGGTCGTCACCTTGCCCAATGTGGCGTCATCTTCGTGTACCGATATTCCGCGCAGAAAAACCGGCTCGCCATTCAGCAAAATCTCGGTTCCGCGTCGCTCGATCTGGCGAAAGCCGATCCGGTCAGTGACACTGTCTGTGCCCAGCGTAACGTGCACATCATAGAGTTTTGGGTTTTGTGGCGACCAGAGCAAAGGCTGCGCTGCAATCTCAGCTGTGCCCTGCCCTGCGATCAGCTCGACCTCCTGTTCAACCCCCAGCTCCGGAATCCGGATACGTGCATGTCCGGCGTCAGGTCCGTCGACAAGTATATCAGCCCGCAGTCGGGCATAGGTTCCATCCGGCACCAGATGCAAAGAAAATCTTTGGATCACAGTGGATGGTGTTTCGTATAACGCGATCTCGCGATACAGCCCGCCATAGTTGAACCAGTCGGTATTGCGCATGGGCACCCGGTCGCGTGTGCGGGTATTGTTGACACAGGCCATCAGCCAATTGCGCCCCTGCTGCAGCTTACCCGTCAACTCCACACAAAATGGCGTCGAAGCGCCGTAGTGATTGCCCAAAAACTCTCCGTTCAGGAAAATCTTGCAATCATAAGACGCCGCGCCGACACGCAGGAACTGACGCTTTGACGGGTCAATCGAATCCATGTCCAGCGCGCGCGTATACCAGACGCTGCCCTCAAAGAAATACCACTTGTCCTTCAGCATTGCCCAGTTTGATGGCACTGGCGCGGTTTCACCATCAAATGGGTCATAATCCCAAGGCCCGGTCCGGTCTTCGGGGGCCGAGGGCTGCATAGCAAACCATTTCTGTCGCAGCCCCGTATCCAGAAGATCGACACAGAAGTTCCAGTCCCCATCAAGAGGACGCGATGCCCGCCCGGCTGTGAACAGCAGCGTATCGGCATTCAGGTTCTGCAGGTTGAAGGGTACATCGTACTCTTCATCATGCAGCGCCTGTAACGCGTTATCCGCAAGTTCCGATCGTTCGAGCATCGCGCAAACCCCGTCTTAGTTGGCCTCGGCCTTGATGCGTTCGATCAGATCGGCAACGACGGGTGAATTCGCTGCTGCCTCCTCATGCATCGGCAGGACCGCTTCGATGAACGGGCCTTTTTCTACCTCGATGAACTTGACGCCCAGTTCGGTCTTGGCCTGTTCAACGGCTGCTGCGCTCATAGCGTCCCACTGATCGCGGTGAAACACCATCGAGTCCTTGGCAGCCTGACGCAGCGCCTTTTGATGATCTTCGGACAGATCATTCCAGCTTTGGGTTGAGATCATCACGACCGACGGGATCATCGTATGGCCATCGTCGGAATAGACTTTGGAGACTTCGCCATGCCGCGCGCTGGTCAGCGCCATCGGGTTGTTTTCCGCTCCGTCAACGACACCCTGCTGCAGTGCGCTGTACAGTTCACCCCAGGCAATCGGGGTCGGGTTGCCACCCAGCAATTCGACCATACGGATTGCCGACGGGCTGGGCTGCACACGGATCTTCATCCCCTCAAGATCGGCCGGTGAGCGGATTTCCTTGTTCGCATAGAACGACCGCGCGCCTTCGATGTAATAGGTAAGCCCGATAAAGCCCTTGTCCGCGGATGCATTCAGAATGTCATCGCCGATATCGCTGCTGAGAACGTCAAAATAGTGATCTGCGCTGGTGAAGATGTATGGGAGGTTCAGCGCGCCGTATGACTCTTCAAAGGCCTCAAGCTCGCTGGCATTCGACCGCGCCATATCAAGCGAGCCGTTTTGCATCAGCTCCATCGACTCGCGCTGCGTTCCCAGCTGAGCGTTGGCAAAGATGCGGATTTTCAGGTCGCCATCCGTCAACTCGTCGACACGTTCAGCCATGAACTCCATCGATTTGTGCAGCGGATGGTCTTCGGGGTTGTTGTGGTTCAATCGCAGGGTCTTGGCCTCGGCCGCGGCCGACATCGCCAACAGGCTGACAGCCATTGCTGCGGTGATCTTCGAGAATTTTGACATTGTCTCCTCCAAAACTCGCGGGCCAGTGCCGCAGATTCCCTGAACCTGCATACGGACGGATTCGGCGTCGCGGCCCGCCCGCCGGCCCGCAACCACCAATGTGATCGCCCAGTTTTTTGAATTAGTCAACCAAATTTGACAAATTGGTTGACCAATACGATTTATTGAGGCAAGAGCGATTGCGGGACAGGCCCCACAAGATACTCTGCAGGTGCCGACCCGTGGGAGGAGGGCCCATGAAACAAGTTACCGCCGCTGTCGATGCGGTTCTGCGCGTCGTGATCGTAATCGCCTTTGGCGTGCTTGTGGCCTGTGTGATCTGGCAGGTATTTTCCCGATATGTGCTTGGCAGCCCAAGCACCGTTACCGACGAGATGGCGCGCTTTCTCTTCATCTGGGTCGCGCTTCTCGGGGGCGCTTATACGCTTGGACAGCGCCGGCATCTGGCAATCGATCTTTTGCCCAACATCACCCATGGCGCGACAAGGACCATCGTCAACGCTGCCATTATCTGCGCGGTGGCGGCATTTGCCTGCGTGGTCATGATCTATGGCGGGTACAATCTGGTTTCGAGAACCCTGGAAACGGGTCAGGTCTCTCCGGCTTTGCGGCTGCCGATGGGGCTGGTCTATGTCGCCATTCCGGCATCCGGTCTGGCAATTCTGTTTTACTGTTTCGGGTTCGTATTCGACCTCGCGCGCACCGGGCAAGGACCGAACGAGCGCCTTGGGCCGACATCGCCCGGCGGACCGTTGGACTAGGACTGCATCATGGATATTCAATCGGTCGCCACCCTGTTCGGAACCTTCGCGCTGCTCATGGCGCTTGGTGTGCCAATCGCCTTTTCCATCGGCCTCTCGGCGCTGGCCACGTTCCTGCTGTTCATGTCATTCGATCAGTCGGTCTATATCGTCGCGCAACAGGTCGCGTCGGGCCTCGACAGTTTTACGTTGCTTGCGATCCCCTTCTTCATTCTGGCCGGAAACATCATGAACCGGGGTGGCATTGCGTTGCGTCTGATCGAATTCGCAAAGGTTCTGGGCGGTCGTCTGCCCGGCGCTTTGGCCCATTGCAACGTGATCGCCAACATGATGTTCGGTTCGATCTCGGGTTCGGCCGTGGCATCTGCGGCGGCGGTTGGTGGCGTCATGTCACCACTTCAGCGCAAGGAAGGGTATGATCCGGCGTATTCGACAGCGGTGAACGTTGCCTCATGTCCGACCGGTTTGCTGATCCCGCCCAGTTCAACATTCATCGTTTATTCTCTGATCACCAATGGCACCTCGGTCGCAGCCCTTTTTGTTGCGGGGTATATCCCGGGTATCCTGATGGGTGTCAGCCTGATGATCGTCGCGGGCATCATCGCCAAGCGGCGCGGATATCCGGTGGCCGAGCGGCCGTCACTGCGCGAAACCGCTGAAAAGGCGCTGAACGCAATGCTGCCGCTGGGTCTGATCGTCATCGTCATGGGCGGCATCGTCGGGGGCATTTTCACCGCCACCGAAGCATCTGCAGTGGCAGTGGTCTATACTCTGTTTCTGGCGCTGATCTGGTACCGTGAAATCTCGGTCCGGGAACTTCCGGGGATCATTCTGGAAAGCGCCGTGACCACTTCGATCGTGCTGCTTATGATCGGGTGTTCGATCGCGATGTCCAAGGCCATGGCCTTTGCCGACATTCCCTATTCCATTTCGGATGCACTGCTTGGCCTTTCGGAAAACCCGATCGTTCTGCTGCTTATCATCAACATCGCGTTGCTAGTGGTGGGAACCTTCATGGACATGACCCCTGCCCTGCTGATCTTTACCCCGATCTTTCTGCCCGTGGTCAGCGATCTGGGCATGGACCCGGTACATTTCGGTGTGGTGATGACGTTCAACCTGTGCATCGGTATCTGTACCCCACCCGTAGGTTCGGCGCTGTTTGTCGGTTGTTCAGTTGGTGAGGTGAAAATCGGTCAGGTGATCAGGCCCATGCTGCCATTCTATGCCGTTCTGGTCGGTCTTCTTCTGGTGGTCACCTACTTCCCGCAAATCAGCCTGTTCCTGCCGCAGTTGTTGCTGGGTTACTGAGAAATCGCTCATGAAAACCCTGCGCAACTGGAGACTGAAGAACCACGACAGAAACGGCTTTGTCCTGAAGGTCGAAGATCGACATTTGTTACGCGTAACGGTTCTGGAACAAACGCTTATTCGCGTACAGCTTCTGAAAGAAGGTCAATGGCGACTGAACCGGAGCTGGTCCGTTGCGCCTGACGGAGATACCGCTTGGGAAGGGCGAGACCGCGAAGACACCAGTGGCTTTTCCTTGCCGGGGTGCCGGGTTGATACCGGCGGTCAACTCACACTTGAAACCGGGCATCTGCGGTTGACGGTGCTGCATCCTCTGGCGTTGCGTTGGGAAAGCCGCGCCACCCCGGACGCACCATGGGTTCCTTTGGCCGAGGACCGGACAACCGGGGCATATATGCTGGGTCGCCGCGACACCCGCGTCGCGCATTACATGCACCGACACCCGGGTGAACGCTATTTTGGGCTGGGTGAAAAATCCGGGCCACTTGAACGTAGCGGTCGCCGCTTTGAAATGCGCAACCTTGATGCGCTTGGGTATGACGCGCAAACCACAGATCCGTTGTACAAACACATCCCCTTTACCATCACCGAACGTCCCGGCGCCGGTGCCATGGGGTTGTTTTATGACAATCTGTCGACCAGTTGGTGCGATCTGGGCAACGAGCTGGATAACTATCACGCGCCTTACCGGCTCTGGCGGGCCGAGGACGGCGATCTGGACCTGTATGTCAGCTGGTCGCCGGATATTCGGGGCGTGGTCAAACAGCAGGTGGCCCTGACCGGTGGAACCGCTTTCATGCCGCGATGGAGCCTTGGCTATTCCGCCTCATCAATGGCCTACACCGACGCCGAGGATGCGCAGGCACAACTGTTGGGTTTTCTGGACAAGCTGCACATAGAGGACATTCCCTGTGACAGCTTTCAGATGTCTTCGGGGTATACATCGATTGGAAAGCAACGCTATGTCTTTAACTGGAACCGGGACAAGTTTCCGGATTTCCCCGCCCTCGCCCGTCGTTTTGCGGATAGCGATGTGCACCTGATCGCCAATATCAAACCTGTCCTGCTGGATGACCACCCCAAATATTCCGAAGCCGTCCGGCAGGACCTGTTTATCCGGGACAGCGAAACAGATGGGCCTGAACAGTCCTCGTTCTGGGACGGTTGCGGCAGCCATCTGGATTTCACCAATTCGTCGACCATCTCATGGTGGCAGGACAATGTGACCAACGCGTTGTTGAAACAGGGCGTGTCGTCAACCTGGAATGACAATAATGAATTTGAGGTCTGGGATGACTCTGCGCCTTGCGACGGTTTTGGGCGCGAGGTTGCAACAGGTCAAATCCGACCACTGATGGGGATGCTGATGTCCCGCGCCTCATGTGAGGTGCAGCGAGCCTTTGCACCGGGAAAGCGCCCGTACCTGATTTCCCGCAGTGCTGCACCGGGCACCCAGCGGTACGCACAGACCTGGACCGGGGACAACCGGACCAGTTGGGATACGCTCAGATGGAACATTCCCATGGGGCTGGGGCTCAGCATATCCGGGTTCTACAACATCGGCCACGATGTCGGAGGGTTTGCCGGTGCCAAACCCGATCCCGAATTGTTCCTGCGTTGGGTGCAGAACGGGATTTTCCATCCGCGTTTCACAATCCACTCGTGGAATGACGATGGCACGGTGAACGAGCCATGGATGCACCCCGAGGTCACGCCCCTTGTTCGGGATGCCATACGCTTGCGCTATCGCCTGCTGCCTTACCTTTACACCCAGCTTTACCGCGCAGCGACTGAGCATGAGCCGATTTTGCGCCCGTTGTTTCTGGACTTCCCCGAAGACCCGGCCTGTCGCGATGCGCAGTTCGAGTTCATGTTGGGCCCCGATCTTTTGGTGGCCTCGGTTCTGAAATCCGGCGCAAGTCATCGGTTGATACAACTCCCAGAGTGGCCCGGCGGCTGGTGGCATTATGAAACCGCAACCTGGTACCCGGGCGGAAACAGGGTCGAATTGCCGGTAACGCTTGGCAGCATTCCCCTGTTTGTGCGCGGAGGAGCGGTTTTGCCCCTTTCCGAAGGCGCAATCCGTGCAACACCAGAGCAGGAAGCGCGCCGGGTTTTGATGGTTTGTCCTGCACCCGATCAAAGCGAGCCATACATTTCGTGGATGTATGACGACGACGGTGAAAGTGAGGCTGCATTGGTCGACCAATTCTGCATGACCCGTTTCAACGTCCGTTTCGGCAAGGAGCTACCGGAGATCACCTGGACCGTTCGGGGCAATCGCCCGCCTTGTTTCGAAGATATGGAAATCCGCCACATCTCGGGCCAATCCCTGATCGCTCAGGGGCAACTCTGTACGTCAGGCGCACATCTGAAACTGAAATCCCCGACCTGACACCAACCGGAGATCCGGCCATGTCCGTATCGAACATAACGCTTGTACACCCCGAATACGACCGAAGCGCCCTGCGCCCGCGTATCCTGCACCTTGGATTTGGTGCGTTCGCCCGCGCCCATCCACTGTTCTACACCGATCTGGCGCTGGAGGGCGGCGACGGAGACTGGGGCGTCGCTGTTGCCAGACTGAATTCAGGGGTCGAGCAACTGTCCGAACTTGACCGGGCCGGGGGGGTCTACACGGTCGCCGCCATAGACGATCACGGGGTATCGGCCCGGCGTATGGGCTGCGTCATCCAAAGCCTGCATCCGGCACGGGACGGCGCAGATGCAATTCCGGACCTCATAGCCAGCCACGCGCTGGCGATTATCACGCTAAGTATCACGGAAAAGGGCTATTGTCTGGCAGGGAACCAATTGGATATGGATCTACCCGAAATCCGACAGGATCTGGCCAACCCGAACAAACCACGCACTGCCATCGGCGCGATAGTCGAAGGACTACAGCGCCGTCGCGCGACGGGATTGGGCGGCGTTACCGTTCTGTCCTGTGACAATCTTCCTTCTAACGGGGATTTGTGCCGTCAGGCAGTTCTGTCCATGGCCACGGCCCGCGGTGCCTCCTTGGCGCAATGGATCGGCGAAAACTGCACCTTCCCCTGCTCGATGGTTGACCGCATCGTCCCGGCACTGAATGAAGACGGGCAGCGGATATTGACCGACCTGCTGGGCCATGTGGACCCAAACGGCATTGTGTGTGAGCCGTTTCGCCAATGGGTAGTCGAAGATGAATTCGCGGCGGGTCGCCCAGATTGGCTACACGCAGGTGCCGAATTTGTGCAGGACGTCGCGCCATATGAAGAGATGAAGTTGCGGATGCTGAATGGCGCGCATTCCTTTCTTGCCTATCTGGGGGCCTTGGCTGGTCATGAAACGGTGGCGGACTGTATGCAGGACGAGCTTTTTCGCAACGGCGCCCACCGGCTGATGTTGCTTGAACAAGCTCCGACATTGCGCGTTCCCGAAGATGTTGACCTGCGCAGCTATGCCGACCGCCTGATCGACAGGTTCGGCAACTCGCGCCTGCATCACCGCACAATTCAGATTGCCATGGATGGCAGTCAAAAACTGCCGCAACGCTTGCTGGCTCCGGTCAAATACCACCTTCAGACTGGCAGAGCATGGCCCCTGTCCGCCATGGCCATTGCCGGTTGGATGCGGTTTGTCCGGGGGCAGGCCGAAGATGGCACCCCACTGTCGGTGCAGGACCCGCTGGCAGAGACACTGGCGCAATGTTCAGTCGGGAAGGACGGCGATGCCTATGTGGATGCCCTGCTTGAAATCGACCGGATTTTTGATCCCGAACTGGCCGGACATCCCGCGTTCGGAACCTGCATCCGCGACGCTTACAGACAGATTTCGCAAAAAGGTACCCGGCTGGCCCTTGCAGAGGCTGCAAAACAGAATGAGGCACAGTCATGAGCGGTTTTCTGTCCGACACGTTCCTGCTTGATACGTCACAGGCAGAGCAGCTTTATCATGAAGTCGCTGCGCCACTGCCAATCGTCGATTTTCACAATCATCTGGATCCCAACGCCATTTTGCAAAACCGTTCATGGTCTGATCTTGGTGAGATCTGGCTGGAAGGGGATCACTATAAGTGGCGCGCCATGCGGTGGAACGGAATTGACGAACGCCGGATAACCGGCACCGCGAGCTACTTTGAAAAGTACATGGCCTTTGCCGAGACCATGCCGCACTGTCTGGGCAATCCACTCTATCATTGGAGCCATCTGGAATTGTCCCGCTATTTCGGATGGCATGGCGTACTGAACCCAGAAACCGCTGCTGATGCATGGAACACTGCAAACGCATGTCTGGCGAAACCCGAGTTCAGGGCGCGTGGGCTTTTACGGCAGATGAATGTCTCCTTTGTCGGAACCACGGATGACCCCTGCGACGATCTTGCAGCACATCGCGCGTTTGCGGCGGAGTCCGACGCGGGTTTTACCGTTGCTCCCAGCTTCAGACCCGATGCCGCGTTCAAGATTACAAAACCGGGATACGGTGCCTATCTGGAACGGCTATCCGAGATGTCCGACATCCCCATCCGCAGCTTTGACGATCTGATATCGGCCCTGATCAATCGTCTAGACTTTTTCGTTCAGGCTGGATGCAAAGCCAGCGACCATGGCCTAGACTTCCTGCCCATTTTCGGGCCGCTGAGCGATGCCGAACGAAATCGCATTCTGGACAAGGCGCGTTCCGGTCAGGATGTCTCCCGGCAGGAACAGGCTGATTTTCAGGCCGCTGTCCTCATCGAATTGGGGCGTGCCTATGCTGCGCGTGATCTGGTCATGCAGTACCATATCGGCGCACTCCGCAATACGAATACGCGCCTTTTCGACCAGCTTGGGCCGGACATCGGCTGTGATTCCATTGACGACACCCCGATTGCCGCGCCGTTGAACGCCCTGCTGGATGCAATCGACAAAACGGGCGGCCTACCGCGCACTATTCTCTATTGTCTTGATCCAACCCGAAACGAGGTCATCGTAACCACGGCGGGCAACTTTCAGCTGGGCGGCTACTCGGGGAAAATTCAGGCGGGAACCGCCTGGTGGTTCAACGATCAACTGGATGGAATGGAACGCCAGATGACCCAGTTGTCTCAGATGGGTCTGTTGTCACGGTTTGTCGGTATGCTGACGGACTCCCGTTCCTTCCTGTCCTTTCCAAGGCACGAGTATTTTCGCCGCCTGTTGTGCCGGATGATCGGCGGGTGGATGGTAAGCGGTCACATCCCCAATGACCCGGAGCTGGCCGGATCGCTTGTCCGTCGCGTATGCCATGACAATGCTGCGGAATGGTTTATATCGCCGCCCTGAATACTGACTACAAAGCAATGGCTTACAAGGAAAATGGCCTGCCACCGTCAATGTGGCAGGCCCTCAAATTTACTGGCACCCAGATTTACTGACCGTAGGTTTCCACATCCACCTTGGAGTAGATTTTTCCAGAACAGATCTTCCACCTCTTCAACGGAAGAAACATTGGCAGTAAGTTCAAACCACTTGCCGACCACCGGGCGAAACTGCTCGATCAATTCAGCCGAGTTCTCGATTCCGTATTTGCCGTTGTAGCACTGGATGATGCCGTTCGTATCCTTTGCAACAAACTCATGCGTGGCTTTGACCAGCGCGGCGTCAGCATCCGTCGTGAAAATACCTTTTGTCCGCGACGGTCTGCAGACCGCCGAGCCATGGGGTTTCCAATCTTTTGACAGCATATGTCAGTGTTTTGGACGGACCGGGCTGGGTATGACGCGTTGATCGCATCTTTTCGTGAGTGGTGGCCAGCCCGGCCCGTTTGCCTGCGTCCAGCGCATCACCTTACGAGGGAAGTTCAGATACGTGGGAGGGGGTCAGCAGGCGAGTTTTATCCGTGAGCGACATGAAAATTCAGGTCAGAAACAGCATTCTGGCCTCGATTTGCTCAAGCCATTTCTCGCGCTTTCTAGGCTTGCAGAATTTCACATAGGTCAGGTTGATCCATTTGCGGTTGCGGACGCCCATTTTCCAGAAGGTCCCTGTAAACAGGGCCTTCTTGATCGCGTTTCCGAACAAAAGCCGGTAGATGATCGACGGAGTATTCATCGTGGTGATCATCGTGATCCCCCGAAGCCGGTCCAGCCTGCACAGCATCCGGGTTTCGGATTCATTGTAATCATAGGCAATCCCGGGAAAGATCACCTTGTCAACGAACCCTTTCATGAGGGCGGGCATAAGTTCCCACCAGATCGGGAAGATAAAGATGATGTGCTCTGCCTCCTGAACCCGCGCTTTATAGTTCAGAACACGGGCGTCCAGCAGTTCATCAGACACGTCGGGTTGAGTGCGTGCCATCACAAACGCCCTCAGGTCTTTGGCGCGCATCACGGGATCGAACTCATCTTTGTCAAGGTGGATCAGATCGCACTCATGGCCAGCCGCTTCCAGTCCATTTTGCACGGATCGCAAAATGGCACTGCAAAAGCTGCCCTCAGAGGGGTGATTGAAAACGACGAGAATACGCATGATCGACTCGGGGATTATCTTTCTGGTGGAACCTAACCGGCAGGGAAGCAATCTGGCGTTAACGTTTGTTAAGAAACTGTACTTTTTTCTAAAACCGGCAGGCAATATCCCCTTCGTGAATAGCCAGAGGGCGCGCAGTGCCATCTTGGCGGCACTGCGCAAGCTGTTCAGAACTTGTAGCCGATAGCGAGGGTTGCGGACAGGCTGTCGGTATCCTGCACAATCGGGCTGTCTGCGGCATCACCCAGCAGTTTGGAGTAGGCGGCGATGCCGGTCAGGCCCCAGTTCTTGCCCAATGGCTGAGTGAAACCAACTTCGACCTTGACGGACTTCAACCCACCTTCGGCGTCGTATTGCTGGTACCCCGATGCAGCGGACTGCATCGCGTCAACACCAAAGTAGCTCTGGTTGTAATTGTCGTCGGCCCAATCCAGCGAAATACCCCCAATGAATGCCAGACCCTGACGGTCGGCAACCTCGTCATAGGGTGCGCCGGTTGGTAACAGCGCGCCACGAACCACACCGAATGGAACCTGGGTTTGCAGACCAACGCTGATCACGGTGCCCTTTGATCCATCCAGAAAGGTCCGTACGTCCGCAGTTGCGGTCAGGCGGCGGCCAAGATCATACTGGGCGCCCAACGACAATACGGCGCCTTCCTCGATATCTCCTAATCCGCGCAGATAAACGCTGTCGTCTTCCTTGCGGCCACCACCATATCCAATGGCCGCCGAAACCCTTAAGGAGTCTTGCCGGATTACGAACGCACCAAGGCCTTCGGGGGTAATCAATACGCGGTCACGCCACACCGCCTGGAAACCGGGAACAAATGTGGTCTCGTACTCGTCCGATCCCTCGAATTCGGGTGCAATACTGACACCGGCGCCGACGAATACGTCCCAGTTTCCGGTTTTGTCCTGCTCACCGAAACCTCCGAAATCCTGTGCCTGAACGTCACTGGCGAAACTTGATAACGCCACGCAAATACAGGCGGCGGTGCGGTAGTAGATGGGGGTGGAAGTCATGTTCGTCTCTCTTCTTTTCTTTTGTTTGGTGGCCCGGGCCGCCATGGCCTCGGGCGCATTGCTGTTCCAACCAACACCCACGACGAACGCGTCTTGATCCCCTCCGGGCGCATGGAGACAATCGACAGACATCGATGCCTGACCGCTGTGACCCGGAAAGGTTCAGACATGAGAAAAGCGTACGTCAGCGGGGCAAACGCCGCCGACGCGCCGGAACAGGTCCGCGCCACCTCAATTGTTTCGTTTTGTTGGTTGCTCGCCGTCGGTTGTCAGCAGGAACAATTCCGACGGTGGCTAAGGGCCGTACACCACAATCGGCCCAAACGGACAGGTTGTGGCGACTGCCGATGAAGTCATTGGAAAGGTGCCTGCAGGGTCATCGCCGCCTCTTGGGATTGTCATTGACTAAGTGCTTAGCCAATCCGGAAGATCATTCGCGATATCATATGTTAAGAAGAAAGAACTTTTTTGCGAATTCTGCTCAACGAAACGGGTGTAATGCCCAGGTAGGACGCAATGTAGTGTTGTGGAACGGTTTCCCAAAGCTCGGGATCGGATGAGATAAGTTCCAGAAAGCGTTCCTGCGGATTGTTCTTGATCGTACGCAGGAACATCTGCTGATACGATGCCAATCGCTTAAGCAAGGAATCGATAACAAGCTGGTTCAGCCTGGGTGAGGTTTGCAGCGCCGGAAGGATAATTTCCTTTTTGGCCTTCCAGACGGTTGATGCCACCACAGCTTCAAGATTGAATTCGCTTGGCTTGTTCCAAAACAGGCATTCGAGCGGCCCCACGGCCGCACCCTTCTGAAAGAACTGAAGAGTCACGTCCCTGCCGTCATCATTGTACCAAAACCGCAAGCATCCGCTTTCGACCAGGTGAACGTATTTGCTGACTTCACCCTCATCGACCAGCGCGGCCTTTCGTTTTAGCTCGACCCGCGTGCTGTTGGACTTGATCCAGTGCAGGATATCTTGGGGAATTTCCACGGTCATTTCAAAATGGCTCCAGCATGACACATCAACCCCTGAACCCGAGTGCACAGAACCAGCACACGTCGCGAGATCAATTCGATATCACGGGATAAGGCGCATCGCCATGATATTCGTTAAGTCTTCCGGCGAACCCACGGCTTCAAAGCCCATATTTGTCGCCAAAGACATTAACCATGGACAGGCTGATGCCCGCTTTGGATAAGGTCTGCGCCGATTTCAGGCAGAGGCCAAGGTTTCGGCTTGTTTGCCTAGCCTGAACATGGACCGATAAAGCGCAGGTACGAAAATCAATGTGATCGGAGAGGCCAGCAATAGCCCGCCAATCATCAATGTCGCCATCGGTTCGAACAATACTCCACCGATAACGGCCATCGGCACAAGTCCCAGAACAGTTGTCAGTGAGGTTAGCAAAACGGGCGTGACACGTTTCTTTGCAGCAACGACAATCGCGTCGTCCAGTGGTTTGTCTTTCCGCTCGATGTCAATCTGGTCGATCAGAACGATGGCATTGTTGATAATGATACCGGCCAGCGAGATCATCCCCAGAACTGCGAAGAACGACAAAGGACGACCAGCGATAATAAGGGCAAGGGGTGCCCCGATGATGACCAAAGGAATGGTCATGAAGGTCAGACCCACACGGAGGACCGAGTTGAACTGGAACATCAGGGCGACCATCATCAGCATCAGCGCGGGTGGCATTCCGTTCAGCAACAGCTCGTTCACTTCGTCACTGGTCTCGGATTCACCACCAACCGACAGTTCGTACCCTGCGGGAAGGTCCAGTTCCGCCAGATACAGGGCCATATGTGCCTGCACCTCGGTCGCGGTCATGGTCAGGCTTTTGCCGGAAACCGTCACTTGCCGCACCTGATTTTCCCGACGGATCTGGGCATAGTCGAAATGCGGTTCAATCCAGGCGATCTGATCCAACGGGATGGCGCCATTGTCGGTCATGATCGTGAGGTTCCGCAGATCGTCCAGCAAATCGCCAAAATTGTCCGCCGCCCGTAAAACAATCGGGAAGGGGTCCGTTGCCTCGCGGAATGTCGATTGCACAGCGCCCGAGAAATAGGTGTTCATGGTTTGCGCGATGTCCTCGGATGAGACCCCGTGAATACGAGCCTTATCCTGCGAGACGTTCATTCTCAGACGGACAACCTTGTTTCCCCAATCATTCTCGTTGGTCGAAATTCCGGGTACCGTGGCAAAGGCTGCTTCGATCTCTTCAGCCTTTGCCAGTAGGATCTCGGCGTCAGGACCGCGCAGTTTGTATTCGACAATGCCCGGCTCACCCTCACCCATGGACAGTCGTGTGACGCGATAGCGGGCTGCCGGGCGGTTTTTCGTCAGATAGTTTCGCGCCCGTTCGGTCGCAGCGGCAACCACGTCCGGTCCGGCCGTGTTGACAACGATGAAGGCGTTCGATGGATCAGCCTCGGCCGGATCCAGACCGATATAGAACCGCGGCCCGCCGCTGCCAGCATAGACGGTTGTGTTGGAAACTTCGGGGTTGATATCACTTTGGTTAAGCCAGGCTTCGACCGAGCGGGCCTCTTCGATTGTGGCCTCGATGGAACTGCCGCGCGGCATTTCGAGATAGATGAGGTATTCCGACCGCTCCGACAGCGGGAACAGTTCGACCCGAACCAGACCGAACACGGTCACGGACAAAGCGACCAGACCATAGGCTACAAACATCACCAGAATGCCAAACCGCAGGGTACGACGGCATAGCCAGCCGTAGAAGCGGACAAGCCAGCCTTCATGCTCGGCCTTTTTGGTTGGCCGCAGCACAAGCGAGGCCAGGAAGGGCAGGATGTAATGCGCGGTCAGCCACGAGCCCGCCAGCATGAAGCCGACAACCGCACCAAGGGAAAAGGCGAACTCGCCTTCGGTTCCCTCAAGGATCAGCATCGGAATAAAGGCCGAGACCGTGGTGATCGACGCGACCGCAAGCGGCACAAAAAACTGACCGCCGGCGTGTTGGGCGGCCTCTTTCGGCGATTTGCCGAGGTTGAGCTGTTTCTGAATCTCTTCGACCACAACAAGGCCGTTATCGACAAGTAGACCCAGCGAAATAATGACTGCGGCGATTGAGATCTGTTCAAGATCGACTCCCCAGCGCACCATAATAGTCAGCGAGAACATGACAGCGAAGGGCACGATACTGGCGATGACAACTGCTGGTCTGAAGCCCAGAAACAGGAAGATGACAAGGAATACCACCGCAAATGTCTGACCGACATTCGCCAACGCCCCGTTGATCGCCTGCGTGACGACATCTTCCTGAAAGGTCGAGAATTCGAAACTGATGCCGACGGGGTGTTTCTGCTCGAACTTGGGCACGGCCTCTTTCAGCATCGCACCGATTTTCTGAACGTCGCGATCATCGGCCATTTCGACAGCCACGATCAGTGCTGGTTTGCCGTTGTAGAAAATGGGCGCTTCCGGAGGGTCCGCATACCCGCGCTTGACGGTCAAAAGATCCTGCAATCGGACAAAATTGTCCTGCCCGGGTATCTGGGTCAAAAGCTGGGCAACTTCGTCGACCGACTTGAGGTCGCCATTTACTTCAAGCGCGATATCGACGCCACCAACGGCGAATGTCCCGGCCGAGGTGATGATGTTCTGGGCTTTCAGATCTTCAAGTGCCTGAGTAACCGTCAAGCCGACCGACGCCAGCTTGCCCGTATCCAACTCCAGCCAGATACGTTCTTCCTGACGTCCCATGATCGTGACTTTGGTGATCCCGTTCAGCGAATAAAGATCGTCGCGCAGCACATCGGCGGCGTCCCACAATTCGGCATAGTCAAAGCCCTCACCAGTGACCGCGATTGTTGCGATGGCGACGTCACCGAAATCGGTATTGATGAACGGCCCCAGAGTGCCGTCAGGCAGCTGATCCGTTGCTTCGATCATCTTGTTGCGGATGTCCTGAAACACCGCGTTCAGATCGCTGCCAGGAACCGAGGCATACAACGTGACCGAAAGCTCGGCCCTGCCGTTGGTGATCCAGGTTTCAATATCTTCAATCTCACCAATCTCGCGCGCGACACGCTCCAGTGGTTTGGCAATCAGGTCCTCGACCCGTTCGGGTGACATACCCGGAAAGCTGGCTTCGACGATGGCCGTTCGGATCGTGACGGCCGGGTCTTCGCGCTTGGGCATCTGCACATAGCTGATCATGCCCAACAGCAGCAGGCCAACGGCAACAAGAACGGTGAGCCTTGATTTTTCAAGGCCAAAGCGGGTCAGGAAATCCATGGCCTAGCTCTCATCCTCAATGGTCAGAAGACGAACCCGCTGACCGTCTTTCAGAAAGGACACACCGGCCGAGGCAATCTGGTCACCCGGTTCCAGCCCTTCGGTGACGACGACCAGATCGCCCTTGGAGGTTACGGTGGAAACCCGCCTCTGTTGGACCGTCTCAGACTCGGGGTCATAGACAAACACGAACAGCTCTTCCGAGAACCCGGTGTCGTCAATTTCGAACCCGCCCTGATTGGTCGCGATGGACGACAGCGGAACAAGAAACCCTTCGGGCTGCGTCAACGGAATCTCCAGCACGACCTCAGCCGCCATGCCCGCGCGAATTTCGTTCTGCTCATCGTCTACGGAAAGATAGACGGGAAACGAGGATACCAGATCAGCGCGCTGGCCCAGTTCCTTGACGGTTGCATCCAGAACAAGGTCAGGACGGTCCGCAAGGCGTATCTTTGCCGGATAGCCAACATCCAGCTTTGCGGCGACAGCATATCCGGCGGAGATGCTTACTTCGAATTTTCCATCTTCGTAGATGGACGCGATGGGTGTGCCCGCCGAGACCGTTACAAAGGACGTCGCATCGACGGAATTCACAACCCCATCGTAAGGAGCGATGATACTTGCCTTTACTAGGTTGTCCTTGGCGGACGCAACGGCCTGACGGGCCTGATCCAATTGCGCCATGGTGGCCAGTTCTTGCGTTTCCGCCTCGTCCACGGCGACCTGTGTAATTGCACCGCGTGACAGCAGAGTGCGGTTGCGTTTCAAAGTCCGGACAGCGTTGTTGTGTTCGGCTTCGGCCTGCCGCACCCCGGCCTGTGCATCCTGCAACTGGATCTCCAGCGACGCAGGGTTGAGGCTGGAAATAAGCTCGCCCTTTTTCACTTGCTGCCCGACGGCAAGGTCAAGCTCGTCCAATGTGCCACCGATTTCGAACGACAGATTGGTCAGCTCAGAAGGTTCCAGAACACTTGGAAAGGTGCGGATTTCCGAGATCGGGCTTAGCTCTACCAGATGCGTTTTGATCGGGCGGATGGGTTGGTTTGTGGACGATTGTTCGTCCTCTCGGCATCCCGCAAGCGCCGCAACGGCAAGAGTGGAAATGATAAAAAGGGATCGCTTCATTGCCGGACTCCGGATACTCGCGTCGATGGCCAAGTGGCCAGATTGCGGGTAAATACGGGGCTCGCTGAACTGTTTCATTAACATATGTTTAGAGTTTGCGGATCTTCTGCAATTCAACAAAAAATGTCACTTCTTTGGGATTTAGAACCGGGTGACGTGAAAATAGAATCCTGAACTGCGCGACTATTTCAACTGGACAAAATTTCAGTCAGCGCATTAAATATCCATAGAAACTAGGGATTTAGGTGAATGAGCTTTTCCGTTCTTCCATTCCTCCTTTTGGTTCCGATGGCCCTGTTTGACTCTTGCTCAGATCGTAACAGGGGCGTCGCCCTTGGCGTCACCAGCCGGGAAAGAGTTGCCCTTACAGCGACCGCTTCGGAAATCATCACGGAATTGCCCGTGGAAGAAGGTTCTGCCGTAAAAGTCGGAACCGTGCTGGCACGGCTTGACGACCGGGTGCAGGCCGCCGATGTGGCGCTGGCCAAAGCAGAATTGGCCAAGGCGCAGGCGAACCTGTCGAAACTTGAGGCTGGCGCACGCGACGAAGAGATCGCAGTCGCCCGCGCGGATGTCGAAGGCGCTCGTGCCAATCTGACGAACGCGGAAAGCATTTACAAAAGAAACCTGACCCTGTTGCAGAGCGGAACGGTCACCGAAGCCCGCCTTGAACGAGATTTGGCCCAGCGGGACAGCGCGCAGGCGACCTTGTCCCGAGCGCGCGAAATTCTGCTGGAACTTGAAAACGGCACCCGGCCCGAAGATATCCAGATCGCTCAGGCCGAGGTTGAGGCGGCACAGGCCAAGCTAGAGGCGGAACAGCGCCTGCTGGACAATCTTGTCATCACCGCCTCGCGCGATGGGTGGCTGGACAGTCTTCCATGGAATCTGGGTGAACGCGTGGCGCAGGGCAGCCCTGTCGCGGTGTTGTTGGCATCAGATGTTATGCTTGCACGGGTCTATGTTCCTGAACCCTATCGCGTTCACCTGAAAGAGGGTGACAGCTTGACCGTGCATGTCGATGGCCTCGACGACCCCTTTGACGGGGTGGTTCGCTGGATCAGCTCGGACCCGGCCTTTACGCCCTATTACGCCTTGAATCAGGACGAACGCTCGCGGTTGATGTATATGGCTGAAATCGCCCTGCCCGAGTCCGCGAGAACCCTGCCGGTCGGCATCCCGGTGCAGGCCGATCTGCCATGACCGATGCGGTCGTCACGGCGCGCGGCCTGACCCGGCGGTTCGGCGACAAGATTGCCGTGAACGGGCTTGACCTGACGATCCCGTCCGGCACGATTTACGGCTTTCTGGGGCCGAACGGATCGGGCAAGACAACCGCGATGCGTATGCTGACCGGTCTGCTGACCCCCAGCCAAGGTGAGGTCGAGGTTCTGGGAACGCGTCTGCCGGGAAAGTCCGAGCCTCTGAAACGCAAAATCGGGTACATGACCCAGATTTTTTCGCATTACCGTGACATGACGGTGAAGGAAAACCTGCAGTTCACGGCGCAGATCTATGGCCTGTCGCGCGCCGACGCCCGGAACCGGGTGGATGAGTTGCTGACCGAGTATGATCTGACCGCGCAATCAAAGCAGTTCGCGGGCTCGATGAGTGGTGGGCAGAAACAGCGTCTGGCGCTGGCCGCTGCGGTGCTGCACAAACCCAAACTGCTGTTTCTGGACGAACCGACCTCGGCCGTTGATCCGGAATCCCGGCGCGCGTTCTGGGAAAAGCTGTTTGATCTGGTTGATGCGGGGGCAAGCATCGTGGTGACGACGCATTTCATGGACGAGGCCGAGCGGTGCCACCGCATAGCGATCATCGACACGGGCGTGAAATGCGCCGATGGGTCACCTTTTGAGTTGATGGAAACACTGGGCGTCAACGTCGTTCAGATTTCCGGTGACGGGCTGCGCGAGGCAAAACGCCAGCTCGAAGCCATACCCGATATCCTGTCTGCAGCGCAGATCGGAACGCGGCTGAGGGTGCTTGTGGACAAAAGCGTCGCCAATCCGGTCGATTACATTCAACAGTCCGGCGCACTTGCCGAAGGAGCGCAGGCCGAACGCGCCGGACCCAACCTTGAGGACGTCTTTGTCTTTGCCACGCGGGGTCGCCCATGATTTCGCCCGGACGCATTCGCGCCATCCTGTGGAAGGAAATCCTGCAGCTCAGACGTGACCGCATTACTTTTGCCATGATCGTCATGATCCCGCTGGTTCAGCTTTTATTGTTCGGCTATGCAATCGAAACCAACCTGCGCCATATACCGGCGGCTGTCGTCGATCAGAGCCAGACCGGGCTCAGCCGGACCCTGATCCAGATGGTCGAGGCAACGCAGATCGTCGATTTCAAGGAATCCCATACCAACTTCGAAGACGCGGAAAGCGCCATGGTGGCCTCGCGCGTTCGGGCGGTTTTCTTCATTCCCAAGGACCTTCCGAAACGCCTGTCCCGAAGCGCTGCAGTTGGCATGGCCCCACCCAGATCGACGGATGAACAAACCTCGCGCCCAATTGCGCAATGGGTTGTTGACGGATCGGACACGGCCATTGGAAGCGCGCTGAAATCATTGCGGAACATGCCGCTGGCCGAACTGTTCCGGCAACCCGCAAATACAGGCGTGCCCACGTTCGAGGTTGCGCTGTATTACAATCCGGAACAGCGCAGTGAGGTTAATATCGTACCGGGCCTTGTCGGCATCATCCTGACGATGACGATGATCCTGTTCACCTCGCTCGCCATCGTGCGCGAGACCGAACGCGGCAATATGGAGATGCTCATCAACACGCCCGTCCGCCCGTTTGAGCTGATGCTGGGCAAGATTATTCCCTATATGGCCATCGGCCTGATTCAGGTCGGCCTGATCCTCGGTCTGGGTCGCCTGATCTTCAACATACCGATCAACGGCTCGCTTGGACTTTTGATGATGGGCGCGCTGTTGTTCATCGTGGCAAGCCTCAGCCTGGGGCTGGTGATATCAACGATTGCGTCCAATCAACTGCAGGCCATGCAGATGACATTCTTTGTCCTTTTGCCCTCAATCCTTTTGTCCGGATTCATGTTCCCCTACGAAGGAATGCCACGCCCGGCGCAATGGCTGTCCGACCTTTTGCCGGTCACCCATTTCAACCGGGTGATCCGGGGTATTGTTCTGCGCGATGCGAATTTTTCCGAGATTGGCACAGAAATCTTCTGGCTCAGTTGTTTCACTGTCGCCGGGCTGATCCTGGCGACGCTGCGATTCAACAAGCGGCTCGACTGAACTGTTTTCGATCAGCGGCTCGGCCTCAGGGCCAACGCCCGGAAGGTCAGTTTTCAACAGGCCCCGGGAAATGGCAGGCAGCCAAAGTGTGCCCTGTTGCCTCCAGCACCGGAGCAACTTCTCGGCACATCTGCTGAGCACGGGGACAGCGATCAGCAAAGGCGCAGCCCGCTGGAGGATTGATCGGGCTTGGCGGGTCACCGGACACTTTCAACGGTCGCACATAGCCACGCGACTTGCGTCGTGCTAGCGAAGGTGCCGCCGACAACAGGGCCTGCGTATAGGGGTGTTGCGGTGCTTCGAACAAGGTTTGCGTCGGGCCGCTTTCAACGATTTTGCCCAGATACATCACGGCAACGTCGTCGCACACATGACGCACCACACCTAGATCGTGCGAGATAAACAGGTAAGACAGGCCGAATTTCTCTTTCAGATCAGCCAACAGGTTCAAAATCTGCGCCTGAATGGCCACATCCAACGCCGATACGGGTTCGTCACAAACCAACAGTTTCGGATTGGTCGTCAACGCCCGTGCTATTGAAATACGCTGCCGCTGACCACCCGAAAACTGATGCGGAAACAGGTTCAGCTGATCAGGGCGCAGACCCACCAGAGTAAACAGCTCCCGTACCCGATTCAGCCGTTCCTCCGGAGTTCCGATCTCCATCAGATCCATCGGTTCACGGACGATATCCACCACCCGGGCACGCGGATTGAGCGACGAATATGGGTCCTGAAAAATCAACTGCACATCGCGCCGGCGCTGACGCATTTGCTCGTCATCCAGCTCCAGCAGGTCCTCACCTTCAAAAAGAACCTGCCCGCCCGCAGCCCGGGTCAGTCGGATCGCCGCCATGGCAGTTGTTGTCTTGCCCGAACCGCTTTCGCCGACAATCCCCAACGCCTTACCGGCCTCAAGCTGAAATGATACCTTGCGCACCGCTTCCAGATGCGGACGCTCGGCAAAAAATGATGGTTTGGGCAGCGCAAATCGGACCGTCAGGTCGCGCACGTCCATCAGGACACTCATATCCGCGCCTCCTCGATTCCATGGCAGGCAACAGGATGATGCCCGTAATCCCCCAAGGCCGGCTTTTCCCGATCACAGCGATCCTGCCGATACGCGCATCGGTCGGCAAAGGCACAGCCCTGCCCCAGCATGTGCAGAGGTGGCACAACGCCCGGAATTTCGGCCAGTCTGTGATCGTCGCGGCCAAGGGCCGGAATGCACTCGATCAGCCCGCGTGCATAAGGGTGCTGAGGGAAATCCAGCACATCGTCGGCGCTGGCTTCCTCGATCACGCGCCCGGCATACATGACTGCCACGCGGTCTGCCATTTCACTAATCGCACCCATGTCATGCGTGATCAGAATGATTGCCGCGCCGAAATCGCGCTGAATCTCATTCAGAAGGTCGAATATCTGTGCCTGTACGGTAACGTCCAGTGCCGTTGTCGGCTCATCCGCGATCAGAACCTTGGGGCGGCAACTGACTGCCATGGCGATCATCACGCGCTGACGCATACCTCCTGACAACTGATGGGGATAGTCCTTTGCCCGCGCATCTGGGCTTGGGATACCGACACGATCCAGCAACCCGATTGCATCTTTCATGGCCTGATCGGCACTAACGTTCTGATGCAGCATGATGGCTTCGGCAATTTGGTTGCCGACGGTAAAGACTGGGTTCAGCGATGTCATCGGCTCCTGAAAAATCATTGCCGTATCGCCCCCCCGCAATGCACGCAGACGCGCAGGGTTTGCCCCGACCAGTTCCTCACCGGCCAACCGGATCGAGCCCCCGGCAATCTTTCCCGGCGGTGAGGGGATCAGTCCCATGACCGACAGGGCCGTTATGGATTTCCCACAGCCGGATTCACCCACAACCCCCAGCGTCTCGCCCTCATTCACATGCATCGACACGGAGTCCAGTGCGGTCACTTCTCCGTAGCGCGTGTTGAACGTCACACGCAGGTCTTCGATCTCCAGCAGCGCGGTCATCTTTCCCTCAGCTTCGGATTGAAAGCATCATTCAGGCCATCGCCGATCAACGAGACAGCAAATACAGTGAAAAAGATGGCGAGCCCCGGAAATGTCACCGGCCACCAGGCATCCAGAATGTATTCCCGGTTTGCGCCGATCATCAGGCCCCAGCTCATCACGTTGGGGTCGCCGAGCCCAAGAAAGGACAGACCCGCCTCGAACAGGATCGCAACCCCGATCGTCAGCGTTGCCGAAACGATCAACGGGGGCATGGCGTTTGGCAGGATCACTTTCCAGATGATCCGCTTGTTGCGCGCCCCGATGGCACGCGCCGCCGTCACGTATTCCAGTTCCTTGATCTTGAGGAACTCAGCTCGCGTCAGGCGCGCCGTCTGCGGCCAGCTGACAACGCCAATTGCCATGGCAATCGTGAACAGGGACGGTGAAAAAAGCGTCACCAGCACCATCGCAAAAAGTAGTGCAGGCAAAACCTGAAAAAACTCGGTCACTCGCATCAACAGGTTGTCGACCCATCCGCCATAGTAACCGGCTAGCGCACCAAGCGAAATTCCGATGAACATCGTAATTGCTGCCGCCGCTAACCCGACCGACAAGGTCGGGCCGCCACCGGTCAGCATGCCAGCGACGATGTTACGCCCAAGATAATCCGTACCCAGCGGGAATTCCGGCGTGGCGCCAGGTGGTTCATGCGGTGCCCACACGATTTCGAACGGATCACCGGTATAGAACAGCGTGCCATAGAGCGTCGCCAGAACGATCGCTGATAGCATCGCGACACCGACTAAGGCGGGAACATTGCGCCGGAACATGCGCCAGGCTTCACGCGCAGGGCTTTCGGCCTTGTAATCTGTGATCTGAACCTCAGACAAAAGGGTTCTCCTTCATCTGGCCGAAAATACTTCGGGGGTGAATTGGCCGTTGGCCAAGAGGGGACAGAGCCCCCTGCCCTTGCTGACCCATCACCTTCCCCTCAATCTCGGATCCGCCAGCCTATAGCTCAGATCCGTCAGGATGTTGGCGATCACCACCATGAAGGATGCAAAGAACAGAACCCCCATGATCGTCGGATAGTCGCGGCGCAGAATGCTGTCGAACGCCAGCCGGCCCATACCCGGCCAGTTGAACACCGTCTCGACCAGCAGCGCGCCGGAGATCAGGTTGCCAAACTGCAAACCCGCCACCGTCAGGATCGGCAGCGCCGCATTCCTGAGCGCATGCTTGAACAGAACCGTGCGTTCTGAGGCCCCTTTGGCCCGCGCCGTCCGGATATAATCCGACCCCAGAACCTCAAGCATCGATGCGCGCGACAGCCGCGCGTATTGTGCCAGATAGATAATGGCCAGCGTAAAGGCGGGCAGCACCAGATGATGCAACAAGTCCAGCGTTTTCACGAAAATCGAGGCATCACGCACACGGACCGACAGCATCCCCTCGACCGGAAAGATCGGCAGAACGCTTGCGAAAAGGATGATCAGCATGATCCCGGTCCAGAACACCGGCACCGCATAGCCGATCGTGGCAAAGACTGAGACAAACGCGCTCATGACACCGTTCGGTTTACGCGCCGCAATCACACCAAAAAACACGCCAATGATGATCGACATGATCTGTGCAGTAATCACCAGCAGGATCGTCGGTCCGATCCGCTGCCCGATCAGAGTCGTTACCGGCTGATTGAAAAAGAAACTTTCGCCCAGATCGAACCGGGCAACGTTAGCTATGTAGATACCCAACTGGGCCAGCACGGGTTTGTTCAGCCCATACTCCTCACGGATGCTTTCAAGCATCTCTTCCGTTGCTCCGCCCATCTCGCCCGCGATAACGACCGCCGGATCACCCGGTGCCAGACGGATCAACAGGAAGTTCAGGACAACGACCCCCAGCATCAGCAGGAGGCCATAGAACAAGCGTCTTATCAGGTAGGTTCCGTCCATGGTGCCTCGGGGTTAGGGGCAAAGCGCAGCCGCTTCGCCCCTGTTGTCAGATTGACAGGTTATTCAGACCACTCGACCGTATCCAGCGGGTGCGCGGCACCCCAGATGCCAACGGGCGCGTTCTGAATCTTCTTGTCATAGGCTGTGTGATACGGCAGCGCGTTGATCCAGTAGATTGGCAAATCGGCTGCAACCATCTGCTGGAATTCGCCATACAGTTCCTTGCGCTTGTCCGGGTCGGCCTCGACCGCCGCAGCATTCAGAACCTCGTCCACCTTCTCGTTGCAATACTGCTGCGTGTTCGACCAGATCACACCGGGTTTGATGTTCGAGCACAGGTATGTCCGGTGTACACCGATGACCGGATCGCCCCAGTTGAACACAATATCCATGGTCAGATCAAAGTCGTGCCCGCCTACTCGTCCCGCCCAGGTCGGGAAATCCGGCGCCGCACGTACTTCAAGTTCGATGCCGATCTTTTTGAGCTGGGACTTCATGTACTCAGCCATCGACTGCTGCTGTTCTTTCGGTCCCGGAATATAGTCGATGGTCAGTGACATGCCATCGGCATAGCCCGCTTCGGCCATCAGTGCCTTGGCCTTGTCCAGATCGACATCATAGGTTGGAATCGTATCATCAAAGAACGGCGATCCTTCGATGATCGGCCCCCGCTGCGGGGTGGATACACCACGATGAAGGGCTTTGGTGATGAAATCGCGATCGACGGCATAGGCAATTGCCTGACGTACCCGCACATCCTTGAGTTTTTCAGATCCGGTGTTGAAGGCCAGCCAGTTGATCGGGCCAATGGCCGCATACCCGTCAGTCGTCAACTCAAGATGCTCGGCATCGCCAAGACGTTTGATCTCGGTGCTCGTTCCCATGAACGGATAGATATCCGCTTCGCCGTTTTCCATGGCGATCAGCAGGGCCGAAGGGTCCTTGATGATGCGGACGATAATCTCATCCAGCTTGGGGCGACCGTCCATGAAGAAGTTCGGGTTTTTCTTCAGCACAACCGTTTCACCCGCGACGAATTCGTCCAGCATGAAGGGTCCTGACCCGACGGGCGCCGAGTTTGCCGGGTGCGATTTCACATCCTGCCCGTCACCGTAGACATGCTTGGGAATAACCGGTGCAAGTGCCGGGGACAGCGCCAGAAGAAGCGCGGGATGAGGTTGGCTCAGCTTGATGACAGCTGTGTGCTCGTCCGGGGTTTCGACAGATTCGACGGGGGCGAACATGGATTTGAATGGATGATTTTCCTTAATCGTCATGATCGAGAACGCCACGTCCTCGGACGTTACCGGCTCACCATCATGGAAGGTTGCGTTCTGTACCAGATTCAGCGTGACGCTCAGCCCATCCTCGCTGACATCCCAGCTTTCAGCCAGATAGGGCTGCGGCTCCCAGTTTTCGTCATAGCGCAGCGGAGACGCAAAAATCTGGGTAGATGGCAAAGCCGTAGCAATTCCAGACTGCACCGCACCGTTCAAGTGGCGCGGCACCTGTGACGAGGCAATCACCAGCGATCCCCCTTCGGCAAAGGCCGGGGCCGCCGGCAGTGTTAATGCAGCTACGCTCACCGCGCCCATCAGGCGTGTCATCCAGTTCATATATTTACCTCCCATACGGCTCTTTGACCTAATTAAAATGAGGTTAGCGAGGAACAATGTTCTAGAAAACAGTGTTTTGTGTTTTGAAAAACCTTATTTTATGCACTTATCGTGCTTCAGGTTTTAACAACAAATGATCAAACGCCCCTTCTTTTGTCAGCTCCTGAGCTATCTTTTTGACCGCATTCACGATCGCCGATCCTTCCAGCGCCGCGACATAAGCTACGCCAAATTCCGGCGCGGATGCCGCGTCTTCGATCGGCACGGCATAATAACCGTTGCGCCCGTCACGGTCATTCGGACCACATATATTGAGGATCGAATACCCAAAGTTACTGGCAACCAGCCCACGCAGAACCGAGCTGGACTTGGTCGAGTGCACAACGTTTGGCTCCAGCCCCAAAGCCTCGAAAAGGGACCGGAAATAGGTCTTTGTCGCGGACAGGTCCAAAAGGACCATGGGCAACGGCGCCAGCTCTCGCAAACTGACAGATGATTTGTGCGCAAGCGGGAAGTTTTCAGGAAGCAGCGCCCACGGGTGCGCATCGAACAGGTGATCAAAGGGTAAATTGCGCACAGGGTCGCGAGCATAGGTCAGCGCCAGATCCACCGACCCATCCAACAAAAGATCGGTCATCTTGTCGATATCACCTTCGGCCAGATCAATTCGAATCCCCGGATATTCCTGAGCGATGCGAGACAGGATAGGTGGCAACACATATGGCGCAGACGGAGCGTAACAGCCCAGCCTCAGCATCCCGGTCGGGTTGCCCGTAATGGACATCAGGTCCGCTTCAAAGATACGCGCCTGCTCCAGAAACGTCGCGACCCGCTCACCCACCTGCTTTCCGGTCTGGGTTGGTACAATACCCTTGGCGGGCACACGCCGAAACAGGTCGGTATCAATGCTGCTTTCGATCACGTCTATTGCCGCGGTAATCGACGATTGGGAAATATTCATCTCCTGCGCGGCCTTTGCGATCGATCCGCATCGCAGCGCAGCATCGAAGTAGCGCAGCTGCTTGAGGGTAAAGTTCATTCCATTCCCCTAATTTTGCAGGCAATGAGTGTCACTAATTACATTTTACAGATTATTTGATCCGAGTTAACTCCTTTCTTCGAACAAGGAGGCCAGGATGTCAGAGATAACTGTTTTCGCCGCAAAAAAGATTCTCACTATGGACCCGAACCGGTCAGTCGCGACGCATGTCGCTGTGCAGGACGGGAAAATTCTTGCGGTGGGCGGGGCTGACTGCGCCGATGCCTGGGGATCTGTAACGCACGACGATCAGTTCTCTGACGCGATTTTGATGCCCGGATTTGTCGAAGGTCATGCCCACATGATGGCGGGGGCCATGTGGCGGTTTGCTTATGCCGGATACCACGACCGGATCGATCCGCAGGGCAAGTTGCACAAGGGTATGACGGATATTGAAACGGTCATTTCCCATCTTCGTGAGCAGGTTGCATCCCTTGATGAAGGCCAGCCTCTGGTCGCGTGGGGCTTTGATCCAATTTTCCTGCCGACAGAACGTTTGAACCGGTATCATCTGGACCAGATTGCCGATGACAGACCGGTTCTGGTGTTGTTTTCCAACCTGCATCTGATGTGTGCAAACTCTTGCGCGCTGGAAATGGTTGAATACTCCCGTGAAACAAATGTCGAAGGCGTAGTCAAAGGCCCGGATGGCGAGCCCACGGGCGAGCTGCAGGAAGCGGCTGCGATGTTCCCGCTGATGTGGCGCACGGGTGTGGACTTCCGGTCGCTGGTCCAGAACGAAGCGGCGGTTCGCACCTATGCGGATGTCTGTCGCCATGCCGGCGTGACGACCGTGACGGATTTGTATTCGCAGATGGAAGACGAGGACGTTGCCGAGTTCGCACGTATCGTAGCAGACCCGTCCTTTGGCGTCCGCATTGTCCCGACACTTGCCGCGGTCGGCGCCCCACCAGAAGATCTGGTTGCCCGCGCTTCGGAACTGGGCAAGAAATCCACCGATAAACTAAGGCTTGGGGCCGTCAAACTGATGACGGACGGCTCGATTCAGGGCTGGACCGCGCGAGTAAAATGGCCCGGTTATGTGGGCGGACAGCCGAACGGCATCTGGAATACGCCGCCTGAGGGCATCTTTGCCCTGTGCGAAGCGTTTCAGAAGGGTGGGGTTCAGATGCACATCCATACCAACGGAGACGAAGCTTCCGCCGTGGCGCTGGACGCTTTGGAAGCCGCTGCGCAGAAACATCCCTGGGCCGGGGCCAGACATGTCCTTCAGCATTGCCAGATGATGGGCGCGGATCAGTTCCGGCGCAGCGCCGAATTGGGTGTGTGTACCAATCTGTTCTCCAATCACATCTGGTATTTCGGAGACCAGCACGCTGCCCACACGATTGGCGAAGACCGCGCCTGCCGCATGAACGGTGCCCGGGCTGCATTGGATGCTGGTGTCAACATTGCCTTGCACTCGGACGCGCCCATTACGCCAATGGCACCCTTGTTTACCGCATGGTGCGCGGTGAACCGCCAGACCATGACGGGCCGCACGCTGGGCGCTGAACAGTGTATCACGGTGGATGAGGCCCTGTACGCCATCACATTGGGCGCGGCCTATACTCTGAAACTGGACGGTGAGGTCGGTTCGATCGAAACCGGAAAGGTGGCGGACTTTGCCGTTCTGGGCGATGACCCAACCGCGGTTGATCCGATGGCGTTGAAAGACGTGCCGGTTCTGGGGACCGTCTCGGGCGGGCGTGTGAACCTGATATGAGCCGCCTGCCTTTAACGGTGATCAGTGGCTATCTGGGCGCTGGCAAGACAACGCTGATCAACCGTGTGCTGGCCGAAGATCACGGCCTAAGGCTGCTGGTCATGGTCAATGACTTTGGCGCAATCAACATCGACGAAGCACTGATTGCCTCTGCCGGTGACGACACGATCTCGCTGACCAATGGCTGCGTCTGCTGCACGATGGGAGCGGACTTGTATCTTGCTCTGGGTGATGTTCTGAAACTGGAACAGCGCCCGGACCACCTGTTGATCGAGGCCAGTGGCGTTGCTGATCCGGCCGCCATTGCCAATGCCGCCAAGGCCGAACCGCAGCTTAGCTATGGCGGGATCGTCACGCTTGTAGACGGTCTGAATGCCGCTGAACTTCTGCGGGATCCGATGATTGCCCCACAAGTACAGCAACAGATGCGGGTGGCTGATTTGCTGGTTCTTACCAAAACGCCCGAACCGTCGGCGGATTTGATGTCAGCCCTGAACAAAAACGACCTGAAACGCCCCATCTCGCTTGAACAGGAAGCCCCCGCTTCGCCAATTTTGTTCGGCGTCACGCCAAAACCCGGGCTTCAACCCTCTGTGCCGCACCCTGCATATGTCAGATGGCATCACTCCGATCCGGCGCCACTGAGCTATGCGGAACTGAAAGAAAAGCTCTCTGACCGACCCGCTGGCCTTTATCGTCTCAAAGGCTTTGTGTCGGGCCCGGACGGTCTGTTCGAGGTCCACGTGGTCGGGCGGCACACTGATATCCGTAAGGCTTCGAAACAGAGCGCAGGACTTGTTGGTCTGGGGCTGGCGGGCCGCATCACTTCTGATGAGCTTGGCAATTGGTGGGAGAGTTGACTCTCTTATTCGGTACATTCGTACAATTTTTTGTTTGAATTCTCACCGTCACGTAGTAGCACTGGCGAAGTCAACATCAGGAGACTCGCCTTGTCCTTCATCACAGACCGTCGGCAACTCGATTTCTTGCTCTATGAAATGCCGGGTTTTGAACAGCTACTGGAACACCCAAGGTTCAGAGCGTTCGACCGTTCCGCCGCAGATCAGATATTGGACACTGCCCAGGCCATCGCAGAGGAGAAGTTTCTGCCCTTCGCCGCCGAGGCCGACAGCAACGAGCCCTA
Source organism: Ruegeria sp. CF5 (assembly GCF_056537325.1). Classification (NCBI taxonomy): domain Bacteria; kingdom Pseudomonadati; phylum Pseudomonadota; class Alphaproteobacteria; order Rhodobacterales; family Roseobacteraceae; genus Ruegeria; species Ruegeria sp. CF5. Next base: position 376,797 of record NZ_JBQFRI010000003.1, on the reverse strand, counting down.
TTTTGAGGACGGCAAGGCGATCGTACCGGCATCTACCGCCAGCGCCCTGTCCGCCTATGCCGAAGCCGGATTTTTCGCGCTGCCCTTTGCCGAAGAAATTGGCGGCCTGCAGGCGCCGTGGGTGTTGCATATGGCCGTCAGCGGCATGTTCAACGCCGCCAACCTGCCGGTCACCAATTACGCGACATTGACGATTGCAGCGGCAAACCTATTGAACACACACGGGTCCGAGGCACTGAAAGAGCAGTACCTGCCGCAAATGCTGGCCGGGCAGTGGTACGGTACGATGTGCCTGTCCGAGCCGCAGGCCGGTTCATCGCTGGCCGATATCCGCACGACGGCAACCCCTGATGATCAGGGCGGTTATAAAATCCGTGGAACCAAGATGTGGATTTCGGGCGGCGAACAGGAAATCTCGGGCAACATCGTTCACATGGTGTTGGCCAAAATACCGGGCGGCCCGAAGGGGACAAAGGGAATCTCGTTGTTTCTCGTGCCCAAATACCGGCTGGATGAGGCGGGTAATCCGGGCGCTCGCAATGACATCACTCTGGCTGGTCTCAATCACAAGCTGGGGCAAAGGGGCACAACGAATTGCCTGCTGAATTTCGGCGACGGTGACGACTGCCACGGGTATCTGATCGGCGAACCCCATCGCGGGCTGGAATACATGTTCCACATGATGAACGAGGCCCGCATCGGGGTCGGCACATCCGCCATCATGTCAGCCTTGGGCGGCTATCTTTATTCAGCGGGCTATGCCCGGACGCGGCCGCAGGGTCGCGGGCTCAGCGATCGTAATCCTGAACAGCCGCAGGTGCCGATCATCGAACACACCGATATCCGGCGTATGCTGATGGCGCAGAAGGTCGCTGTCGAAGGGGCGATGGCCCTTAGCTTGTATTGCGCGACGATTGTGGACCGTCTGAACCTGTCCGAAGACAGCACCGAGCAAAAGGATCTGTCGGATCTGCTTGGCCTGCTGACCCCGATCGTAAAGTCTTGGCCGTCAGAGCATTGCCTAGAAGCGAACAAATGGGCGATCCAGATTCTGGGTGGCTATGGCTACACCCGCGACTATCCGGTTGAGCGTCTGTATCGCGACAACCGCCTGAACCACATCCACGAAGGGACCTTCGGCATTCAGGGCCTTGATCTGGTGCGCCGCAAGATCGGAGGAGATCGGGGCCGTTCACTGTCGCTTTTGCTGCAAAACGTGAACGAAACCATCGCGCAGGCCAAGGAAACGCAGGAACTAAAAAGCGCGGCAGACACCCTGTCGGGCGCGGTTGAGACGTTGCAGGCAACCGTTAAGGCGCTTCATGAATGCCCGGATGTGGAAACGCAGCTGGCAAACGCCACGCTGTTTCTGGACGGAATGGGGACCGTCGTTATCGGCTGGATGTGGCTGCGGCAGGCGCAAGTCGCCAGCGACAAGCTGAAAGACACAGGCTGCAGCGATACGGACCGGATTTTCTATCAGGGTAAACTGAGCGCCTGCCAGTACTTCATGCGCTACAACCTGCCGATTGCACTGTGCCACCTGAAGCTATGCGCAGAGCTGGACACCACATGTTTGGACGCCGCCGGGGACATCTTCTGACAACTGTAATAACCGAGGGCCGAGGCACAGGGATTGGACATCTCATTGCCTCGGTCTCTGATACCGTGTGCCCGTCAGACCTCCATCCATTCTCGCCGGATGTCCGCACGTTCCCGCAACTCTTGCGGCGTGCCTTCGTAAACCACCCTTCCATGTCCCATGACATAGACGCGATCCGCGATATCCAGCGCGATCGACAGTTTCTGCTCGACCAGCAAAATCGAGATGCCGCGCTTTGCAATCTCCTGCAAAAGATCACCCACGCGCCGCACCATCTGCGGCGACAAGCCTTCGGTCGGCTCATCGATCATGATCAGGTCCGGATCACCCATCAATGTCCGGCACATGGTCAGCATCTGTTGCTCGCCACCTGACAGCACCGATGCCTCGACATCCGCCCGTCTTTCCAGATTGTCGAACATGTCGAACATGTCCTGTATCGACCAGCGGCCCTGCCCATCCTTCTGACCGGGCTTGAGACCCAGCATCAGGTTCTGCCTAGTCGTGAGGCCCGGAAATATGTCCCGATTTTCAGGGACATAACCAATGCCCATTTTGGCTATCTCATATGGTTTACGACCGGCAATCTCCTGCCCCTTGAACCGAACAGAGCCCTGAGGCGACGCTTCGCCCATGACCGCTTTGCATGTGGTCGAACGCCCCACGCCATTGCGCCCCAAAAGCGCAACGATCTGACCCTCGTCAACTGAAAGATTGACGCCTTGCAGGATATGCGACTTGCCATAATAAGCGTGCAGATCGGTGACGTTCAGCATCAATGCTCTACCTCCAGCGCCTCGCCCAGATAGGCCTCTTGCACCAGCGGGTCTGCGCGCACCTCTTCGGGTTTGCCGGTGGCAATGATTTCGCCATAGACCAGCACGGAAATCCGGTCGGCAAGATCGAATACAACCCCCATGTCGTGTTCCACCATTATCAGGGTTTTGTCCTTGGTCACCTTGCGGATCAAATCGACAATATAGTCCGTCTCGGAATGGCTCATGCCTGCTGTCGGCTCATCAAGCATGATCACATCTGCGCCTCCGGCAATCGTGATCCCGATTTCCAGTGCGCGTTGTTCGGCATATGACAGAACGCCAGCCGCCAGATCCCGGCGCGTCGTCAGGTTGATGCTGTCCAGAATTTCATCGGCTGCTTCGGTAAGATATCGCGACCGGCCTAACATGTGCCAGAAGGAATATCTGTATCCGCTGGACCAAAGAAGCGAACAGCGCACGTTTTCAAAAACGCTCATGTTCGGGAAGATATTGGTGATCTGAAAAGAGCGGCTAAGTCCCATGCGATTGATCTGAAATGGGGCCAGTCCCTGCAGGTCCTTGCCATGCAGGCAGATGGTGCCACTGGTTTTCGGAAACCGGCCCGTGATCAGATTGAACAGCGTCGATTTCCCGGCACCATTTGGTCCGATAATTGCGTGACGCTCTCCTTTTTCAATACTCAGGTTCGCGCCCCTGATGATCTCACTTTTGCCAAAGCTCTTGCGCAGATCGACGATGTCCAGTGCGGCGGTCACGATGCACCTCCGATATCCGGCGTATTGGCGGTGTGCCAGCTTTCCATCAAAGCCGGGGTACTGCGACGGGCCAGCCAAAGTCCTATAGTTGCGACACTGGCGGCGATGATCCACGGCAACACGGAATGTGCATCCACGCTCAGCCAATACAAGCGGAACACGGATTCACCAATGGCAGCGTGACGCAGGTGAAAAGTCAGCTCGACCAGAGCGATAAGCCCGAAAATGCCAAGTACCGCTGGCAGCAAGGTACGGATATAGGGCTTTAACAGAAGTCCGGCTTTGCCCAACCGGATCGGTGTGGCGTGCATCATCAAAACCCCTGCCAGCCCGCCGGGGAAATACATTACTGTCAGAACAAAAAGCACCCCAAGGTAAAGTTGCCAGAGCTCAGTCTGAAGGCTCAGCACCGTCTGCAGAAGCGTAAAGATGACCGCGCCGATGATCGGCCCGAAAAAGAAACTGGTACCACCTAGGAATGTAACCAATAGGATTGTTCCGGATTGCGCCAGATTCAGGTTTTCCTCGGTCACGATCTCATAGTTGATTGCGAACAGCGCACCTGCGACGCCGCAGAAAAAACCCGACGCCACGAAGGAATAGAACCTGACCCAGCGCGCTGAATATCCCACGAACTCGGCTCGTTCCGGGTTGTCGCGAACCGCATTGGCCATCCGTCCGACCGGCGTGTGCGAAAACAGGTACATCAGCAACGCCGACAGCAGCAGCCAGAACACCGTCAGATAATAGACGTTGATCTGATACAGGAACTCGATGCCAAAGACCGGCAGTCCATAGGTTCGATCGCCGCTGATACCTTCCTCGCCGCCAAAGAACGCAACGATGATCACCGAGCAAGCCGCGATCATTTCCCCGACACCAAGGGAAATCATCGCAAAAACCGTTCCGGCCTTGCGGGTCGAGAATGACCCGACGATCAGGGCCAGCCCCATGCCGAACAATCCGCCGAAAACCGGCAAGAGCGGCAGTGGCAGCGGAAGTGCGGTTTCCTCGACATAGTTCATGAGGTGAACGCATAAAAACCCGCCAACGCCCATATAGACCGCATGGCCAAAAGACAGCATTCCCCCCTGACCCAGCAACATGTTGTAGGCCAGCGCAAAGATAATGGTGATGGCCATCTGATTCATGATGGTGATGGCGCTGTTTGATGCCACAAGATAAGGCAGCAGCAGCAGGAAAACCGCTGAAACCACCCAAGGCACAACCGACCTTGATGACGCGCTGATGCGCCGGGGCGATACTGTGCTTTGGGTCATGATTCTCTCTTTCCAAGCAGACCCTGCGGGCGGAAGACAAGTATCAGCACCATCAGGATGTATGGCAGGATCGGCCCGATCTGAGGCAGCGTCAGCGACCACAGGTCACGCAGTGCGCTGGTTCTCATGTCCTCGGGTTGTTCCAACCCTACAAAGGTCAGCAGGTCGGCCATGGCCAGATCGTATGAAGTTGCAAAGGTCGTGAGCCACCCGATCAGCAGCGACGCGACCAACGCCCCCGCCAGCGAACCCAGACCGCCAATCACAATCGTGACGAAAACGATCGACCCCAACACCACGGCCATACCCGGAAAGGTCCCCAGAACCGGCCCTGCGATCACTCCGGCCACACCAGCCAGTGCCGTCCCGACACCGAAAACTCCCATAAAGACCAATGGAACGTTGTGCCCCAACGACTCGACCGTTTTGGGGTGGCTGAGCGCTGCCTGGATAATCAACCCGATGCGGGTGCGCGTCAGTACGTAGAGAAGCGCCAGGAAAATCGCCATCGAGACGAAGATCATGAAAACCTTGTAGGCGGGGATCGAATTCCCGGCGATGGAAAACAGGGTGAATTGCAGCGCCTCTGGCGTGGTATAGGGCATTTGCGATTTGCCCCAGACAAACTGCACCGCCTCTTCGATCAGCAGGGCCAGACCAAAGGTAAAAATCAACTCCGGCACGTGGCCGTACTGATGAACACGGCGCAACCCATATCTTTCGACCAGAGCGCCCAGAATACCGACCAGTGGCGGCGCAATCAAAAGCCCCATCCAGAAACCGACATATGTGCTGATCTGATAAGCAAAGTATGCGCCCAACATATAGAAACTGGCATGGGCAAAGTTCAGCACACCCATCATCGAAAAGATGAGTGTCAGCCCGGCAGACAACATGAACAGCAGCAAGCCTGTTACCAGCCCGTCAATCAGATTGACGACGATCAACTCCATATCCGCCTCGTTTTGATGATGTGCAGGCTACCGCCCCACCGGAAAGGCGGGACGGCGTGACCAGAGTATCAGGGGCGTTTCATCTCGCAGGTCGTCGGGCTGTCCAGACCGGCCATTTCAACCTTGTCTTCCGAAACAAGACCATAACCTGAACCGTCATAGTCATTTGTTATGCCATCGTTGGTGTGGGCGAAAATGTGAACGTCCTGAATGGCCTGATGATCCTGCTCGCGGATCTTGATCTTGCCGCCCCAGATCGAGTCGTGCTCCATCCCTTCAAGGGCGGTGGCAATGGCCGCAACATCCGTGTCGCTGCCTGCGTCGTTTATCGCGCGGGCCAGCATCTCGACCACGCTGGTGATCCGGGGGTGAAGCAGATCGGAGTCCGGATACTTGGCCTTGAATGCGTCGACATAGGCACCTGCCCGATCGGACACCGCCGGATTAAGCTGTCCCTCTCCGACGATTTTCAATGATCCTTCGCCGGCTTCACCAAATGCGGCTGTGATGCCATCACCAAAGGCATAGTATGTATAGATCGGGCCATCATAGCCGTTTTCCAGCACGGACTTGCCCAGGTTGAGCATATCGGTTCCCCAATTGCCCGTGATGATGACATCGGCATCCGAGGCAACGATCTTGCGGGCATAAGGGGTGAAATCCTTTACCTTGCCAATGGGGTGCAACTCGTTGCCAACGATTTCGATATCGGGGCGCTTCTGTTCCAGATAGCTGACCGCGCCATCGGCGACTGCCTTACCGAAACTATAATCCTGCCCGATGATGTAGACCTTTTTGATGTCCTGATTGTCTGCGATCACGTCGGTCAGACTGTCCATCTTCAGATCGGCATGAGCATCGAAACGGAAGTGCCAGAAGCTGCATTTGTCATTGGTCAGAACCGGATCGACAGCGGCATAGTTGAGGTAGATGACGCGATCATCCGGATTGCGCCGGTTGTGCTTGTCGATGGCCTCAATCAGAGCGTTCGCAACGCCCGAGGACGTGCCCTGAATGATGATCCGGATACCTTGGTCAATGGCGACCTGAAGCTGTATCAGGGACTCTTTCGGGCTGATCTTGTTGTCAAAAGGAACGATCTCGATCTCTTTGCCCAAAACGCCGCCTTGTTTGTTCACCAGTTCATCAACGGCAAACTTGTACTGCGACAGCGCCTGCTGGCCCGATCCGGCAAAGGGTCCCGAAAGCGGGTCGATGAAAGCGACCTTTACGGACTCGCTCAGCGCTGCGCCAGCGCTGAGCGCCAACGCCAGCAAAGTTCCCGTACCGAGCTTTGAAAATTTCTTCATCTAATCCTCCCACAAGGCAAATAGTCGATCTCGTCAGCTCAAGCCTCACACAGGAAAATTGCGATTACTTGTATTTAGATGCTGAATGTTTGCCTTGGGGGTCTGCCTTATTGCAGAGTTTCGCGCAATACCTTGCGATTCAGCTTTCCGACCGCCGTTTTGGGGATTTCGTCAAGGAAGATGATCCGTTGGGGTTTCTTGTATGATGCAACCTTTTCAGCCACATGCCCAATCAGCTCTGCCGGATCAGGGTCGTGCCCATCCCGGCGCACGACCGCCGCGGTCACGGCCTCGACCCATTTATCATCCTTCAATCCGACAACCGCGCATTCCAGAACGGCCGGGTGTGAGATCAGGATATCCTCGATTTCGCGCGGATAGACATTGTAGCCCCCGGTGATGATCATGTCCGAGGTCCGGTCCTTTAGGTGCAGAAAGCCCCTGTCATCAAATACACCGACATCCCGTGTGCGCAGCCAACCGCCATCCATGAACGTTTCAGCGTTTAGGTCAGGCGCGTTGAAGTAGCCCTTCATCATCATGGGCCCCCTCACCGCGATCTCCCCCGGTTCACCTTTGGGCGTATCGTTTCCGTCTTCGTCCACAAGCCGGATTTCCACATCCGGCGAAGGCCTGCCACATGCGCCAAGCAAATCGTCATCGAGGTGATGGTGTGGTTGCAGATTGGCGAGCCACATCGGGCATTCCGTCTGCCCGTAATACTGCTGGAATTTATCTGCCCCCCACAAGCCCATCGCCTTCTTGATAACGGGTCGGGGCATCGGTGACGCGCCGTAGATCACGCGGCGCAATCGACTGACATCGATCTGTGCGAATTTGGGGTTCTCCAACAGCATCTGCATCATCGTGGGAACCATGTTGATCGAAGTGACTTCTTCGCGTTCGATCAGGTCCAGATACTCATCCGGCTCAAAGGCTGACATGATGACCGCTTTGCCGCCCCGCAACCAGAACGGAAGAACAAACACTCCGCTCGCATGGATCAGCGAAGCCGCGTGCAGCATGACATCGTCCTGTCGGATATTTAAGTTCAACAGCATGTTGAGGCAAATACCGGCATAGGACCCCTGTGTATGCTGGGCAGCCTTCAAGGTACCGGTAGTACCTGACGTGAATGTGGTAAGTACGACATCTTCCGGCGATACATTGATGCCCGGAGCATCCGGGCTGAAGTTCGGGGCCTCGGCCAGCAGATCTTTCCCACCGCCTGCATTGCTGCCGATCCCGTGGCAGACCAGTCCAGGGATCAAATCCTGCAATTCCGCCGCGCGCTCTGCCAGATCGGGGCCATAGAGTAGCGTCGTCGCGCCGGTTTCCCGCAGCATTTTCTGGTGTTCCACAGCGGACAGGCGCGAGTTGAGCGGCACGCGGTTCACGCCGCTTTTGACGCAGGCGAAATCAACCGGAACGCTGTTGAGCCCGTTGTTGATTAGCAGCGCGACCATGTCACCCTTCTTTACGCCCTCGGCGATCAGGCCATGGGCCAGTTGATTGGCAAGTGTGTCTACCTCATAAAAAGTGCGGCTCTCTCCTCCAAATACCAGCGCCGTGCGGTCTCCGTGAAACGTCGCACCTTCTGCTATCAGATCGCGATAGGTCTTCATGTCGAATCCTCCCTGTGTCCGCCTCAGCTGAGATCTTTGAAGCTGCCGTGACGACCAGCCCCGTCGGAAAAGCGTTTTGCCCCGGGTATCGCCTCGTCAAAAACGATCTGGTAGCCCCCGGCGCCCTCCTGCGCCAAGGCATCGGCCAGATCGCAGTCCCACTGCTGATAAGCCGACATCCGATCCGCCCTCATGCATGCTTGTGGAAATTCGGCGATCTGGTGTGCAATTTCATGTGCAGCCGCCAGCGCCTGACCTTTGGGTACGACGCGGTTCGCCAAGCCGATCTGCCTGGCCTCTGCCGCATCTACCGGGCGGCCGGTCAGGATCATGTCCATGGCGACCCCCTGACCGACAATACGCGGCAGACGTACAGTGCCGCCGTCGATCAGCGGTACCCCCCAACGACGGCAGAACACGCCAAAGACTGCGTCCTCTTCGGCAACGCGCATGTCGCACAGCAACGCCATCTCCAGCCCGCCGGCGACTGCATATCCCTGAACCGCGCCGATCATCGGCTTGCTCAGCAGCATCCGGGTTGGTCCCATAGGACCGTGATCCCTGCCTGTTGGCTCAATATGGCAGCGTAGTTCCGGATCACCGATCGCCTTGAGATCCCCTCCTGCGCAGAAGGTATCGCCCGCACCTGCCAGAACGGCCACACGCATGGTGTCGTCGTTCTCGAACCGCTCGAACGCAGCTTTCAGCGCAGCCGCAGTGGGCCGGTCAACTGCGTTGCGCCGTTCCGGTCGGTTGATCGTGATTGTGCAGACAGGACCATCGGTTTCGAAAAGGACCAGATTTTCCGCCATGGGTTCCTCTTTCAACTTATTATATATTTCATGCTGCATCTATTTCGGCTACAATGTGTAATATCACATCGTGAGTCAACAATGGTTTCTTTTGGTAATATCTTGCGCTCTGAATTGGCCGCGCCCGAGGCAGTTTTGGACATGCTGTCGAGTTGGGAGGGCAAGTGTCTTTCGGTTGGCGCGCTGTGTAAGGGTGGAACGCTTCTTGGCATCAGCGAACAGAGTATACGCGTGGCCCTGACCCGCCTTACACGGCAGGGAAAAGTAGAAAAGCTGGAACGTGGCCAGTACCGGCTCATCCCAGAAGGCAACAAGCTGTTGTCGGATGTTCACGGATGGTACGAAAACAGTCAGCGCGTTCTGCCATGGAACAAAGGCTGGATCGGCGTCTGTGACACAGCTGTGGCTCGCAGCCAGCGCACGATATGGCGACAGCATCAAAAGGCGATGAAACTTCGTGGGTTTCGCGCTTTGGACAGCGGGCTGTATCTGCGCCCGGACAATTTGCGGGGCGGACTCAGCCACTTGCGCACTGAGTTGTATCGGCTGGGTCTGGCCAGACAAGCAACCGTGTTTGGAATTGACGACCTTTCACCGGAAGATGAGGACGAGGCGCTTGCACTATGGGACGTCGATGTGCTGGAACGCCGGTATCGGGAGTTGATGAAAACTCTGACCGATAGTGAAGCTTCGCTGCCAGCAATGCGCAATGAGGACGCAGCCGCTGAAACATTGCTGGTCGGTCGCAACATCATCCGCACAGTAATCGAGGATCCGCTATTGCCGCGTGAGATGCTGCAAACGGATCAAAGGGATATTCTGGTGGAACGGACCAAAGCCTATCAGGCGAGGGCGCGCAAATTCTGGCACAAAATTCCGGAATTTGCGGCACTGGATCGCAATTCAGGCGACGTGTGAATCCCGCAAGGCCCGGCGCAAAATCTTGCCGACCGTGGATTTCGGCAACTCGTCCAGAACCCTGACTTCCTTGGGGATTTTATAGGCCGTCAAACCGGATTTGCAGTATTCCCGCACATCGTCCGGCGTCAGCGATACCCCCGGTTTCAGGGACACGTACAGCACAACTGCCTCGCCGGACCGTTCGTCAGGAACGCCAATTGCGGCGCATTCTGAGATGCCCTCGAGCTTGGCGGCATAAGCCTCGATCTCGGCCGGATAGACGTTGAAGCCCGAGACGATGACCATGTCCTTTTTCCGGTCCACGATGGACAGAAAGCCCCGCTGGTCAAACTCTCCGATATCGCCCGTGCGAAAGAATCCGTCCTTGGTAAAGACTTCGGCGGTTGCGTCGGGGCGGTTCCAGTAGCCTTTCATGACTTGCGGGCCGCGAATGCAAACCTCGCCACGGCCACCGATGGGAACGATGTTATCGTCATCGTCCAGCAGGATCATTTCAGTCGACGGTAACGGAACGCCGGAACTGGTCTTATAAACCTCATCCCGGAAGGGATTTGTCGATGCACAGGGCGAGGTTTCGGATAATCCGTAACCGTGATTGATGATGTTGCCGGTGACCGCATACCAATGCTCGGCCGTCGGTTTGTGCAGTGGCGCGCCACCGCTGAACGCCGAGTGCAATGCCGAAAAATCGCATTTCGCAAACTCAGGGTGCGCGGCAAGGCTGGCCCAAAGGGTGTTGACCCCGGTCGTCGCGGTGACGCGGCACGTGCGGTACACATCTACGATTTGGTCCAGATTGCGCGGGTCGGCGACCAGATGGTTTTCCGCACCAACGGATGCGAAAGTGATCAGGTTCAGCATCAAGGCAAAGACGTGGTACATCGGCAATGCCGTCACCACGACCTCCTGTCCCGGATTCAGGCAGTCCGGGAGCATCGCCTTGACCTGTTCGATATTGGCGACAAGGTTTCTGTTGGTCAGGATGGCGCCCTTGGATGGGCCGGTCGTACCGCCGGTGTATTGCAAAAAGATCGCATCATCACCGGTCAGCGTGGGTGGGTCGAACGGCAACCCACGCCCGATCTCCAGTGCTTGGGGCAGAGTGACAGCGTCGGACAATCCGGGATCAACGGGGGTCGCGTCATCGGGGTTCGAGCACGCGTCGCCCAGATCGGCCAGCACCACATGACGCACTGGCGTCTTGTCCATCACCTCGGCCAACGTGGCAGAGGACCCTGCGAAGGCCACGATGATCTCCACCCCGGCATCGTTCAGCTGATGCCGAAGCTCTTCCGGGGTGTAGAACGGGTTGACATTCACCTGAATTCCGCCAGCCCGAAGGATACCCAGCATGGCGATAGGAAAAGCCATGATATTGGGCGCCATCACCGCAACGCGGTCCCCTTTTTTGATCCCGAAACGGTCCTGCAGAAAAGCCGCAAAATCACGGGATAAGGCACCCCATTCCCGAAAACTCAGGGTTGATCCGGCGCTGATCAGTGCGGTTTTGTCACCATAGGTTTCAATGGCGTTGTCCAACACGTCTACTACGGACGCGTGAATATCCGGATCAATCTCGGCGGGAATTGAATCGCCGTACATTGTGAGCCAGGGCTTTTGCATATTCTCCTCCGAAACAGTGCGCTTGCTGGCGGCGACGCTGGAAATTACAGGACCTCGAACAGTCCTGCAGCCCCCATGCCGCCCCCGACACACATGGTGATGACGACATATTTCGCACCGCGACGTTTGCCTTCGATCAACGCGTGACCGATCATGCGCGCGCCGGACATGCCATAGGGGTGACCGATTGAGATCGCACCGCCATTCACGTTCAGCAACTCATCGGGAATTCCCAGCTGATCCTGGCAATAGAGGACCTGAACGGCAAAGGCCTCGTTCAACTCCCACAGACCGATGTCATCGACACTCAGCCCGAAGCGTTCCAGCAGTTTCGGCACGGCAAAAACAGGACCAATCCCCATTTCGTCAGGCTTGGTCCCGGCAACGGCCATACCGACGTAGCGGCCCAGAGGTTGCAGGCCACGCTTTTCCGCCAGGCTTTCCTCCATCACGACGCAGGCAGATGCGCCATCGGACAGCTGGCTTGCGTTACCGGCGGAGATCGTCCCACCTTCGCGCACGGTTCGCAGGCCTGAGAGACCTTCGATTGTTGTTCCCGGTCGGTTGCCCTCGTCCCGTTCAAGGGTCACGGTTTCGTTCGACGCTTCACCGGTTTCCTTGTCCCAGACGGTTTTCGTTGCCGTCACCGGAATAATCTCATCATCGAAACGGCCCCCTGCCTGTGCAGCAGCCGTGCGCTGTTGCGATTGCAGCCCATAAGCATCCTGGCGCTCTCGCCCGATCCCATAGCGCGTTGCGACAGTTTCTGCCGTGTCGATCATCGGCATGTAGGTGTCGTTGTGCATGGCCAGCAATTCGGGGTCGGAATTCACACGCAAGTCTTTGGTCTGCACCAGTGAGATTGACTCGACACCTCCGGCGACGATGGTGTCCATACGGTCAACGATGATCTGCTTGGCGGCCGTTGCGACGGTCATCAGGCCGGACGAGCACTGACGATCAATGGTCATGCCGGATACAGATGTCGGGAACCCTGCCCGCAGCGCTGCGGTGCGCCCGATTGTGGCCTGATGCCCTTGCGGCAGAGAACAGCCAAGGATCACATCATCAATCGTAGCCGGATCCAGATTGGCCCGTTCCGCAGCAGCACGAAGAGCATGCGCTGCCAGCGTCGGTGCGGGCGTTGCATTGAACGCCCCCTTGTATGCGCGGCCAATCGGGGTCCGGGCGGTCGAAACGATAACGGCATTGCGCATGGGTTACACTCCTTCGCGGGTCAGGCCCGCATGTTTCAGTTCGATGTCACCCTGTTGCCGCCCGGACTGAGGCACAACCTCGCTAGAACGGTCAGTGATTTCATCCCAGCGGTCGACGATCTGCTCAGGAACATCCGCGCCTGCGCCAAGATAGATCCCCGATGTCAGCGTGACATTGGCGCTTTCAAAGGCACCCGCGCCTGCGCACAGAACCGTACGTGTCGGAGCATCCTCGCGAACCAGCGTCAGAACGCCCGTGCTGACCAGTTCTGGGCGCAGTAGATTAAGCTCTGCCTCTGGCAGAAGCCCATCTGTCATCTGGGTCGCGGCCGTTGGTGCAATGCAGTTGACGCGGATATCGTTGCGCGCACCTTCGATCGACAAGGTCTGCATCAGGCCAACCAGCGCCATCTTGGCCGCGCCGTAATTCGACTGACCGAAATTGCCATACAAGCCCGACGACGAGGTCGTCATGACGATGCGGCCATAGTTCTGTTCACGCATGTGGTTCCAGACCGCTTTGGTGCAGTGAACGGCGCCCATCAGATGAACATCCATCACCAGACGGAAATCCGCGACGTCCATCTTGGCAAAGCTCTTGTCGCGCAGAATGCCAGCGTTGTTGATCAGAATATCGACCCTGCCCCAGCGGTCGATGATATCCGCGACAATACCCTGAACCGCGTCGAAGTCAGAAACGGATGCAGCAACCGCCATTGCCTCGCCACCGGCCTTTTCGATGTCTTCCACAACCGCTTGCGCAGCATCGTGCTGCAGGTCGTTGACGGCGATTTTGGCCCCGCGGGAGGCGAGCAAAAGCGCATGCTCACGTCCAAGCCCTGCCCCTGCCCCGGTGATCAGCGCCACGCGCCCGGAAAGATCGATCATGCTGTCAGCTCCTCACCCATTGCGGCAAGCATCGCCGCAACCCTCTGTAAAAAAGGGAAGTTTCCTACGAATCTGAATACACGCGCCCAGTCAGCGCCTGTCAGTCAGGTTCGGGATAGTCACCTGAGCCGGCTCATGCAAGAATTATTTGTACAATGGTACCGATTAATTTTCGTCTATCGCCGCCCGGAAGTCCTCTTCGACATCAGACAGATCATCGGCATTGCTTCCTGTCGCCAGTGCGCGGGCCAGCTTGCCCGAAAAAATCGCGTGATTGGCCAGCGCCAGAGTGACGGGCGCCTTAGGTCCGCGTACCTCGCGCATGCGTCGCAGCCATGCATTGGACTGGTCCGCCAGAATATGGCGTACAAATCCGCGCAGGTTCGGATTCCGGCCTGCTGCGATCCAGACCGTGAAATAGGCAAGATTTTCGTCCCGGTAATCCACAGCTTCGCGCAGAAAGATCGAGGTACTCAGCCCGGTCAGTTGTTCGACACTATCGCAAGTTGTCGAAAAGCTCTGCACGCCTTCCCGGTAACGCTGCTTTGCGCGCTCGAACAACGCAATCTGTGCTGCCTCCAGCAGGGTGTCGATAGAGGGGAAGTAATAACTGGGACCACTGCGAACCATTCCCGTTCGCTGACCGATTGCACGATGTGAGACCGCGCCGGGTCCGTCTTCGATCAGAACCTCGATGCCCGCATCTACCAAGGCAGCCTTTGTGCGCCCCTTCTTAGTATCGATGTCATCAGCGACAGGCGGGTCTTCTCTATGCCAGTCGAAAACCGGTGAGACATCCGATCCCGACAAAAGCCGCGAGATCGCCCTCCGGTCCAGATGCAAAGGATGCAGCAGAAAAATCAAACCGATTGCGCGATCCGTGGCCAGCCGGATCTTTTGCGGGTTCGGGCGGTCCGCCAGATGGTCGGCGAGCCTAAGCCAGATTTCATCCAGCTCCCGAAACCAGCTTCGCGACAGGTGTTGACCGTCTGGTGTTCTGCCGCCGAACAGAATGATCTCCCACCAAGCGATCGACCGCGCGCGGTCGCGGGTCAATGCATTCAGAGTGACCTGAAAAACAAGGTCATCAAGGCTTGTTGGTACGGTAGAAGAATTGCTGGTCAGGCGATCCTCCAGCGCGGAAAACGCTTGAAGATATTCGGTTAGCAACAGACGGGACGCTTCGTTCAGGATGTCGATTTTGCCAGAATAATGCCGCGTCGTCGCAGCAAGACTGACACCTGCCTCTTTTGCCACGGCGCGATGCGTCACACCGGCGACGCCGGTTTTGGACAGGACGTTGATTGCACCTTCGGCAATTTGCCGCTGCATTCTAAGCGTTCTGTCCTGAACAGCGCGCTGCCGGGGTTTTGTGGTATCCGCCATAAGGCAGAATAAAATGCATATCGCGCCTCGGGCGGCAAGGCGCGGCGCTCAGGTTTCTCGCAGAGGTTAACCGGAAACCCAATCGGCATTTTCCTGTCACAACCCGGTGTTTTCCCGTTTCATCGGTTGTGAGACCTGCATCGAAAACCACAGGCAAAGCCCGGATTTCCGATTGCTTCTCAGATTACAGTCCAGGACACCACCCCATGCCCCAGCATCTTCTTGCCGCAATTGCTGTACTAATTATCCTCTCAACCTCTGCGCCCCTGTTTGCCGATGCAGGTTCTGTTTTCGACCTTGTGCAGAAGGGCGACACCGGTCTTGTCGAATTGCGGTGCCAACAAGCGCGTCAAAAAACCGGAACACGACTTTAGCGACTCGACACAAGTTTCGCCCAGCCCTTTGCTCTAAACCCGTTTGAAAGCAAAGGGGAAGAATTACATGTCGCTGGCTGAACTTATCAGGCTTGACCAACTTGCGGTGCTTAAAATCAACAACCCGCCGGTCAACGCCATTTCCGAGGCCCTGCATCACGCGATGGAGGCCGCCTTTGACGAATTCGAGGCGGACAATTCATTGCGGGCGCTGGTCGTCGAGTGTGAAGGACGCACGTTTCTGGCGGGCGGCGACATCGCTGGTTTCGAGAAACCCGATTTTGCGACGGCTCCGTTCAACGCGTTCCTCGCCCGGATCGAAGCCTGCGACCGTCCGGTAGTGGCTGCTCTGTTTGGTACCGTTCTGGGCGGTGGGCTGGAATTCGCAATGTCCTGCCACGCCCGGATCGCCCATCCCGCAACCAAGGTCGGACTGCCCGAAGTCGCCCTTGGCCTGATCCCCGGTTCGCTTGGCACGCAAAGGCTGCCGCGTCTGGCAGGGCTTGAGAAAGGGCTTGAGATGATTTCGACAGGTAATCCTGTCGGTGCACCTGAGGCGTTGAAATTCGGGATCGTTGACCGGGTTGAAGAAGAATTCGTGACCGTCGCGCGGGCCGAAGCCCTGCGGATGGCGCAATATGCGTCGCCTCTGCGGCGAACCAGCGACCTGACGCCGCCCGATCTGGACATAGCGCAGGACGTTATTGCAAGGGCCCGGAAAGCGGCACAGGCGGAACCTTGGCTTCCCGCGATGTCGGCAATCGCAGCCTGCATCGAAGCAGCCGCCAACCTGCCTTTTGTCGAAGGCGAACAGGTTGAAGCGGATGAGTTCTGCAAGATCGTCCATGGCCCGGCATCGCGCGCCCTGCGGCATATGTTCTTTGCCCAGCGGACCTGTCGCAAAGTACCTGATTTGCCACGCGATCTTACGGAACGCCCGATCCAGAGCGTCGGTATCGTCGGGGCCGGAACGATGGGCACCGGCATCGCCATGAGCTTTGCCAATGCCGGTTTCAATGTTCGGCTGATCGAAAAATCCTCTGAGGTGCTTGACCGCAGCCTCTCGACCATTTCCGCGTCCAACGCGGCGCGGATCGCAAAGGGAAGACTGACAGCAGAGGCCGCGCAGGCCCGACAGGACCGCATTTCCACCTCAACCAATATGTCGGATCTGGCCGAGGTCGATCTGGTGATCGAGGCCGTGTTCGAAGATATGGACTTGAAATGCGCGGTGATGCGCGAGTTGGATCAGATCTGTAAAACCGGCGCCATTCTGGCCACCAACACTTCGACCCTTGATGTGGACCGCATCGCGGCGGTCACGTCCCGGCCCGGTGACGTCATCGGCACGCATTTCTTCAGCCCGGCCCACGTGATGCGTCTGCTTGAAATCGTTCGGGGTGCCGAGATCGCGCCGGACGTATTGCACACTATCCTGAAACTGGCGGGTCGGATCGGAAAGGTACCTGTCGTCAGCGGCGTCTGCTTCGGTTTCATCGGCAACCGCATGCTGGATGTCTATCTGCGCGAGGTTGAGATGCTGTTGTTGGAGGGCGCAACCCCCGAACAGATCGACCGCGTTGCACAATCGCCGGAACACATTGGCCTTGCCATGGGGCCATGCCGGATGATGGACATGGCAGGCGTGGACGTGGGCGCCCGCGCGGCACTGGCGCGACTTGCCGATCCGGACGGGCCAGACGAGCCGAACTATCGCGCGCTCAGTATCGCTTTGTACGAAAAGGGCGACTTCGGGCAGAAGACCGGTCAAGGGTTCTATCGCCATGAGGCGCGCGCGGCACATCCGTCAGATGATCTGAACCGGTTGTGCGGGGAACTTGCGAAAAAACTGGGCGTTCAGCGGCGCGAAACTCACGATGATGCTGAAGTCTGCGAACGTCTGCTTTTACCGCTGATCAACGAGGGATTTGCCATATTGGAAGAAGGCATCGCCTTGCGCGAAAGCGACATCGACGTAGTTTACACCACTGGCTACGGCTTTCCGTCCTGGCGGGGCGGTCCGATGTTCATGGCGCGCGAGAACGGTCTGGATAAGATCGTTTCGCGGATGCAGGCGTATTCGGCGCAGGAAAACGCAGCGGACTACTGGCAGGTGACGCCGCGTTTGCAGCGCGAGGCCGAGTTGTTTCGGTAAAACCAGACATCAAAGCTTTTGGATAGAGGGTTTCCAACGTGACGATCGACAAGAACATTGAGCTTCTGAACGAGCAGATTGGCAGCGAAATCGGCGTTTCTGACTGGGTTACAATTGACCAGACCATGATCGACACTTTTGCCGACTGCACCTTCGATCATCAGTGGATTCACACCGATCCCGCCCGTGCGGCGACTGAAAGCCCGTTTGGTGGGGCTATTTCACATGGATTTCTGACGCTCTCGCTGGGATCAAAGTTTGCATTTGATTGCATTGCCGAACTGCCGGGACAGGTGATGGGCATCAACTACGGGTTTGACAAACTACGCTTTCTGGTCCCCGTCCCTGCCGGAGCATGCGTCAGGGGGCGTTTCACGATGCTTGGCGTGAAGAAACGGTCTGAAACCGAACTTCTGCGCACCGTTCGGATGACTGTCGAAATCGAAGGTCAGGACACACCAGCGCTGGTTGCCGAATGGCTGGCGCTGATCGTTTTTGCACCCGATGCGGGTTAGTTTCATAAGCACCGTTTGAATGGCCCTGCAGGCGGGCCATCAGGCCCGCCTTTGTGTTTCTGGCTTATTCTGCCGCCATCGGCTCGACCTCGACCACGATGGCATGGGCCGCAACTTGACCGCCTTCGGCGACATGCACGGCGGCCACGGTTCCGTCGACCGGAGTGGTATGGGAATGCTCCATCTTCATCGCTTCAAGCACCAGCAGAGTTTGCCCCGCACTGACCTTGTCGCCCACAGTCACAACAACGGCGGCAACCGTCCCGTTCATCGATGCCCGCACCTTGCCATCCGAGGTCACATCGGCGGACACTTCGGGTTCGAATGTCAAATCACGGAAATCCCACGGGCGCCCGTCCAGATGTAACCAGACCTGACCTGCGCCGCTCAGCAGATGTGCTGCCCTGGCCTGACCGCCCGCTTCGAACTGCACCCGGGTTCCCTGTTGCGCGCGCACGGTCAGATCGAAACTCTGATCCCCAACCGTAACTTCACATTCACCGCCACCGCTGGCGCGGACACGGGGAGCGTGATCCCGATCATTCCGAGAAAGACGGAGCGGCGTGGCGAAGCCATGCGTCAGCCCGGTTCCTTCGCAGGACCGCAGGAACGCTCCGGCATAAGCAGCGGCGCGTTCTTCACTGTCCGAGGTTTCTGGCATCAGGTCGTCGCGGTTTTCTTCGATGAAGGCGGTTGTCGCGTCCCCTGCGGCAAAGACCGGATGATCAAGACAATCCGCAAGAAAGCCCTGATTGGTGCGGACGCCAAAGGCCAGACTGTCCTGCAACCCGGCCAGCAACCGCCGCCGCGCCGCGTTCCGGTCGGGGCCGTGGGCAATCAGCTTGGCCACCATCGAGTCGTAGTAGGGCGGTACCTCGGCCCCGTCCCGTAGTGCGTGATCGACGCGGATCGCGTCTGAGGGCTGCCAGACGGACATGGTGCCACTTTGCGGAATAAAGCCCGCTTCGGGGTCTTCGGCGCACAGGCGCACCTCCATTGCGTGACCCGAGAATGTCACATCCTCCTGCGTCAGTGGCAGGGGGTGGCCGGCGGCGACGCCCAGTTGCAGTTCGACAAGATCCAACCCGGTGATCGCCTCGGTCACGGGGTGTTCGACCTGCAGCCGGGTGTTCATTTCCATGAAATAGAAGTTGCCCTCGCGATCCAGCAGGTATTCGAACGTGCCTGCACCCTCATACCCGATGGCCAGCGCCGCCTTGACCGAGATTTCTCCCATCCGCGCGCGCAAATCGGCGTCGACCGCAGGCGAGGGAGCTTCTTCGATCACCTTCTGGTGGCGGCGCTGGACAGAGCAGTCACGTTCGCCACAGTGAATCGCATTGCCATGGCGGTCGGCCATGACCTGAATTTCCACGTGGCGCGGATCAATGATGGCGCGTTCCAGCAGAACGGTGCCGTCGCCGAATGCCGTCTGCGCCTCGGACACGGCCGAGGCGAGATGTTCGGCAAAGGTGTCCTCCTGCTCGACCAGACGCATACCGCGCCCGCCCCCGCCAGCAGTGGCCTTGATCATCAGGGGAAATCCGATCTGACGCGCCTGCGTCAGCAGCGTTTCAGCCGATTGATCCTCGCCGGAATAGCCGGGAACGCACGGGACACCTGCGGCCTCCATCAACCCTTTGGCTGCCGCCTTGTCCCCCATCTTTTCGATTGCCTCGCCCGAAGGTCCGACAAATACGATCCCGGCCTCGGCACAGGCGCGTGGCAGTGCCGGGTTCTCTGCCAGAAACCCGTAACCGGGGTGAATCGCATCAGCGCCGGTAGCTTTCGCCGCTTCAATGATCCGGTCGATCCGCAAATAGCTATCTGCCGGGGCAGGACCGCCGATGCATACGGCCTCATCCGCTGCGCGCACATGCCCGGCATTCGCATCAGCCTCGGAATGAACCGCGACCGTGCCATAGCCTAGGGCCTTGGCCGAGCGCATGACGCGCACGGCAATCTCTCCCCTGTTGGCCACGAGGAGTTTGGTGAACGGTGTTTTTTTGTCCATCTTCGTAATCCTCGTTTATCAGGGGCGTGCAACGCCGAACTGTATCGAATTGGGCTCGCGCCGCTCGGCCTCGCGGCTGATGCGCATCAGCTCGGCCAGCAGTTCGCGGGTATTTCGCGGGTCGATGATCCCGTCATCCAACAGCCGCGCGCTGGTATAAAGCGCGCTCATCTGCCCGTCGAAAGTTTCGATGATGCGGGCCTTGGTTGCTTCCATCTTGGCCTGATCCAGTTCGATCCCCTTGCGGGCGGCGCGTGCCTCTTGCACCACGGCCATGGTCCCTGCAGCCTGCTCGCCGCCCATCACTGCGGTTTTGGCGTTGGGCCATGAGAAGCAGAAGCGCGGATCGAACCCACGGCCGCACATGCCATAGTTCCCAGCCCCGAACGATGCGCCGCAATAGACGGTAAACTGGGGCACAGTAGCGTTGGTAACCGCCTGCACCATTTTCGAACCGTGCTTGATGCTGCCGCCTTCCTCGTAAATACGGCCAACCATGAAGCCGGTCGTGTTGTTCAGATAAAGGATCGGCGTACCCGCCTGACAGCAGGCCTGAATGAAATGCGTGGCCTTGGATGCGCCGGCAGGGTCGATGGGGCCATTATTGGTGATGATCCCCAAAGGCCAGCCATGAATCTTGCCGGTGCCACAGACCGTGGCGTTGCCGTATCTTTCACCGAATTCGTTGAAATCCGACCCATCGACGATCCGCGCAATCACTTCGCGCATGTCCACAGGCTGCCGATAGTCCATCGGCATGACGCCCAGCAGTTCCTCGCGATCAAATAGCGGTTCATCGAACAGGCGCAGGTCTTCCTCCTGCCCCTTCCATTCGATGTTGGACAGAACCTCTCGCGCGATGGCGATGGCATGGCGGTCATCTTCAGCCAGATAGTCGCCCAGCCCCGAAATACCGGTATGCATCTCGGCGCCGCCCAGCTCTTCCTCGCTGGCGATTTCACCCGTTGCGGCTTTCAGCAGCGGTGGCCCTGCCAGAAACGCCCGCGTCCGTCCGCGCACCATGATGATATAATCCGACAGGCCGGTCTGATAGGCGCCGCCTGCGGTCGAACTGCCGTTGGTTACAGTGACGACAGGCAGACCAGCCGCCGACATGCGCGCCAGGTTGCGGAAGGTGGAGCCGCCATAGATAAAATCCTCGACCCGGTAATCCATCAGGTTGGCGCCTGCACTTTCCACAAGCTGGACGTAAGGCAGCTTGTTTTCCAGAGCGATCTCCTGAATGCGCAGGATCTTGTTCAGACCGCCGGGCTGCAGGGCACCGGCGGCAATCCCCGAATCCGAGGCCAGGATCATGCAGCGGACACCCGAGACATAACCAATCCCGGCAATAATTCCCGAACCGGCGATGGACTTTTCCGGATCTTTGCTATCCATGCCATAACCGGCCATCTTGCACAGCTCGATGAAGGGTTTGCCCGGGTCCAGCAACAGCGCGACCCGCTCACGCGGCAGCAGCTGATTACGCTTGGCAAACCGTTCAGCCGATGCAGCTGATGCGGCGCGCGTTCTGGCTTCGATCTCTTTCACTTCGTCGAGAAGGGAAAGCATGCCCGCCTTGTTATCCTCAAAAACCTGAGAACCTGCAGTCAGTGAAGATTCAAACGTTGTCATGACAAATCCATCAATTCTGGTGTGTCCGATCCCTGCCAGGCACCGGTTGTTCTATGGCTGCGCCAGTGCAAATCCGGCGCATCCTTGGACTGTTTTGTGATACGTATGACGTTCAGATTTCGTGCCCCGTCTCGGATATGGCTGGGAAGCAGACCATAGATACTGCGGATTGAATGGCAGAAATGACTGGAGTCGTTATAGCCAAGATCCAAGGCCAAGCCGGTCAGGTTCCCGTCATGAGCGACGTATTCAACGAACCTCCGCGCGCGTTTCCAGACCCTGAGATTGCGGAAAGTGATGCCGGTTTCATCCTTGAACAGGTGCAGAAACCGCGATCTGGACAGCGATACGCAGCTTGCGAAATTCTCGGCTCGCATGGACGCTTCGCCCGGGTGATTGTCCATGATGTCAAGAACATAGTCGATCCGGGCGTCCAGCTGCCTCTGGCCGATAGGGCTGCCCAGAAACATTTCGTCAAAATCATCTGAGGTCAGAACAGGACGGCCGGACCACGACTTCAGACGCTGGGCTGCGTAGTGCATTCGGGCGGGCAAATCATGATCACATGAGCCACTGTTGATCTGTTGGCACAGACGAGACAGATTTCGTGTATCGGCACGCTCGGTTTCGATCCAGACGCTTGAAACCATGGGTGAATCCGAGCGTAACTCGTGAATCTGACCGGTCGGAATGGCCACAATTTTGCGACGCTCCCAAGCGCCGTGATCGCGCCGCAGGTGGATATCACCCTGCAACGCCGAGACAATCAAGGTTGCCCCCTGACGGCGAGGTTTCATGTTAAGCCCCAGGTAACCCTGATAAAAGACACGGTCCCGTGTAACCAACATGAGCTTTGGTACAGAAGCTGAATGTGCCATGTTGTGCTTTTCCGCTGTTATTTCAGCCTCAGATACCGAGCATTTGCCGTGCTTCCGCCGGGGATGCGACTTCGCGCCCAACCTCACGGGCGGTTCGGGCCAGCTCTTCTATCAGTGCGCCATTGGACGTCACTTTGGTACCGTCGGAAAGATAGAATGTATCTTCAAGCCCCGTCCGCAACTGCCCGCCAAGTTCCGCCGCCTTGCGATGCACATCCCAGATTTCCGCTCGACCGATTGCCGTAACCTGCCAGCGCGAGTCCTCTGGTGCCAGGTCCTTGAGGATCGGTAACAGATCTGCCCGGCAGGGCATGCCCGAGGCAACGCCCATGACAAAGTTCACCTGCGCGGTTCCCTGGAACATGCCTGCTTTCTGGAACATGCCGACACTTCGCACGATGCCGGTGTCAAAGCACTCGAACTCGGGGATGCCTCCTGCTTCGGTGATCACATCGATGTATTCCTGAACTTTGTGCACCTCATTGTCGAACAGTGCGGGCGGCCATGCCCAGTTCCCGTCGCGGCGTATCTTGAGGTAGTTCAGCGAACCCGCATTACATGCGGCCATTTCGGGTCGGGTGGCAGCAACAACATCCAAAGCAGGCTGATAGTTGGGGCCGGCTATTCCAGTCGTGTGGTTAATAATCACGTCCGGACACGCATCCCGGATTGCGGCCTGAATCTCACGCGACAGGTCGATATCCCAGCTTGGCAAATGTCCCTTGCCTTCGCCCTGCTGACGCAAATGGATATGCATGACCGTCGCCCCGGCATCATAGGCCCGGCGCGCCTCGTCAGCCATTTCCTCTGGCGTGACGGGAACGTTGTGCTGTTTGGGGTCGGTCAATGCGCCGGTCACAGCGCAGCAGATGATGGCTTTGTTCATAATTCGGTTTCCTCGCTCAGTCACGGGTCAGGTTGCGGGGTCAGCCCTCGGCCCAAATCGGTTTACGTTTCTCAAAAAATGCGCTGATGCCTTCACGCGCCTCATCAGACATCATCCGGTCAGCAAAACTGTCAGCGGCAGTCTGCGCCTGCTCCTGTCTTGTCTGGCCCGGCATCATCACCAGTTGCTGCTTGATCGCGGCAAGCGCGCCGGGTGCCGCAGCGGTTACTGCAACGGCGTAACGGGCAATGGCCGCGTCCATTTCTCCGGGGCCGGTTGTCAGCTCATCCACCAGCCCCAGCGCCAATGCCTTGTCGCCGTTGAACCGCCCGCCGGTCAGCATCAGCCGCCGCCCCTCGCGCATGCCGATGCGCTGGACCACATAAGGCGCGATCTGCGCCGGGGTCAGACCGATGCGGGTCTCGGACATAGAAAACAGCGTTTCAGCATCGGCCAGAACACAATCACCCAGACAGGCCAGACCAAATCCACCCGCAACGGCGGCGCCTTCGATGGCCATGACAGTGAATTGCGGCAGCGCATAGATGTCCTGCAGGAACTCTGCCGTTTCCAGGCTGAGTGCATGGACTTCATCCCGGCTGCCAGCGCCGCCATGATACAGTTGCTTGAACGACTTCAGATCCCCGCCCGCACAAAACACACCGCCCCTGCCGCGGAACACGACACAGCGGATATCCGGCGATGCCCTGAGTATCTCGCATAGCGCACGCAGGTCGCTCACACGGCCCGACGTCAGCGCGTTTCGGTTTTCGGGCGTATTGAACCAGACATTCAGGACAAATCCATCCTGTTCAAGTTCCAGGTTTTCAAATTCAGGCAGCGCCACGGTTTCCTCCACGCCAGAAAAGGCACATTCCCAAGCATGCAGCAAACCTGTCAGACTACAAGGGACCGTTATGACCTTAACAGACCATTTGGTCTCTATTAATAATTTGATTCTGCGTTAGTCAAGTATTATCGAAGAGGAAGGAAGTTGGCGGTTGTATGCAAAATGACTGAAATGAAGAAAAAGCTGACGCTTACCGAACGACGCTCACAGGAAACGCGCGAGCATATCTTTGCTGCCACGATCCAGAGCCTCGATACGTTCGGATATGCGGAAACGACCTATGCAAAGGTTCAGGACATTTCCGAGCTGTCGCGCGGGGCGATCACCCACCATTTCCCCAGCAAACAGGCACTTGTTGCGGCAACGGCCATGAGCCTTCTGGGCAAGGTTCTGAAACCGCTTAAAAGGCGGCAAGGTTCGACAGAAGGTGCGAGACCGGTTTACGAGCTCGTCCTATCAGGTTGGCAAAACATGGCCGGCAGCCGTGAAGGCCGCGCCTTTGTCGAAATTCTGGTGTCCTGCCGCACCGACAACGCACTAAGAGAGTTGCTGTCCGACCAGCTTTACGACTGGGACCGGCAGGTCAGCGACTCGATCAGCAAAAGCTATGTTGGCAGCCGTCCAAATGAAGACGACGCAGAGATCCTTTGGGCGATCAATCGCAGCTTTCTGCGCGGGCTCATCATACATCAGCAGTTTGTACGGTCTGATGAGTACCTCAAAACCATGATCGAACGCTTCGCCTCTATGCTGGAGAAGGAACTGCTGCCACGGACAGTCAGTGAAGACGAAACGGACTAGAGGCGCCCTGCCTCACCACTTTCCGATCCAAGGCCCGTCATCCGCCAGATGGCGACACTCAGTGGACGTGGCCACCAAGATAAATCGCCGCCAGATCCCTGTTATCCGCAAGTTCCGCAGCTGGACCATCCATGGCGATGCTGCCTGTCTCCATGACATAAGCCCAATGGGCCACGTCCAGCGCGGCCCGCGCATTCTGTTCGACCAGCAAGATAGTCAATCCGTCCTGCTGCAGCTCGCGAATGATGGAGAACACATCCTGCACAATCATGGGTGCCAGCCCAAGGCTGGGCTCGTCGAGCAACAGCACTTCCGGGCACGCCATCAAGGCCCGACCCATGGCCAGCATTTGCCGCTCACCCCCGGACAAAGTCGAGGCCTGCTGAGTGCGCCGGTCCTGCAATTTGGGGAATCTGCCGAACACATCCCTCAGTGCAGTGTCCGCCCCCGAACGATTGGTCATGAACGCACCAAGCCTCAGATTGTCTTCAACAGACATCGAACCAAACAGGTCCCGCTGCTCGGACACCAATGACATTCCCTGCGCCACACGGCGCTCCACCGGCAAACTGGATATATCCTGCCCCCGCATCAGCACGGTACCACTGTGCGGCAACACACCCATCAGCGCAGACAACAGGGATGTTTTTCCGGCACCGTTTGCCCCGATCAGAGTGGTGACCTGACCTTTGGCTATACTCATATCCACGTTACAGACCGCTTCGACATGGCCATAGGTAACAGAGTAGTTTTCAAGTTGCAGAATCCCGGTCATACCGCCCCCCCAAGATAAGCTTCCTGCACCTTGGGATCGTTGCGAATGTCCGTAGGTGTCCCGCTTGCGATCAATGTTCCGAAATCCAGAACGACGATCCGGTCGGCGATACTCATCACAAATTCCATGTCGTGCTCGACCAGAAGAATGCCGATCCCATCCTGCCGAAGTCTCAGCAACAGTTTAGCAAGGTCATCTTTTTCATGTTTGCGCAGCCCGGCGGCAGGTTCGTCCAGCAACAGGTACCTTGGGGACAGACACAGTGCCCGCGCGATCTCGACCACTCGCGAAGATCCAAGTGACAGGTTCTCGGCCAGTTGGTTTCGTTCCTGCGCTATTCCCACCTGCGACAGCGCCCGATCGGCCTCGGCAAAAATCCGGGTCTCCTCATCACGATCCAGTGCCAGAATTCCTGGCGTGACGCCTGCCTGAGCGCGCAGATGTGCCCCGATGGCGACATTTTCCAATACGCTCATGTCCGGGATCAGCTTCACATGCTGAAAAGTTCGCGCAACACCAAGGGCGGCAATCTCACCCGGGGGCAGCCCGGATATGTCCCGCCCATCCAGCATCACCTCGCCCTCGGTGCGGCTCAGAACACCCGTCAGCAGGTTGAATGTCGTGCTTTTACCCGCACCGTTCGGCCCCAGCAGAACCACGATTTCACCTGTCTGAACAGAAAGATCGACATTATTGACCGCCACAAGGCCGCCGAACCTTTTGATCAACCCCCGGGCCTCAAGCCGCTCTTGGCCTTCTTTCAGCATCAGCTTTGGCAGTTTTGGCCCGTCGGGTTGAGGTTCCGCAGAGGTCACTTGCGAACGTCGTCGGATCAGAGACCATAATCCGCCAGAGGCGTATTGCAGGACAAGAACCAGAATGGCGCCAAAAACGATGGTTTCATAGTTTCCCCCCTGCCCGAACAACACAGGCAGAACATCCTGCAACTGATCTTTCAGGATGACGACCACCGCTGCGCCCAATACCGCGCCGTAGATCTGACCGGCACCACCGATCACGACCATCAGCAAGTATTCGATTCCGGCATTTAATCCGAATGCCGATGGGGTCACCCCGCGCTGAATGTGAGCAAACAACCACCCGGACAACCCGGCAAGAACGGCGGCGTACACAAAAATGATCAGCTTCATGCGGGAGACGCGGATGCCAAAAGCCTCTGCCGCTACTGTTCCGCTGCGCAAGGCACGCATGGCGCGACCTACGCGGGAATTCAACAGGTTGTGCGTTGCCACGATGGCCAGAACAACACTGATCCAGACCAGCGGCCAAACCTGCTTGGGCCCCAACAGCTCAGTCCCGGCAACGGTAATCGGGGGTATGCCCGAGATTCCATTGAACCCGCCCAGAGACTGAAGGTTCCCGAACAGCGACACCAGCGCCACCGCCCAGGCGATGGTGCCCAGCGGCAGGTAATGGCCTGACAAACGCACGGTGATCAGCCCGATCAGCAGCGCGGCAACTCCGGTCACGGCCAGCGCAATGGGCAGGGTCATCCAAGGGGAAAGGCCATAACCGGTAGTCAGCACCGCACTCGTATAGGCCGAAAACCCCACGAAGGCGGCCTGGCCGAATGACGTCATACCGCCGACACCGGTCAGCACTACCAACCCGATGGCCACCAATGACGACAGGCCAATGAAATTCAGCAATGTCACCCAAAAGACGGGCACCCCGGGCAGGTACGCCACGCCCAGTATTGCAATAGCGACGATTGCAGGAAGTTTATATTGCGCCATTACTCAATGCTCCTCGTGGTCGCCCGCCAGGATCGAGCGCCACAACAGAACCGGAATGATCAGACCAAATACGATCACCTCTTTGTAGGCGCTGGCCCAGAACGCTGAAAACGCCTCGGAAAGGCCGATGAACAGAGCACCCAAAAGAGCAAGCGGGTAGCTGGTGAAGCCACCGATGATCGACGCGATGAACCCTTTGAGGCCGATCATGAATCCGCTGTCGTAATAGACCGTGCTGACCGATGACATCAGCACTCCGGCCAGCGCTCCGATAAATGCCGCCATCAGAAACGCCTTTACTCCTGCATCGGTCGTCGAAATCCCGACCAACCCGGCGCCGCGCGGACTGACCGCTGCTGCAATCAGGGATTTGCCCTGCATGGTGCGGCTGAAGAACACATAAAGAGCGATCAACAGAACAACCGCCGCGCCGATCACGAGTAACGTCTGGCCGCTGACGAACAGGGGGCCAAACGTAAAATCGGCATCCCAGAGAGGCGCATTGCGCTGACCTTCTGCGGTAAAGAACACCAGCCCCAACCCGATCATCAACCAATGAACACCCACCGATGCGATCAGAAGAACCAAAACCGAAGACTGAGCAATCGGTCTGAAGCATAGCTGATAGATATAAGGACCCATCGGCACGACCAGAAACATCGTTAATATTAAGGCCGCAGCGCCGCTCAGGTCCGGACCGGCTAAACTCCAGGTGATCAGCGCGATCATTGACGGGACGACCCAATACCAAAAGATGGTTTTTATCCGCTCAGCCGTGTTTTGCGTCTTTCGCTCATGGAGCAACACTGAAATCCCGGCAAGAACTCCCAAACCCACCAACAGCCAGATCGTGCCGGGCACCTGTCCCTTTTGCAGAAAAGCCAGGGTCAGACCGGAATAGGCAAGGAAATCACCCTGAGGGATGAAGATGATGCGCGTAACGGCAAAGAGCAGCACAAAGGCAACGGCCATCAGCGAATACACGGCTCCGTTGAGTACCCCATCCTGAGTCAGGAAGAGCAATATTGTCGAGTCCATATCAGGTTCTCGCTTTCAGTGATTGGAAACGGGTCGGGAATTACTCCCGACCCTGCCGACCCGTCAGTTCACGGGCAGATACCGGAATTGTCCATCCGTGACCTGAACTAGAACCCGGCTGTTGGTGTCATGGCCGTAGTGATCATCCGGAGCCATCGAATAGACCCCATTGGGACCGACCACGCCCGACGATCCTTCGATCGCGTCGCGCAGAGCAGAGCGGAAATCCGGGCTGCCCGGTTCTGCCGTCTCCAATGCCACAGGAACGGCAGCGGCGATAATCGCGCCCGCATCAGCTACCGATGCACCAAAGGCCGAAATCGGACCTTCGGGGTGGTTGGCCAGATATGCCTTGCCATAGGTGATGCCCAGTTCCTTGGTCGGGTGGCTTTCCGGGAGCTCGTTTGCGACGATCACCGGGCCCACCGGCATGATCGTGCCTTCTGCTGCGGACCCACCAATGCGCATGTAATCCGGGCTCGCCGCCCCATGGGTCTGATAGATCTGACCCTGATACCCGCGTTCGCGCAGAGTCGTTGGCGGCAGTGCAGCCGGTGAGCCCGAGGCAACCACCATCACCGCATCCGGATTCGCCGCAGCCAGTTTCAGCGCCTGGCCCGCCACAGAATTATCGGTCCGGGCGAAACGCTCAACCGGGCCAAACTCAATCCCCGCTTTGGGCAATTCTTCACTCAGAATGCGGACCCAATCGTCCCCGAAGGCGTCAGAGTATCCGACAAAGCCCAGTTGTTTGACGCCCGACGCCTTCATGTGATCCAGCAAGGCGTGTGCCATCAGCGTGTTGTTCTGCATGGCCCTGAAGGTCCACTTTTCAACTTCAGGCGTGACCGTCGCCGGTGCAAAGGCAATCAGAGGCGTTCCGGTTTCCGCCGCAACGGCGGCAGCGGCAGCCGATGTGGGTGAGGTTGAGGACCCGATGATTACATCGGCCTGCTCATCTTCAACACATTTGCGCGCGTTCCGGGTAGCCGCAGTCGGGTCTGTCGCGTCATCCAGAATGACGTAATTGACGGTATGCCCGGCCATTTCCGTGGGCAACAACGCAACCGAATTCCGCTCGGGTATTCCCAATGCGGCGGCAGGCCCGGTGGCCGAGACGGTGACACATACGCTGATGTCAGCCGCCGCTGACAGGGCCGTGGTCATCCACAGGGCTGCAGCGGTCAAGGCAAATCGTTTCATCTTGTTTCCTCCCTAAGTTGAAACGGTTCCTTCAAGAGTTATTGGTCGAATATTCGACGTCGTCCGTTGGCCTGATGCGGCCTTGTCCCCCTAATTTCTCAAGGGCTTATTCCTGTTCAGCATGTGCAACAGGCGGTCCTGCGACGATTTTCTGGATGCCAGCGCGACCGTGGCTTCGCGCTCCAACGCCATAAAAGCCAACTCGTCACAGGGTGCTTTTGGCAGGTCCACTCCAGCCATGACGCGCGCGATTTCGGTCGAGATGCCAACATCAGTTTCGGTAAAATTGCCCTTGGCCTTTTCATCTTGGGCTATCGCCACCAGACGATCGAACAACGGCAATCCACCGGCTTCGATCCGGGCCTTATTCGGCGTTGCATAGCCGTCAGCCAATTCTAGTGCTTTGGCTTTTGCCGCTGAAAGTAAGCGATCCCGGTTCATCAGGATGTCGTCGCCCGGACGCAAAAGCCCTACGTCACGGGCCAGAAATGCCGAACCGGACGTGGTGCACCCAATTACGGTCCGGAACCCTGCTTCTGTCCCGGCCAATTTGCCCGTGTTTAGATCCTGATGCCGAAGGGTCAGTTGGGTAGCCCCACCCCAAGCCGGCAGGATACCTACGTTGCGTTCCGGCAGGCCGGCGTACAGTTCGCAGTGGGCGACAACATGGTCAGCGTGCATCATGAGCTCTGCACCGCCCCCCAGCGCCAGACCGCCAGCAGCCGCCACAACCGGAAAATCCGCGTATTTCAGATTGTGCCAGGCCATCTGGCCGCCCTGCACGAACGCACGCAGACCATCCCAGTCCTGACGGTTCACAAAGTCGACGAACACATCCAGACGCGCACCCGCCGAAAACGCGCGCGGGTTGTCATTTCCGATAACGAGTGCCCGAAATCCACCTTGAACAATCCCGATGGCGTCCGCAGCCATGGCCGTAACGTCAGGGTCAATGGCGTTCATCTTGGTGTGGACTTCAAAACAGGCGACGCCGTCACCCACATCCCGGATTGAGGCGGAACCATTCCCCGAAATCTTGCCCGCGCTTTTTTTGATCGCGGCCAGCGAAAGAATGCCCTCAACGGGTTTGACCACTTGCAGACCGCCACCGGCTTTCTGCATCTGACCTTCGACCGGATAGAAACCGCCATTCTCGGCCGCCTGACGCAGAAGGGCAGGAACCGAGCGGCCCTCAGCATCCATTCTTTTGACAATCCAACCGGCACCGACCTGATCGGCCAGTTCGAACGGGCCACTTTTCCAGTTGTAGCCAAGGCGCATGGCCAGATCGATGTCGCTGATTTTTGAGGCTATATCGCCTGCAATAGCGGCCGAATACGCCACTACATTCGACAGGACGGACCATGCGTATTGGGCACCCTTGTCATCATGTTGGCAGAGTTTGCGCAAATCGGACCAGTCGTCCAGACAAGGCAGACTGGCGATGTCCGCGATGCGGTATTCAAGGGTTTCGAGATCCAGAACTTCATTCACCCGCTCCCCGGCACTGTTCTTGCGACGATAGAACCCGCCGGGGCCAAAGCGCCCGGTCCGACCCTTTTCCAGCATTTCGGAGAAAACTTTGTCCCGGGTGATGTCGTAGTTCAGGTGGTCATCGTCTTTCGGCAGCGATTTCATAAAACTGCCCCAGACCAGAGGCACCAGCTGAATGCCGACAAAGTCAAACAGGCCGAAAATGCCGGTTCGCGGGATGCCAAAAGGCCGGCTCATGACCGCGTCAGCCTCCTCGACCGTCAGACCAAGGCGAAACGCGTCTGTCGACGCAACCGACATCCAGTAGTTGCCCACCCGGTTTGCAATAAAGCCGGGGGTATCGAAGCACATCACATTCGACTTGCCCAACAGGTGGTCGGTGATCGCACCAATTCGGGCAATAACCGCCGGATTGGTCTGATCGTTCGACACAATCTCCAACAGTTTCATGAGACGCGGTGGGTTGAAAAAATGCGTGACCACAAAATCGCGCGCAAACCGCGTACCCTGCCCGGCTGTCAGATCGGCCAGTGGTATGGTCGAAGTGTTCGAAGACACGATGGAGCCGTCCTTGCGGATCGCCTCGATGCGGCCGTAAAGGTCACGCTTGATTTGCAGATCTTCAAAGACGGCTTCGACAATCCAGTCCGCATCGGACAAACGGTCGAAATGATCTTCGACATTGCCTGTACGGATGCGAAGGGCGAAATCGGGATGCATAAGACCGCCCGACTGCAACTGCCGTTGCACCCCGGTTTTTGCAAGTTGGTCGCGGTCTTTGGCCCCTTCAGGCACGATATCCAGCAGATCGACTTGAATTCCGGCATTGGCCATATGCGCAGCAATGCCCGACCCCATGGATCCTGCGCCTATCACTGCGACGCGCTTCAGGTGCAAATCGAGAGCAGTTGTTGCAGCGGCGGGTTGGTCCTGTGCGGTCACGTCCTCAGCCTTTCACGTTTTCAAGGTTCTCAAGGACAAGCGCGATGCCCTGACCGCCACCGATGCACATCGTGACAAGGCCATAGCGTCCACCTGTGCGTTTCAGCTCATAAAGCGCCTTGGTTGTAAGGATTGCGCCGGTTGCACCCAGCGGATGACCCAGAGCTACCGCGCCGCCATTCGGGTTCACCTTGTCTTCAGGAAAACCCAGTCCGTCAGCGACTGAGATTGACTGGGCCGCAAATGCTTCGTTGGATTCGATGACGTCCATGTCATCCAGTGTCAGGCCGGCCCGCTCCAAAGCAACGGGGACTGCCTTGACCGGGCCAATGCCCATAATCTCGGCCGGAACGCCGGCAACGCCCCAACTCAGCAGCCTGCCAATGGGGTGCAGGCCCCGTTCTGCCACGACCTCATCCGAGGCCAGAACAACACAAGCGCCACCGTCGTTGATGCCTGACGCATTGCCTGCCGTAACCGTGCCGCCCTGACGAAAGGCAGGTTTCAGATTGGACAGCCCGTCCAGAGTAGTGTCTGCCCGTGGATACTCGTCCCTGTCGAAAATCACCGTGCCTTTGCGGGTTTTCCGTTCGACCGGAACGATCTGCGCGTCGAAACGGCCTGCTTCAATTGCAGCACAGGCCTTGCGTTGCGAGTTCAGCGCGTACTGATCCTGACGCTCGCGGCTGATCTGGTACTTTTCGGCAACGTTCTCTGCCGTGTCCCCCATCGCGCCGTGACCAAAGGGATCAGCAAGCGTGTTGGTCAGCCAGTCATACACGTACCCATTGCCCATCTTCCTGCCAAAACGCATACCTTCGACAGCCATTGGGGCGCGGCTCATCGCTTCGGCGCCACCGGCAATGGAAATCCTGCTTTCACCGTCGAGGATCATGCTTCCGGCCGTGGCAATCGCCTGCGCGCCTGACCCGCACAAACGGTTGAGTGTCAGGCCCAAGGCCTCATCCGGGCAACCTGCTTCCTTTACAACGGTCCGTCCCAGAAACAGATCAGGTGCTTCGGTTGGGATCACTGTGCCGAATACCGAGTTATCAACGTCTTTCGGCTCCAGCCCCGCGCGTTCAATGGCGGCTGTGGCCGCGATTGTTCCGAGTTGGGTGGGTGTGAACTCTGAAAGGCTGCCCCCGAATGAGCCGATGGGTGTGCGCGCTGCACTGAGGATGTAAATCTCGGTCATTTTCTTTGCTTTTCCTGAAGGTTTTGATGGGTTAGCGCGCTGCACAAACCACGGAGATGTCGCTGTGATTTTCGAACAGCCGGGTCACGTCGTCCGCCCGTTTGCGCAGGGCGGCGCGCTGGTTGAGGTAGCCTTTGTCGGTCATCTCACCGTCTTCTTGAGACGGTAGGTCAGTCAGAATAAGTGCGCGATTAACTCTCCCCGAGGATCCTCCGCCCTGCCCTATCCGGGCCAATCCAAGGGCCAGGTGATCGCGGAGCTTGCGGTTCGACATGAGGTTGGCCAGATCGGCCTCGGGATCACCTGCGATATCTCGGCACCCCTGCAGGTTCATGAACATCAGCACGCCAACACAATCGCGATCGTGACCCGTAACCACGACATCCATGACCGCAGGCCGCAGCGCATCGATCGTTGCCAGACGCAGGGCGTTCACCTGAACCCAGGTGCCAGTGACCAGCTTGAAGTTTTCGGAAATCCGGCCGTCAAACAGGATACCCTTTGCAGGGTCGTCATCCAGCAGGCGGCCTGCATCCCCGATCCGATAAAACCCTTCGGAATCGAACGCCTCGGCGGTGGCCTTGGCATTTCGCCAATATCCGGGCGTGACCATCGGACCGCGCAAGCGCAGTTCCAGTTTGTCATCATCCGGCACCAGCTTGACTTCGCAGTCCTGCACTGGAACGCCCAGATTGTCCGCACGTGTATTGCCGGGGGGTGACATGGTGACCACCGGTGCCGTCTCGGTTGCGCCCCAGGCTACGTGTGCAACAAAATCCGGGTTCGCATGGCGTTCCGCCAGCCTTTGATAGCGATCCCAGGTTTCAGATGACAAAGCGGCACCTGCCGTGAACATTCGGCGCAGGCGGCTGAAATAGGCGCGGGCGAAGTCCGGGTCGGCTTCAAGAGCAGGAACCAGCAGGTCGAACCCGCGCGGAACGCCAAAGTGGATCGTGGGACGGTATTGGGTAAGGTTAGCAAGCGTTTTGTCGAACAGGTCCGGTGCTGGTCGTCCGTCGTCAATCACCAGTGTTCCGCCATTGCGCAAGGCGCACATAGCTACAAGATTACCACCGTAGACGTGGTTCCACGGCAACCAGTCCACGATCACTGGCGGCTCATCTTTCAGGAAGGTCCATTCGGCTGCGATCGCATCCTGGTTCGAACAGATCATGCGTTGGGTTACGATCACCCCTTTGGGTGCACCTGTCGAACCCGACGTGAAAAGCACTTTGGCAACCGTGTCGCCGTTGATGTCAGACAAGACACGAACGCCCCGCCCCAAACGCTCTGCATCTGCGATCACATGATCTGCACCCCGCCCGCTTGAAGCCATCGTTGCGCAGCCCATCTCTCTGGCAATCTTCAACCCGTTTGCAAACGCACCTGCGTCTTGGGCGTAGACCAGTCCGGGTGTGAGCTGTTGCAGAAGTTCCCGAATGCGGCTGGTGTCAGAGAACTGGGAATAGGCGACCGAGATTGGCGAAACCGGCACACCCAAGACCTGAGCGGCAAAGCTTAGAACCGCATGATCGATGCTGTTGCCCGACAAGATTGCGACTGGGCGTTCCGGGCCAAGATGCTGATCGGAAAGCCATCCGGCCAAATTGCAGACCCGACCCCAAAGCTTGGCATATGTGATGCGTGAAGCGTCATTCAGGTCTATTATTGCAATGCTTTCAGGTGAGTTTTCTGCATGTTCCTTCAAAAAGTCCGCAACTGTCTCGTAGGTCGAGTGCTCAGGTGATGCGTCGCCAGAAATCACTCCATTCGGAACTTTGTCCATTATTTTGTGAATATCCAACTGAGGGCTCCCTGATTCGTAGTCTAGTTATGCAACTTACATATTAGATAATAGTGTTATCTTTTTTTCGCAACACACTTGTTTACAACACCACCGAAGCGCTAACATTCTTGGCAATGCACACGGATCGCAAACCCAGGGAATGCAATGGAAAGCATTGAGGCCAAATGGAAATCCCAGTCCGAAAATGGGGTCCGCCAAAAACCGGATCTGAGCTATCTCGAGTCCACGCTTGGCTATGTCATGAAACGGTCGCTGGTCGAGTTGTATCGGTCCATCTACGAATCACTCGAGAATTCAGACCTGACACTGGTCCAGTTCTCGGTACTTTCCATCGCTCAGGACAATCCCGGCATCTCGCAATCCGAAATGTCCCTGGCGCTTGGGTTCGAACGCCCGCGACTGGTTCCAATCATCAATACGCTGGAGGATATGGGGCTTGCAGAACGCCGCCAGAACCCGAATGACCGCAGGGGGCGCATGATCTACCTGACACCGGCAGGCCAAACCTGTATCAAGACACTCAAACGCAAATTCGACACCCATCAGGCCCTATTGAAATCCGAAATGGGTGAACCGAGGTTTGAGGCATTGATGGAGTCGCTTGCCTGGATTACGCAAAACCGTTCCCGGTAACGCAATCACAGGGGAGCACATGAAAGGATCACCTCCGTGAAGGATGAGACACCGAACAGCGATGCGCAGGACACGCCAACCGTCCTCGAACGACACTGCTCGGTGCGAAGAACAGTCGAGATCGTACTCGACAGCTGGAGTTTTTTGATCCTGCGCGAGTCCTTCTTTGGTGTGAAGCGGTTCGACAAATTTCAGACAAGACTCGGCATACCGAGGCAAACCCTGTCAAACCGGTTGAGCAAGCTGGTTGAAAACGGAATCCTATCAACCGGTACTCGTCCAAACGAGCGTGGGAAACAGTATTTCTTCACCCCTCGCGGTAAGGATCTGTTCTCCACGATGCTGTCTCTGATGGAGTTCGGTGACAAGTGGCTGGCCGGTGATGAGCCGCCGCCTTTGCAACTGATCCATACGAAATGCGGTAATAAATGCCACCCGGTAACCGTGTGCTCGGAGTGTAAAGAACCTGTAAACGCTCGTGAGGTTGCCCACCGCGACGGGCCGGGCGCCGGATACTCACCACCTGAATTGCGCCGGTCAACACGGCGCAGCTCGGACGCCAATGTTCTGCAACGTGTCCGACCCTGCTCAGTGGCGCGCAGTCTTGCCATAATCGGTGACCGGTGGAGCTTTTTGATTCTGCGCGAAGGGTGGTTCGGTGTACGCCGATTCGATGAAATGCGTGAAAAGCTTGGAATAGCGACCAACATTCTCACGGATCGGCTGAACAGGTTGGTCGAGGCAGGTGTGTTTCGAAAAGTGCCCTATAACGCTGCCGGGGACAGATACGAATACCGGTTCACCGAGATGGGGCTGGACCTCTACAAACCGATGCTGGTGATGATGCAGTGGGGAGATACCTGGCTAAGCGATGGCCGCCCACCCCTGCGCCTCAGGCATCGCAATTGTGGACGGGACTTTCACGCTCAGGTCGTATGCAGCGCTTGCCTTGCACCGATCGCCGCAAACGAAACCGACTATACCCTGACCTACGAGTTACCGGATTGATTGGCGGGGGCGTCCAAACCAACGCCCCTGCCATTTCGAATTCACTTTGTGTCCTTGCTGTCCGCTGCGTGCGATTTATCGCGTCGGAAAAGGATTTCTCCGACAATGCCGCGGCGAAAAACCATCACGCAGGCCATGAAAATGACCCCGATTATCGCTGAAATCGGCAAGCCGCTGGTTGCAAGGAAGTGTTCAAGGCTCACCAGAAACGCGGCACCGAAAATTGGTCCGAAAAATGTGCCGACACCACCAATGAGGGTCATCAGCACCACTTCACCCGACAGGTGCCACGAAACATTATTGAGAGAGGCAAGCTGAAACGCGATCACTTTCAGAGATCCGGCCAGTCCGGACAAGGCCGCTGAAATCACGAATGCGATCAACTTGTATCGCTCAACATCCATACCCAGCGACAGCGCGCGGGCTTCGTTTTCGCGAATGGCCGCCAGCACGTGCCCGAATGGAGAATGCACAACCCGCCAAAGCAGAAGCAGGGCAGCAGCGACCAAAGCCAGGACCACATAGTACATCGACGTCGTATCCGACAGGTCGATCATACCAAGCAAGTAACCACGAGGCACGGCCTGAATACCATCCTCTCCGCCGGTGAACGGCATCTGAACGGCCAGAAAATAGATCATTTGCGCCAGCGCCAGCGTAACCATTGCGAAATAGATGCCATAACGCCTGATCCCAAGTGCCCCGAATACGGCACCCAGCAGTGTGGCGAACACAACACCCAAAAGTACTGCAAATTCGAACGGGAACCCCCACGTTTTGGCGGCATGCGCGGTGACATAAGCCGATCCACCAAAAAACGCGGCGTGCCCCAGAGACAGCAATCCAGCGTATCCCAGCACAAGATTGAGTGCTGACGCAAACAGCGCAAAACACAACAACTGAATCAGGAACAAAGGATAGACCATTGCGGGCGCGATCAACGCCCCCGCTGCGGCAATGATTAGGGCTGCGTATATCGTCATACGGTTTGTCATCGCTCAGCCCTCCCGTCCGAACAGCCCCGAGGGGCGCACCATAAGGACTATGACCATCACGATGAAAATCACGATGGATGATGCTGCCGGATAAAAGGTCTTGGTCAGCCCTTCGATCACACCCAGCGACAATCCCGTAAGGATCGCACCCCCGATCGATCCCATGCCGCCGATAACCACGACAGCAAAGACGATGATGATCAGGTTGGATCCCATTCCCGGGCTGACCTGATAGATTGGCGCAGCCAGCACACCGGCAAATCCGGCCAGCCCCACGCAGAACCCATATGTGAGGGTCAGCATTAGCGGCACGTTGATGCCAAATGCCTGCACCAGAGAGGGATTTTCCGTCGCGGCCCGCAGATATGCGCCCAGCCGGGTTTTTTCGATCACCATCCAGGTCGCCACACAAACAACAAGCGCCGCGATAATGACCCAGCCCCGATAAATCGGCAGGAACATGAAGCCCAGCTTGACCACACCCGTCAGCTCATCAGGCACCGGATAGGGTTTGCCTGCCGAACCGAAGATGTGGCGGAACATGCCCTCCATCACCAGCGCCAGTCCAAACGTGAACAACAGGCTATAAAGATGATCCACCTGATAAAGGCGCTTCAGAAACAGGCGTTCGACAATCGCGCCAACTGCGCCGACGACCAGTGGCACAACTATCAAAGCCGGCCAATATCCGATGCCCGCCCAGGATAACACCATCCATGTGACAAACGCGCCGAACATATAGAATGCGCCATGCGCGAAGTTGATGATGTTGAGCATTCCGAAAATGATCGCCAACCCCAGGCTGAGCAGCGCATAGAACGATCCGTTGATCAGACCCAGCAGTACCTGCCCCAGCAGGACCGCAAAGGGTACTCCGAAAATTTCTGGCATTAGGCTTCCTCCCTCAAACGCCGAGGTAGGCGTTGATCCGCCCCATGTCGGACGTCAGTTCAGCGTTGGTGAATTCATCCACGATCCGGCCCTGCTCCATGACGTAGTGACGGTCCGAACTGGCGGTAGCGAATTTCAGATTCTGTTCGACCAGTATGATGGTCAAACCCATTTTCTTGAGCTCTGTCAGGGCCTTGGATATCTCGTCCACGATGACCGGAGCGAGCCCTTCGGTCGGTTCGTCAAGCAGAATAAAGTCGGCTCCGGTCCGCAGGATGCGTGCGATTGCAAGCATCTGCTGTTCGCCCCCCGACAGCCGGGTTCCGATCGTTTTGTCCCGCCCCTGAAGGTTTGGAAACAAACGATAGATATCCTGAATGCTCATACCGTTAGGCTTGACCACCGGGGGAAGATTCAGGTTTTCGACCACACTGAGCGAAGAGAAAATCCCCCGCTCCTCGGGAACAAAGCCCAGTCCAAGTCGCGCGACCTTGTGTGGCGGCGTCGCCAGCAAATCCGTCCCATCGAACTTTGCCAGCCCTTTGCGCTTGCGGACAACACCCATGATCGTGCGCATCGTGGTAGTTTTGCCGGCCCCGTTTCGGCCAAGAATGGTCACGACCTCTCCGCGGTTCACGTGCATCGTCGCGCCGTGCAGGATGTGGCTTTCGCCGTACCACGAATGGAGATCCTTCAGATCCAGCCGCCGGTCGTTCACCTCAGTCATGGCTGCCCCCTATATATGCTTTCTGAACTTCGGGGTCGGCCGAAACTGTGTCATAGCTTCCTTCCGCAATGATCTGCCCCCGCCGCAGCACGGTGATGCAATCCGAGATGTCGGCCACGACGTTCAGATTGTGCTCGACCATGACGATGGTGCGGCTGCGCCCCACCTCTCTGATCAACCGGGCTGTGCGCTCGATATCCTCTTGCCCCATCCCTGCCATCGGCTCGTCCAGCAGGATCAGTTCGGGGTCCATTGCCAGAGTCGTTGCCAGCTCCAGTGCGCGTTTGCGCCCATAGGGCAATTCAACCGCCAGAACGTTGGCGTATTCTTCCAGACCCACATCCGCCAACAGCTCTTCGACGCGGTCGTCATAGGCGCTCAACACCCGATCCGACCGCCAGAAATCAAATGTTTCGCGAAACCGCGACTGAAGCGCGATGCGAACATTCTCATGCGTGGTGAGATGCGGAAAAACCGACGAAATCTGGAAAGACCGCACCATGCCGCGCCGGGCAAGGGTTGCCGACTTTTCTCTGGAAATATCGACGCCCTTATAGTGTATCGTACCTGCGCTCTGCGGCAGGAACCGGGTCAGTAGGTTGAACATGGTGCTTTTGCCAGCCCCGTTCGGACCGATCAGCGCATGTAGCGCCCCTTCTTTGACAGAGAAATCGACGTCGTCAACAGCGACGAAGCCCCCAAAATCCCGTTTCAGGCCGCGTGTCTCGAGAATGATATCCGAGATCATGGCTACCTCCCTTTTCCATTGAGTCTTCCGATCCTCATCACCGCTGCGCGACGTCACGAAAAACTTGTCTCCTCTTGACGGTGATAACTTTTTAAGTCTAGTTATGCAAGTGAGCAATGTGAGGAATGCACCTTAACAACGCTCTTAGTGGCCTTAATAAGTGCACTTCCGCACATTGATAGTCTGCTAATACAAGCTTTTATAAAGCTCAATTGGGAGGAGGAAATATGAAGTACACAAAGGAAATAGCAGCCAAAATTGCTGGCGCTGCGGCGTTTGCGACTGCCATTACCGGCACGCAGTTGCTAGCAGACGATGCGGTGAAAATCGGCGTGCTGACGGATATCAGCGGTCAGTTCAGCCACGAATCAGGCAAAGGCGCGGTGACGGCTGTTGAGATGGCCGTCGAGGATTTTGGCGGCACCGTTCTTGGCAAGCCAATCGAAGTTTTGTCCGCCGATCACCAGAACAAACCAGAGATCGCCGCAGCTACCGCACAGGAGTGGTACGAGTCCGAAGGCGTTTCCATGATTGGCAATCTGATCAACTCGGGCATCGCCCTTTCGGTTGCACAGATCGCGGCGGAAAAGGACGGTATCGCAATCGTCACTGGCTCGGGGTCTTCTCGCCTGACAAACGCGGGATGTACGCCAAACTCAATCCACTATGCCTATGACACCTATGCGCTGGCCAACGGCACCGCCAAGCGGCTGGTCGAAGAGGGCCTGACCGACTGGTATTTCCTGACCGCAGATTATGCATTCGGTCACGCGCTTGAAGGCGATGCGTCCGCCATCGTCGATGCAGCCGGCGGTAACGTTCTGGGCGCTGCGCGATACCCTATCGAAACGGCTGACCATTCAGCCTTTATCCTGCAGGCGCAGGCATCGGGCGCCAAGGTGATTGCCGTTGCCGGATCCGGCACGACCTTTATCAACGCCGTCAAATCTGCAAATGAATTCGGCGTCTCCCAAGCGGGTCAATCGGTTGCAGGGCTGTTGGTCTGGCTGACGGATGT
This sequence comes from Ruegeria sp. CF5, assembly GCF_056537325.1. Taxonomy (NCBI): domain Bacteria; kingdom Pseudomonadati; phylum Pseudomonadota; class Alphaproteobacteria; order Rhodobacterales; family Roseobacteraceae; genus Ruegeria; species Ruegeria sp. CF5. The sequence continues at coordinate 335,303 of NZ_JBQFRI010000003.1, read as the reverse complement.
CAAGGCGCTCGGGCTCGACTCGGCCAAGGGCATGTTGCTGACCAACGGCTTTTACTGGGATCGGGATGAGGAAACACGCGCCTTTGCCGAGCGGTTCAAGGAGCGCATGGGTGTGATGCCTCACATGGGCGACGCAGGAGATTACTCCTCCACGTTGCACTACCTCAAGGCGGTTGAGGCAGCAGGCACAACCGACGCTCAGGCCGTTATGGCCAAAATGCGGGAACTGCCAGTGGACGATTTCTTTGGTCAGGGCGGTCACATCCGCAAGGACGGTCGCATGGTGCATGACATGTATGTCTACCGGGTGAAATCGCCTGAAGAATCCCAGCATGAATGGGATGTCTACGAACAGGTCGCCGTCATTCCGGGCGAAGAGGCATTCCGCCCCCTGTCGGAAAGCCAGTGTCCGCTGATCACCAACTGATCCATCCACTCACGGACCCACTGTCCTGACCGGATTTCCGGTCAGGACAACGACAAAGGAGCTGACATGGAACTCAAAGATGCAGTCACCATTCTCGCCGGGCGCGAAACGGTCTGGAAGGCCCTGAATGACCCCGAGATTCTGCGCCAGTGTATCCCGGGCTGTGAGGAACTGACCCAGGACAGTGCCACCGAAATGGCCGCCAAGGTCACACTCAAAGTCGGCCCAATCAAAGCCCGGTTCGCTGGCGAAGTCACTCTAAGCGAAATTTCGGCACCGGAAAGCTATGTCCTTTCTGGTGAGGGCAAAGGTGGCGTCGCCGGATTTGCAAAAGGATCGGCCACCGTTCGATTGGAACAGATAACCGAGGCGGAAACCGTCCTTCACTATGACGCCCGCGCCGATGTTGGCGGCAAGATTGCCCAGTTGGGTGCGCGCCTACTGGATAGGACGGCGCAGAAACTTGCTCGCAAGTTCTTCGATGATTTTGCGGCTCAGGTAACCGCCTGACCACAATTATTAACAAACTCAGCAGGTTTTAGATGAGCGATCTCCACATACAGCAGAAAGACGGAATTTCCACCGTCACGATAAACCGGCCAGCACAACGCAACTCTGTCACTTACGATATGTGGAACGAATTTGCAGACGTGTTCAACGCGCTCTCAAAAGACACTTCCGTCCGGTCGATCATCCTGACAGGGGCGGGTTCGGATTTTTCGGCTGGGGCCGATATCAGCGAGTTTGGCAGAATCCGTGAGGATCTTGAAAAGGCCAAGGCCTACGAAGTTGCCGTAGACAAAGGGTGTGCTGCGATCATGCATTGTGCAAAACCGGTGATCGCGGTCAATCTGGGCTACACGCTGGGTGGTGGTGCGCATCTGGCGATGTCCGCCGACTTTCGCTACGCCCATACAGACGCAGTATTTGGTATTCCTGCGGCCAACCTGTCCATCGTCTACGGCGTGCAGGCCACCCGCAAGCTGCTGGCGCTGGTCGGGCTGACCGAAGCCAAGCGCATTCTCTATTCCGCACAGCGCTTTAACGCAGAGCACGCCGAGAGGATTGGCTTTGTCGATCACGTCTCGCAAGCGCCTATGGCAGCGGCGATCGAGTTCGCCAATTCCCTGGCCGCGAAGGCCCCACTGACGCAGGGGGGTGCGAAATATATCCTCAACAGTGTGGCGTTGCAGGAATTCGATGCAGATACAGCGGATGCCCTGATCGACGGCGCGGCAGCCAGTTTCGACTATGCCGAAGGCCGCAATGCTTTCGCAGAAAAACGCCCTCCGGCGTTTCAGGGGGTGTGATGAAACCCGCCGCTTTTGAATATATCCGCCCTGAAACACTTGCCGAAGCCATCGCCGCGCTGGATCATGATGACGCCAAAATCATAGCGGGCGGGCAAAGTCTGCTGCCGATGATGAATTTCCGCCTGGTCCAGCCCGAGCGTCTGGTTGACATCAACCGGATCACCGAACTGGCCCGGATCGAGCAGACGGATCAGGGTGCGCATATCGGCGCTCTGGTCCGGCACTCTCAGGCGGCCCAGGACAAGGGGCTGGCCCGGCATTTCCCGATTGTCGCCGAGGCGATGGCGCATGTGGCCCATGTTGCGATCCGCAATCGCGGAACCATCGCGGGCAGCCTGTGCCATGCCGACCCATCTGCAGAATGGCCGTTGCTGGTGACATTGCTGAACGGCGCCATCGAGATTTTGGGCAGCGAAGGTCAGCGCACAGCAGAGCCATTCGAGTTCTTCCTTGCGCCGCTTGTGACCGAAATCGAAGAGACCGAACTGGTGACCGGCATCACCCTGCCATTGCCTGCCGGTCCCGCCGGGATGGCCTTTGATGAGGTTGCACAACGCGCGGGCGATTTTGCCGTGGTAGCCGCCGGGGCACTTGTACGGATCGAAAATGGCACATTCACCGAAGTTCGTCTGTGCCTTGGCGGCGTTTTTGACACCCCGGTTCGTGGCACCGCTCTGGAAGAGGCCCTGACCGGCCTGCCGGCAACAGCTGATGCCATTGAGACTGTGTTGCCGCTGGCCGGCGAGAATCTTGAACCCAACGACGACCTTCATGCTTCGGCCGAATACCGGTTGTCGCTGGTACCGGTTCTTACGCGCCGGGTTCTGACCCGCGCCTTGGAAAGGGCAATACCATGAGCGCCAAAAGCCACATTACCCTGACCGTGAACGGAGAACCGTTCGAAGCCTATGTCGAACCCCGTATGATGGCCGCGGACTTTCTGCGTGACGAACTGGGCCTAACCGGCACCCACATCGGGTGCGAGCACGGAGTTTGCGGCGCCTGTACTATCACGCTGAACGGCGTCAGTGCGCGGTCCTGCCTGATGCTGGCCGTCCAATTGGACGGAATGGACATCCAGACCGTCGAAGGTCTGGGCACAACACGCAACATGCACCGCATTCAGGAAGCGTTCCGCAAGCATCACGCCTTACAATGTGGCTTTTGCACACCCGGATTTCTGATGACCGTGCAGGAAATTCTGCAAACCCTGCCCCTGCGCACTGACGAAGAGATCCGCGACGCGCTCAGCGGCAATATCTGCCGCTGCACCGGCTACGATCACATCGTCAAAGCCGTACGCGCGTTGGTCAACGAACGAGACGGAGTACCCTGCTTATGAAAATGCACGTTCTTGATGGCGGCCGTCTGGCGATGAAAAAGCGCATCTATGTGCCGGATTGTGCCGATAAAGCCGAAATGATCGAATTGCCGGTCATCGCAATCCTATTCCGGCACGCGCAAGGCAACATCCTGTTCGATACAGGTTGCCATCCATCTGTCTCCTCTGATGCCGAGGCACGGTGGGGCAAACTGACCGGTGTGATGCAACCAATTGGTGCGCATTCCAATAACGTGGTCCACAGCCTCAAATCGCTCGGCCTGACACCCGATGACATCAACGTCGTGGTGAACTCGCATTTCCACCCCGACCATTGCGGCTGCAACGAGTTCTTCACAAATGCGCGCTTTGTCGTGCACGAAAAGGAACTGGAAGCCGCCCGTGCCGAAGGCGCTGCCATGCAAGGTTACCTGCCGCAGGAATGGGACCACCCCATGCCAATGCAGGGCGTAACCGATGGTCATGACGTGATGGGCGACGGCCTACTGATCACTGTCGACCTGCCCGGACATACTCCCGGCATGATGGGGTTGAAGGCATTTTTGGAAAACACCGGCCCCGTTCTGCTGGTTTCTGACGCCGTCAGCCTGCGGCGCAATCTTGATAATGACGAAGTGCCCAAAAACGCATGGGATGCCGAGGCGCTGCTGACCTCATACGAGGTAATCCGCCGGATCGAAGCTCAGGGCGCAATGGTCATATGCGGCCATGATGACGAGGAATATCAAAAGCTTAAAAAAGGGGCGGAGGCATATGACTGACGCCACATCATACACCAGACCGAAATTTGTGGGCAGGCCGGTTCAACGCCTGGAAGACCCCCGCCTGCTGACCGGAAAGGGCCGCTTTACTGCCGACATTCAGTTGCCGCGCATGGTGCATCTTGCCTTTTTACGCTCGGATCAGGCGCATGCGCGTATCAATGGTATCGATGCGAGCGACGCACGCGCCTTGCCCGGCGTGATCGGAATATTCACCGCCACTGATTTTGCGCATATCCCCGACATCTCCGCACCGTCTAAGATGAAAAACTATCGGGCCACCGCGTGCCCGGTTCTTGCCCGCGACGTCGTGCGCTACGTCGGAGAGCCGGTGGTCGCCATCGTCGCTACCAGCAGATATGTCGCTGAAGATGCTGCTGCACTGATCGACATCGACTACGACCCGCTGGACGTTGCCGTAACCGCACGAGATGCGGAACTTGAGGATGCGCCAAAACTGCATGCTGCGCTGGCCTCGAACGTCGTTCTCGAGCGCACGTTTGCCACCGGTGATGCCGAGGCTGGAATTGCTGCAGCAGCTCATAAAGTTTCAGGCCGGTTCAACCTGACTCGCAAGACATCCATGTCCACCGAACCACGCGCCTATCTGGCAGATTACGACGCGGGCCGAGACGAGCTGACACTTCATGGCGCGACCAATATTCCCGGCATTGTGCGTGACGAATTGAGCCGCCTTCTGAATCTGGATGGCAACAGGTTGCGCGTCATCGCCCCGGACGTAGGCGGCAGTTTCGGAGGCAAAGGATCGCTTTACCCCGAAGAGGTGATCGTGGCTGATCTGGCCCGTCGGCTGGAACGACCGGTGAAATATGTGGCGGATCGGCTGGAAGAACTTACAGCATCCAGTCAGGCCTTCGGAGAAGAGGTCGAGGCAACACTCGCCTTTGACGACGATGGCAGGTTCCTGGCCCTTGACGCGAAAATTCTCGGCGACATCGGCGCCTACTCGATTTACCCTTGGACCGCTGCGCTGGAACCTGTTCAGGTCGCCAGTTTTTTGCCCGGCCCTTACCAGATCCCGGCCTATCGTGGCCAGGTCCGTGGCGTTTGTACGCCCAAACCCCCTACCGGCCCATATCGTGGTGTTGGTCGCCCAATGGCGGTCTTTGCCATGGAACGTCTGGTAGACTTGGCGGCGGCGGAATTGCGCATCTCCCCGCTCGAAATCCGCCGCCGCAATCTTGTCCAGCCGCAGGACTTCCCGCACCGCATCGGTTCGGGCATCATCTGGGATCATTCTGGATTTCAGGAATGTCTGGCGGCAGCGGAACAGGCGATTGATCTGCCTGCGCTGGAGGCCGAGAAACGGCAGAGCAAAAAATGGCTTGGTGTAGGATTTGCATCTTACGCCGAACTGACCGGGATCGGATCGCGCATTGCCGTTGCGCCGGGGATGCCGATGAATACCGGGGCAGAAACCGCCAGTGTTCGCATTGATGCCACCGGCGCGATCACAGCAAGTTTCGGGATTTCGTCGCACGGTCAAAGCCTTGAAACCACGCTGGCCCAAATCGTTGCCGAAGAACTGGGCGTTCATCCGCAGGATGTGCGCGTTCTGCACGGCGACACGGGGGTCAGCCCGCACGGTACGGGAACCTATGCCAGCCGGTCTGCGGTACTTGGCGGTGGTGCTGCAATCAAGACCACGCGCACTCTTCTGACCAAGGTCAAACGGGTGGCGGCCACTCTGTTCGATGTGGACCCCGAGCAGGTGGAAACCGGCAACGGGCGCATTTTTGTGCGCGACACCAACCACTCGGTCGATTTCCGGGAACTGGCCCGCATCGTCTATGCGGACATGAGCACCCTGCCAATGGACAAACGCGAAACGCTGGAAGCGCAGGAAACATACGATCCCTATCTGGGCACAACCACATCTTCGACACATGTGGCGGTGGTCGAAATCGACCCCGAAACCCTGTCCATCAGACTACGCCAGTTCATCGTGGCCGAGGATTGCGGCAAGCTGATCAATCCGCTGGTTGTCGATGGTCAGGTGCATGGCGGCGTGGCGCAGGGGATCGGCGTAGCCCTGCTTGAGGAACTGAAATTCGACAGCACGGGCCAGCCGATCACCGCCACCCTTGCCGACTATCTTGTGCCGACCTCGGCCGAAGTCCCGGACATTGACGTTGTGCATCTGGAAACCGGACGACCGGACAATCCCGGCGGTTTTCGGGGAATGGGCGAAGGCGGCACGATCGGCGCGCCTGCCGCCATCGCCAACGCTGTGGCGGACGCGGTCTCGCACCTTAGATTGCGCATCGATGCGCTTCCGATCACCCCCAACAAATTGCACGCGCTGATTGCGGCTGCATCTCAACACAAAGATACGGAGTAAGTCATGGATTTGAACCTGAAGGGTAAAGTTGCGCTGGTCACTGGCGGCGGGCGTGACACTGGCGGACAGATTGCCGAAGCACTGGCCGCCGAGGGCGCAACCATCGCCGTGAATTATCGCAAATCCAAGGACGAAGCCGATGCAGTTGTCAAAGCCATTGAGGCAGCAGGTGGCCAGGCCAAAGCCTATCAGGCCGATATCGGCCACTACGATCAGGTCACTGCCATGGTCGATCAGATCGTTTCCGATTTCGGCAGCGTCGACATATTGGTGAACAACGCCGGTTACGTGGTCTACAAGAAGTTCGTCGAAACCACTCCCGAGGAATGGCAGGCTCAGATCGACACGTGCCTGTATGGCGCGATCCACTGCTGCCATGCAGTTGCCCCGCATTTGATCAGACAGAACGGAGGCCGGATCATATCTCTGGTCGGCGACAGCTCGCGCATTGGCGAGGCCAATCTGGCTTTGGCTGCGGCGGCGCGCGGCGGCACCATCGCTTTGGGAAAATCACTGGCGCGCGAGTTGGGCCGTGCGGGTGTCTGCGTCAACACCGTCTCGCTGGGGCTGGTTCAGACGGCACATTCCGATGCCGAATTTCTCGAAAAAAACATGGAAAAGATCGTCAAGGCATACCCGTTACGTCGCATCGGCACTCCCAACGATATCGCCCCAATGGTGGCTTTCCTGTCTTCGGATGAGGCGTCCTGGATCACCGGTCAGGTGATTAGCGTCAACGGTGGTTTCTCGATGGTTTGACAGGCCCCGACGTTCCTGTCGCCACCTGAACGATTTACGGAGGAAGAGATCATGATACGCACTGATCTGATCGCACCCATTTCAGAACTGCTGGCGCGGCAAGTCAAAGACGCCCCGGACAAGTTGGCGTTCGAGGATGCCAAACGCTCAATCACGTATCGGCAACTCGATAACGAAACCCGCAACCTTGCCGGGCAGTTGCTTGCCAACGGGCTGACGTGCGGACAAAGCGTTGGCGTCTGGCTGGCCAATTCGGTCGATTGGGTCGTCGCAACATTTGCTGCGATCCGTGCAGGTGGCGTTGCCGTCCCGATATCGGCCGACAGCAAACCCGGTGAGGTCGCCTATCGTCTGGATGATGCAGGTATCCGCATACTTGTGACGTGGCCGCAGGCCCTGCCAACACTGGAGAAGATCAAACAGGGTGAAGGTCCGTTCGCCGAAACCGTCATTGTCACCGGCAAGGCTCCGGCCCATACGTTGGGATTTGACAAACTTGTGGCAATACCCGCCAAAGACCTGCCGCCCGAGAATATCGATGCAGTTTCGATGATGGTCTACACTTCCGGGACTACCGGTCAGCCCAAAGGTGTGCAGTTGACCACCCGATCCATGCTGTGGGTCAATGCCGCTTGCTGGAATCCGGTTTTTGGAATGGGGCCAAAGGACGTGGTGTTGTCGCCCCTGCCGCTTTTTCATTCCTATGCTTTGAACTTCTGTGTGCTCAGCATCATTGCCAATGGCGCCACTGAATACATCATGGAAAGGTTTTCAACCGACCACGCGCTGGAGTTGCTGGAACAGGATCGATTCACGCTGATGCCGGGCGTTCCGACCATGTTTCACTACCTCATGCTCAAGGCCAGGGAAACAGGGCAGAACCCGTTTCGAACAGTCAGGCGTTGCGTTTCAGCCGGCGCGATCATGCCGGCCGCCCTGAATCAAGACTTTGAGAACCTGTTCGGAATCGAATTGCTGGACGGTTACGGCATCACCGAAACCTCGACCATGGTCACGATGAACTGGCCCGGCTCTCATCGGGAAGCGGGGTCGTGTGGTTTACCCCTGCCTGGCCTGTCCGTGCGCCTGATCGACCCGATAACCGGAAAGGACGTGGAACTGGGCGGCGAAGGCGAACTGGTCTGCCGCGGACCAAACGTAATGCAGGGTTATCTGAACAAGCCCGAGGCCACCGCCAGCGCGCTGCGGGATGGTTGGTACCACACCGGCGATCTGGCACGCATGGACGCCAGTGGGTTTCTGACTATCACGGGGCGTCTAAAGGAACTGATCATTCGCGGCGGCCAGAACATCGCGCCAGCCGAGGTCGAAGAAACCATCGTACAAATGGACGGCATTCTCGACTGTGCCGTAGTGGGCGTCGATCATGAAACTTTGGGTGAAGTCCCGGTTGCCTTTGTTGTGCTCGAAAACGGAGCCGCGCCGGATCTGGAAACTATGAAGGCTTTTTGCGTAGAAAGGTTATCATCTTACAAGACGCCCAGCGATTTAGTTGCCATATCTGAAATTCCACGCACCGGATCGGGCAAGATCATGCGCTTTAAGCTGCGCAAATATTACGAAACAGATGCCTGAGCTCAAGAAATTTACAGGACAACGACATGACTCCATTTAGCTTCAACACAACTAAATCCCTGATTTTCGAAACAGGCGTCACAACCCGTCTGGCCGATGTCGCAGGTAAAACACTGGGCAAAGTGGTTCTTTTGGTAACCGATCCCGGCCTGCGGCAACTGGGGTTGGCGGATCCGGCCATCGCCTCGCTTGAAGCCGGCGGTCACACGGTCGCAATCTTTGACTCGGTCGAGGCCGACCCTTCGCGCGAGACGCTGATGCAGGCGGTCGAATTCGGGCGTGAGGCAGGGGCGACCGGGGTCTTGGGCTTTGGCGGCGGATCATCCCTGGATATTGCAAAGCTTGCAGCGCTTTTGCTGGGATCGGATGAAGATCTGGACGAGGCCTGGGGCGTCGGGTTGGCAAAGGGCCCGCGATTGCCGCTTGTGCTGGTGCCCACAACTGCTGGCACCGGGTCAGAAGTTACGCCGGTGTCGATCATCACGGTCGGAGCCGAGGAGAAACGCGGCGTTTCCTCGCCCGTGATCCTGCCGGACATCGCCATTCTTGACGCTGATCTTACCGTTGGTCTGCCTGCCCATATTACCGCCGCTACCGGTGTCGACGCGATGGTCCACGCGATCGAGGCCTATGCCTCGAAATCGGCCAACAATAATCCGCTGTCCAAAATGCTCGCGCGAGAGGCATTGAGGCTGCTGGGCGCAAACATCGAAACAGCCGTCTTCAACGGTCAGGACAAAAGCGCGCGCGGCGCGATGCTTCTTGGGTCAATGCTTGCAGGACAAGCTTTCGCCAACTCTCCGGTCGCCGCCGTGCACGCGCTGGCCTATCCAATCGGTGGCACGTTTCACATACCGCATGGTCTGTCGAACGCGCTGGTGCTTCCACATGTCTTGCGATTCAACGCACTGAATGCTCATGATCTTTACGCGGAAATCGCCGCCGACGCATTTCCTCATCTGGCCGAAATCGAAGGCGCGCAAGCGCGATGTGCGGCCTTCATCGACGCACTGGCAGAGTTGTCAGGCCAACTTGGCATGGAAACCCGCCTGCGGCAGGTGAACATCCCCGAGGATGCGTTGGGAAAACTGGCCGCGGACGCGATGGTTCAGCAGCGTCTTCTGGTGAACAATCCCCGTGAAGTCAGCGAACAGGATGCCTTCAACATCTACAAGGCGGCTTGGTAATGGCCGACAGAAAAGTAGGAAGCCGAGCGGATTACGCTGATTTTTATCCGTTGCAAACCCGATGGATGGACAATGATGTCTATGGCCACATGAACAACGTCGTGCACTACTCACTATTCGACACAGCAGTCAACGGGTGGCTTATCAAGCGCGGCCTTCTGGATCCGGTCCGGGCAGAAACCTACGGTCTGGTTGTTGAAACCGGATGCAAATACCACGCAGAGATGGGATTCCCGGACGAGGTAACCGCCGGGCTGAGGGTTGGAAAACTCGGAACTAGCTCAATCCGATACGAGGTTGGCCTGTTTCGAAACAACGACGAAACAGCATCCGCCGAAGGGTTTTTCGTCCACGTCTACGTAAATCGCAAAACCCACCGCCCATCTCCTATCGAAGAATACCGGCGCGCTGAATTTCTGCGCCTGATGAAGGACGTCGCCTGACATGACCTTTGGACAGCGCGCGGATCACAACCTTTAGATTTTGCGCGCCTTTGAATGGGATAATGAACTGGCTTTCGACTTGATAATACAGAAAGTCGTTCACCCGCTGGCGGCGCGGGCAACTATAGTCAAAAGTTTGCAACAGGACCCATGCACCGCGTCGTCAACATGTCGGGTCGTGGGCGCTACTCGTTTCCGTTTTTCATTGATGCCGTTTTTTAACCAGTTGCGTCGTGCATCTCTGAGGACAACCCGCGCCCCTATGATAGTGCTATATGCGGCGCTCATAGTTTGGTCGCTTCGCGGCCAGCCACGCCAATTTGAAAGAAGCAGTGTACGGGAAAGGTTGCGCATAATGCCGATCGAACACATGGCCGGAGTCCAACTAACGGGCCACGGCGGGATTGAGAAACTGGAATACCGCACCAACATTCCCGTACCGACCCCCAACGAGGGCGAGGTTCTCATCCGCGTGACCGCCGCCGGGATCAACAACACCGATATCAACACCCGGATCGGTTGGTACTCCAAAGCGGTCACTGCCGATACTGAAGCCGGCGGGGCCGATGGGTTCGACACCGTTGACGATGACGATGCCAGCTGGTCGGGTATCCCGCTGACCTTCCCGCGCATTCAGGGGGCCGACGCCTGTGGCTATATCGAGGCCGTTGGTAAAGGCGTCGATCCCGCTCGCATCGGTGAGCGGGTGCTGGTCCAGACCATCCAGCCCAACCGCGAGGCCGAGCCGTTCTCGTGCATCACCTTCGGGTCGGAATGCGATGGCGGTTTTGCGCAATACACGGTGGCCAAATCCGAGTTTACCCACGCGATCAACTGCGACTGGACGGATGCCGAACTGGCCTCGGTTCCTTGTGCCTATTCGACAGCGGAAAACATGCTGCATCGTGCCTCGGTCGGTGCCGAGCGTGTATTGGTTACCGGCGCCTCGGGCGGCGTTGGTTCAGCTGCAGTTCAACTTTGCAAGCGGCGCGGGGCCTATGTGATCGCTATATCGTCAGCCTCAAAGGCCGATGAAGTGCGTGCCCTTGGCGCAGACGAGGTGATCGACCGCGATGTCGATCTGGTAACAACGCTGGGGAAAATGTCCATTGATGTCGTGATCGATCTGGTGGCAGGCCCTCAGTGGCCCAGCATGCTGGAGGTGCTGCGCCGGGGTGGGCGGTATGCCACGGCAGGAGCTATTGCCGGCCCGATCACGGAACTGGACGTGCGCACGCTGTATCTGAAGGACCTGTCGCTGTTCGGGTCAACCTATCAGGCCGACGAGGTCTTTCCGAACCTTGTGTCCTATATCGAGAAAGGCGAAATTCGCCCGGTTTTATCGGCCACCTATCCACTTGCGGATATCGGTCGAGCGCAAGAGGATTTCCTTGCCAAGAAACACACTGGCAAACTGGTCTTGCTGCCGCCCGAGGTCAAAGAATGAAAATAGCCAAAATTGAATTGTACCAGGTTGCACTGCCCTATTCTGGCGGTGTTTATCTTCTGTCCGGTGGGCGTGAATACCGCAGCTTTGATGCTGGCATCGTGCGCATTGAAACCGATACGGGCATCGAGGGCTGGGGGGAAAGCACGCCATTCGGCTCGACTTACATCGCGTCGCACGCCCGTGGTGTTCGCGCGGGGATTGAAGAGATTGCGCCTTATCTGATCGGTCGCGACCCGCGTCAGGTCGACCGGATCAACGACGCGATGGATGAAGCACTGGTTGGGCACAATCACGCCAAAACCGCGCTGGATATCGCCTGTTGGGATGTGTTCGGCAAATCGGTGAACATGCCGGTTTGCGAATTGCTTGGTGGTGCAACCGGCAATCGCCTTCCAACCATCTCGTCAATCTATGCCGGAGACCCCGACGACATGCGCCGCCGCGTAGCGGAGCACCGTGCGATGGGTTACCTTGGGCACTCAGTCAAGATCGGTGCGCTGGATTCCGAGGGCGGGCCCGCGCTGGACGCAGAACGGATCGCGGCCTCGTTGGCAGACCGCCGGCCGGGTGAGTATTTCATTGTCGACGCCAATGGTGGATTGATCCCAGAAACAGCCCTGCGCATGTTGCGCATGTTGCCAGACGGTCTGGACTTTGTGCTGGAGGCCCCCTGCTCTTCCTGGCGCGAAACACTGTCATTGCGTCAGCGCTGTGATGTGCCGATCATTATCGACGAACTTGCCCAGCAGGATCAGGATATCACGCAGATTGTATCTCAGGATATCGCGGATGGGATCGGCCTGAAAATCTCGAAGGCAGGCGGCCTGACCCGTGGGCGGCGTCACCGGGATGTCTGCCGTTCGGCAGGTTTGACGATCAGTGTGCAGGATACGGTCGGCTCGGCCATCGCTTTTGCCGGGATAGTCCATTTGGGTGCGACGGTGCCCGAACGGTATCTTCGTTGCATTCTGGATTGCCGGGATATGGTAACGCTGAAAACAGCGGAGTTTGACGCACCAGTAGAACACGGTGGTGTCCTGCCGCCAAAAGCTCCGGGGCTAGGTATTACCGTCGACTGCTCGGTTCTAGGAGAGCCAACCGTATCGTGGCAAAGTTGAACACCACTCCAAAGAGACTGTGCTATTCGGGTTGCTGGGTAGCACACAAGGTTGCAACGACAATTGCTACACCATGTTATTAGTACGCGTGCCTTGTCCAGATTTGGGCCGCTGCCTTAACACGGACGTCTAGTTCAGGTAGCTTATTCGCCAATCAGCCATCTGCGAATTTAGGCCTTACAGCTAAATTCTAAGATACGCACTTGGGGCGACTGAACGTCATCCTTAACCCGAAAAGCGGTCGGGACTAAAAGCCTGAGTGTCGGTCTGGAGCGGTCGACCCATAATTTCATCCGCCACCAGCCGCGCGGTCGTTGCACACAACGTCAGGCCCAATTGCCCATGGCCTGTTGCAAAAGTGACATTCGCCAACCTGCCGCTTCTGCCGATGATCGGACGAGTGTCGGGCGTCAGCGGCCGCCGTCCGAACCTGCGTTTAGCGCTACCTGGCTGCAACCCCGGCAGAACACGCCGTGCTTTTTTCACCAATATATCGGCGCGGTTCCAGTTTGGGCTCGCGTTTATTCCGGCAAATTCAATTGTCCCGGCAACGGCAAGCGCACCATCGTAAGGCGTGATGCCGAACCCGCCTTTTGCGTAGAACACAGTGTGGGACAGGTCGACTCCGCTGTTTTTTAGGGCTGTGGAATAGCCGATAACGCCTTCGATCTGCAGCGGAACATCCAAATCTGCTGCCAGATCACGGGAGTGCGTGCCCGCGGCCAGAACAAACTCGTCAGCGGCAAAGGTCCGGCCATCGCGCAGCTTCACGGCCTTCACCTGACGACCATCCCGGTCAAAGCCGACTGCACTGCCAGAGGTGACCGAACCCCCACGACTTAGGAAGGCTTCATGAAGCGCCTCGACCAGTCGCTTGGGTTCGGTCACAAAGCTCCAATCCCGCAGAAGAGCGGCATACTTAAAATCAGGTGCAATGGCCGGATCGATGTCATGTGCATCCCCGCCGCTGACCTCTTCGATCGAGCACCCCAGTTCACGGGCCAGATCAAAGGCTGCGATCATGCTGGCGCGATCGTCATCTCCGTCAAACAGCTTTATGACAGGACGTTCCACCAACAGCTCCGGGTGCCCGATATCAGCCAGCTGCGCTTTAAAATCCGCAGTTGCAAAAAAGTTCAGTCGCGCCAAGTCCGCCGCAATGGCACGCATTTTCGATGGGCGCGCATTGGCGACAAAGCGGCTGAACCAAGGCGTCAACCGCAGGGCTGAGCTTGGGCGCAATGTCAAAGGTGCGCTAGGATCCATCAAAAACCCGGGAACTTTCAACAACATCCCGGGTTGAGACAGCGGCACGACCTCGCCCACGGCGATGCAGCCGCACGAGGCCCAACTGGCCCCCTCACCTACCGGACCCGGCTCGATGACGGTGACATGAAATCCTTCAGCCTGCAAAGCCAGCGCGCAGGAGATACCCACGATGCCGCCGCCGATCACCACCAAATCAGGCATGTCTTGCGACCTTTCCTACAACGCCTGCAACTGTGCCATCAGGTCGGACGCGACGGAAACTCCGTCCGCTTCGGCCGCCGCGCGGTTTTTTAGGCGCCCATCTCCGGGCACACGTGCGGTTCCGTTGCCTTCGATCTCGGCGCAGATACGGGTGACGTAATCGTTGAACGCAGGGTTTCCGAACCGGCTCGGGTCAATCGCGATCAGAGTTGCACCACCTTTGATGTTTAGGGCGCCAAAGGTTTCACGTTCCTGATTGTCGACCGACAAGGTACCGCCGGCCAGCGCCGCACCCAGCACCTCGATCAGAAAGGCAATGGCCGCACCTTTGTGTTCGCCAAAGGGCAACAGGCTGCGGGTTTCCAGAATGGCGTTCGGATCGGTGCTGGGCTGGCCATCGGTATCCAGCCCTCCGGCGTGCGGCAGATCATGGCCCTCGGCCGCGGCCATTTTGATATCCATCAGCGCCACCATCGAGGATGCCTGATCCCAGACTATCGGCTCGCCCCCCGGGCGCGGGCACGCAAAAGACATCGGGTTGGTGCCAAAAACCGGGCGCACCCCACCTTGCGGCACTACCATGGACAATGAGTTCACGACCCCCAACGCCACAAGCCCCGCCTCGGCCAGTGGCCCGGTGTCAAAGCGCAGCGCGCCCAGATGGTGACAATTGGCACAGGTAAAGGCCGCAATCCCGTTCTCGCGCGCCATCTCAATCAGCTCTGCCCGTGCTGCCAATGCGGCTACCTGATAGAACCCGTTGTCGCCATCGCCACGTAACACACCGGGCGCTATTCGCTGGATTGACGGCGCCGCCTTCGGGTTGGCGTAACCCGATGAAAGATATTGCGCGTAAATCGGCAGTAAGCGTAGCCCATGACTGCGGGGGCCATCGCGTTCGGACATCCGCACAAGATCTGCTATGACTTCACTGCTATGTGCATCAAGGCCCGCGGATACAAGGACGGATTTGGCCAATGCCTTCACCTCTTCGAGTGACAGCGTTTTCGTCGGAGCGTCAGTCATAAGCCTCATCCTGTCCTTTTGTCTGGTTGGCGGGCGCTTGCGCGCCCGAATTTCAGTTATGCGTTCTGATAATCCAACTTCTTTTTGGCAACAAATTCATCTAGTGCCCCGCGCTGATCATCCGGCATAGGCGGCTTGACATAGTTGTCCAAAATACGCTGCGCCTCTTCGTTGCCGACGGTTTCAGCGGTTTTCGACCCTTCCGCTTCCCACTGCTCGAAACTGTCATTGTTTTGCAGCGGGTTCATGTGCAGCGGATTTTCCCGGGTGTGGTCGGTCCCGAGGAAATGACCACCAGGGCCGATCTCTGCAATGTCATCCAGAAGCGCATCGAGGTTTTCATCCACAATACCGCTGAAGAACCGGTGGAAGTTCTCAAGCTGCCGGGTGTCCTGCACCCATTTCGAGTAGCTGACCCCAAGCGCACCTTCTAGGAAACCCGCCGAGTGCACGATATAGTTGGCACCGCCCAGCAGCACTGGCCACATGGTGTTGGCCGTATCGAACGCCGCCTGCATGTCCGGAGTTTTTGATCCGGTCCACATCGTGCAGGTTCGCCACGGGACACCGTAGAAGCGGGCCATCTGACCCACGAGCAAGTTCATTAGCCCCGGTTCGGGGGAGCCCATCATCGGCGCGCCGGTCTTCATCGATACACCCATGATTGCCACGCCCAGAACCATCGGCGCTCCGCGCCGGATGATCTGGCTATAGGCCATGCCTGCCAGCGACTCGGCGATCAGCAGCGCCACGCCACCTTGCGGGCTGGCCGGGGTCGAGGCCCCTGCCAGAACGAATGGCGACAGAAGGCAGGGCTGGTTGGCGCTCGCATATACCCGCAAGCTTTCCAGCATGGTTTCGTCCCAGACCAGCGGCGTGTTGCAGTTTAGAAGCGCGGCCATCACCACGTTGTTGTCTACGAACTCTTCGCCGAACACGATACGCGTCATCTCGACCGAGTCGCGCGCGGCCTGTTCCGACAGCACCGACCCCTTGATCGGCTTGTCTGTCAGCGTCAGCGCCGCATGAACAAGCTCAAGGTGGCGGTGTGGTACGGGCACGTCCTGCGGTTCGACCGGCAGGATACCCGGAACCATCATCGACTGGCTCATCTGGCTCATCTTGAAGAAGTTATGGGCATCTTCCAGCATCGAAGGGCGACGCACGCCATCCAGACCATAGACAAAAGGGGCACCGTAAGCGTTCGCAAACACCGAGTTCCGGTTTCCGACCCGCAATGAACGGTCCGGGTTGCGTGCCGCATAACCCCATTCAGACGGAACAGCCGAGATCAGGTCCATTAACATGTCGCGGCCGATACGGACACGCTCTCCCTGAACATCTGCGCCGTGTTTTTTCCAATCGGCCAAGGCCACCGGGTCACGGAATTCGATACCGGTAGTCTCGAGGATCGTCATGGCCGCGTTATGAATCTTCTCGACTCCTTCGGGGCCAAGCAGATCAATCGGTCCGATCTTGCGGTTCAGTGTAGGCAGGTAAACCGGTGGCGGGTTGGTGCGGGCTTGCACCCGCGCTGCGCGGCCACCCCGGCCCGAACGTGCTTTTACTTGTGTCATAGCAACCCCTCCGGATCAGGCGCGCGCGCGAGCGCTGGTTGGATCAACGGCGCAGACATCAATTACCTCGGCGTCGCGCATTTCGTTGTGCACCAGCACCTGCATTTTCGTGCCCGGTGCCGTCATGTCCTGCGGTACCAACGCCATCGCGATGTCGTGGTTGCAGTAATAAGAGAAGCCGCCCGAAGTGACGCGACCGATCAGTTTGCCATCGGCATAAACGCCCTCATCAAACATCACCGAGGTATCGCAAAACGGCAGTTTAAGCGTCACCAGAACATTATACCCGCCTGCTTCTTTCTGCGTCACAAGCGCCTGCTTTCCGATGAAGTCACGTTCGCAAACCTGACCGCCGACTTTTTCGGTCATGGCCACGAAGCGGCCCAGATCGGCCTCATACGGGGTCATGTCTTTGCAAATTTCGCGGTTGATGGCGCGATAGGATTTTTCCAGCCGCATGGATTCAAGCGCCTCAAGACCGAATGGTTTGACGCCCGCCTTCAGCAGCTGATCCGCGATGTGACGGTTATAGCCAACCGGGTGATGCAGCTCCCATCCCAGTTCACCGGTATAGGATACGCGCAGCAGGTGCACACCTTTGGCATATCCCACCTCACCCATCTGGGCCGAAAGCCACGGGAAGGCTTTGTTCGACAAATCGTTATCTGTCAACTTCGACAGGATCTCACGCGAGTTTGGACCGGCCAGAGCGATTACGCCCAGCTGTTCCGAGATATCCTCAATGATGACCGAGCCGTCCTTGGGTAGCAGACGTTGCAATTGGTCCCAGTTGTAGGCCCGCCAGTTTGGGGTGGAGATCAGATAAAAGTCATCCTCGGCATACCGAACAATGGTGTATTCCGCATCCATACCACCCTGATCATTCAACATCAGCGACAGGGACATACGGCCGATTTTGGGCAGTTTGTTTGCCATCAGGCCATCCAGCCATTTGGCAGCCCCCGACCCGCGCACTGTGAACTTAGTCATCGGCGACATTTCGATGAAGCCCGCCTCTTGCCGGGTGCGGCGCACCTCTTCCTGCACCAGCTCCATGTGGTTGGTGCGGCGAAAGCTGTGTTCCGGGATGGCCTCTTCCGGCGATTTGGCGAACCAGCGGGGGAATTCGTAACCGTTGAAGCTGGTCCAAACCGCACCTTGCGCCGTCAGCAGGTCGTAAGAACCCATGGTTTTCATCGGGCGCGCCTCGGGGAAGTCTTCACCCGGAACATGCGCGTTCATGTGGGTGCCCCAGGTTTCGCGGACCTTGTCCATGGTCCAGCGCTTGGACGCGTAGTCCGAGAAGCGGCGCGGGTCGAGCTCGGACATATCCATGCCCGGATCGCCGTTGACGATCCACTTGGCCAGACGATGGCCAACGGTGCCGCCCCACAGGATGCCCCCCGGCATACCTTCGGCCAGCCATAGGTTCTCATGCCCCGGTGCGGGACCAGCCAGAGGCAGCTCGTCCGGAGTCATCTGGAAAGGACCGCGGGTGTTGGCCTTGATGCCAACCTCGCCCAGCGTAGGGACGCGTTCGATGGCGCGCTCCCACTGGGTTTCCACGGCATCGAAATCTTCGGGTAGCAGGTCCGCGCCAAATTCTGGTGGCACGCGGTCTTCGGCAAACAGTTTGAGGTCTTTGGTGAATTCATAGGGGCCGAACTGGATGCCGCCCACATCTTCGCGCAGATAGGCGCCGTAATCCTCGTCGCGCAGGATCGGGAATTCTCTCAAGCCCTGTGCGCGGCGCTCTTTTAGTAGCG
This sequence comes from Ruegeria sp. CF5, assembly GCF_056537325.1. Classification (NCBI taxonomy): domain Bacteria; kingdom Pseudomonadati; phylum Pseudomonadota; class Alphaproteobacteria; order Rhodobacterales; family Roseobacteraceae; genus Ruegeria; species Ruegeria sp. CF5. Next base: position 316,706 of record NZ_JBQFRI010000003.1, on the reverse strand, counting down.
GCACTGTATCCGTGGTCCAGTACTGGTGAATGATCGGAATACAGGGCAGATCCAGTCCTACGCGGCGCGCGTTCTCGCGGGCATAGTTGCCAGTGGCGAAAATCAGATGCTCGCAGGTGATCTCGCCCTGGTTGGTGCTCACCTTCCAGTGACCATTGTCCAGCTTTTCGTAAGACTGCGCCTCGGTATTCTGATAAACCTTCGCACCCGCATCCCGCGCCAGCTTGGCCAGTGCCATGGTGATATCGGCCGGGTTCACATAGCCGTCTTCGGTGTGCAGGATACCGCCACGAATATCGGGGCTTTGGTTCAACAGGGGGTGTATCTCTGCGATCTCTTCTGGCGTCACCAATTTGCAAGGCACGCCTGCGGCTTCGGCAATCGAAATATAGGATTGAAATTCGTCCCAGCGTTTCTCGGTATTGGCAACGCGTAGCTGACCAACTTTGCGCAGACCCACCGAGGCGCCCATCTTTTCCTCGACCTCAGAGTAAATGCGAATGGTTTCCATCGTCATTTTCGACACGTTGTGCGATCGCACAAAAGTCACCAACAAACCTGCCGCGTGCCAGGTGGACCCCGAGGTCAGCGTCGTGCGTTCCAGCATTACGACGTCCGAACACCCATGTTCAGTCAAACCGTAAAGGATCGATGCCCCTACGCATCCGCCACCGACGACCACAACTTTTGCATGCGACATCATTCTATCGACTCCCTAACTTGCGCCGAAAATCGGCCAAAAACCCAGGCATTCTGGCAAATCGCTGATGCCGGGAATTTTCGGGAATGCAGGCAAGTACGTCACCATGATCACTGCCATGCCGTCCAAGACGGGCACCCCCGAATGCTAGTGGCCAACATTGCGGGCTGCGGCCCTTCGGGCAATTGCAAAAAAATTCACTTTGCGATAGTTGAAGTAACTCAAATTTCGATTTTTTTACTTAAAAATCGAAAACTCAAGGATCAAAGGTCAAACCACCTTGCCCAAAGGCCCCTATGAACTTCCCCCCGTAAGCTCGTTAATCAGCTTCGAAGCCGCCGCGCGCCATGTCAGTTTTAAAAACGCCGCGACAGAGCTAAACGTTACCCCGGCGGCTATCAGCCATCAGGTCAAGTCCCTGGAAAACGAACTCAATTGCGCACTGTTTCGCCGACACCATCGCGGGGTCGAGTTGACAGAAAGCGGGGCTTACTTGCTGGTCGCTTTGCAACGTGGGCTCGAAGGTATCAGCGAGGCATTGCAACAGTTGCGTCTGCAATATAACCGATCCGGTGTGACCATCCGATCCAGCACGGCCGTAAGTTCGCTGTGGCTAACGCCCCGCCTTGCGCAATTTTGGAAAAGCTACGGGCATATCTCAGTGACACAGGTGGTCACGGATCTGGGGTTCGATTCATCGAAATGCGATATCAGCATTCACTACGGTGACGCCTCCGAGGAGAAGGCCCGCTGCCATGTCCTGTTTCGAGATCGGATCATGGCCCTCGGCAGCCCACGCTTTTTGGAGCAGAATAAAATTACAAGCATCCGAGACTTCACGCGCATCCCTTTGATCCACCTTGATGCGCCGGGAACGGGGTGGACGGATTGGCACGAATGGACCAAACAACTGGGTTACCACGGACCCTTGAACTCAGCGCATCGCGTCAACAATTATACCATTGCGCTTCAGGCCGCACAGGACGACATGGGGGCCGTGTTGGGATGGGAGGGGCTGACCTCGGAACTCATCGCGTCCGGAAAACTGGTCAGCTTGCTGCCGCAGGCACTTTCCTCGCCGCTGGATTTTTATGTGGCTCTGCACAACAACGCATCCGCCCGGGCCGAGCTAGTATTTAATTGGTTGGCAGAGAACTTTTGAACTTACAAAGTTATTCCGCTATCCCCGCTCCCGGGACTGTTGAATAGTTTTGTCCGACTCTCGATCTCCAAGCCAATCTGCGCCATCGCCGACCATACGCGCGATTGGATACAGCACCGCCTGTGCGCAAAGATTTACGGCCATTTCTAAAACGTCCCACACAGAAAAGATGCTGTTACGGTCACCGGTTCTGCGACCGTGCCGAGTTCGGTGTCCCATACATCATGATCGGCGTTCCGCACTGCGCAATTCCGGGAAATCAGGATTTCCCGGCTTCTCTACTTATCCGACCTTCCATTTACGCAGAAACAACAGGTCAGCCGATCTTGTTTTTTTGCATTTGAGGCGTAACCCCGAAATATGCGCGGTACACCCGCGCGAAATGGCCAGGGTTTTCGAAACCGCAGGCTAACGCTACTTCGGTGACCGAGGATTCTGTCTGCAACAGCAGCTTGCGCGCTCGGTCCAGGCGCATATCCATAAAGTACTTCTTAGGAGACGCATTCAGATACTTGCCAAACAAGCGTTCCAGTTGTCGCGTTGATATCCCAACATCCAGTGCGATTGTTGACGGCGAAATCGGTGTTTCAATGGATTTTTCCATGATCTGGATTGCCTTGGCCAAATGAGCGTTGCGCATTCCGTTTCGTGACTGGATCGAGACGCGCTGTTCCGCGGTGGCATTGCGAACCGCGTTATAGACCATCTGGTCGGACACCGCGACGGCAAGATCATGGCCGTGGTGCTGTTCAATGAGATGAAGCATCAGGTCCGCCGTGGCCGTACCGCCGGATGCAGTTATGAATTTGCCTTCAACGGTAAAAACGCTGCGCACCAGATTGACCTCGGGAAAGGCCTCCATGAAGCTGTCGTGATACTCCCAATGAATTGCCGCGTCAGAGCCGTCCAGAAACCCCGCTTCCGCCAGCAGCCAGGCCCCAGAACACAGCGCCCCGATCTGAGTTCCCGCAGCACGTTCACGCCGGAGCGCGGCGAGCAGTGACCGGGAGGCGTAGGCTTGCATGTTAATGCCTGACAGAACGAACAGACGGTCACATTTGGGGATGCTTGATGTGCCGCCGTCCACCATTGTCTTGATACCATTTGAACAGGTGACGGTTACCCCATCTTCCGACAGAATTGTCCATTTATACAGCTCGTCACCCTGCACGAGGTTTGCAATACGAAGCGGTTCAATCGCGCAGGAAAACGCCAGGTGTGAGAACTCTTCGACAAGCAGAAAGACAAAGTGCTGTGGGTTGGACATGGTGGCCTTCGATTCAAATGCAAAACTGCGCGGGACGAACCGCGCAGTCTCAGTAGCAGGGATATGCCCTAGAGGTTATTGCGCAGCGGTGCGAGCAGCCTCCAGCCAGCTGTCATAGGCTGTCTGATTTGCCGCGATCCACTCGTCGACGTGGCGGTCGATGTCATCCGAGCTGTCTTCGCCGTCCGCGATCTTCTTGTTCTGCGCCGAAATATCATTGATGTCAATTTTGGCTACTTCGAACAGCTTTGCAGCAGCAGGATTCGCTGAGAGAAAGTCATCGGTCGCAACAATGCGAATGCTGTCGACGGCAAAGCCCAGGTCCTTGCCATCGAAAGTCGTCTCGGCGGTCGCTCCGTCCGGCAAGGACGAGTACGGAACAGCAAGAAACTCGACGTTTTCACCCGGGATCAGGACACCCGAAACCCAATACGGAGTCCATGTGTAATACAGCACGTTTTCACCGCCTTCATTGCGTGCAATCGTGTCGGCAATAATCGCATTATACTCACCCTGGTTGTGGTTCACCGTGTCGCGCAAACCAAACTCGTCGAGTTGATGCTCGATCACACGTTCGCAGCCCCAACCGGGAACGCAGCCTGCCAGGTCGGCCTTGCCGTCACCGTCGGCATCAAACAGCGCAGCCTTTTCGGGATCGGCCAGATCACCCAGATTTTGCACACCGGCATCATAGGCGGCTTTGTTAACCAAATAGCCCTGCAACGCACCATCGATCAGGGTGCCCACTTTTTCCAGAACCTCATCGCCGCCGGATTCCTGAAAGAACGTGTCATGCAGGCCGTTCCAGTGAACAGCTGTGAAATCCGCGTCGCCAGTTCCCAACGCCAAGTGCAGCGTCTGCGCCTGAACCTCTTCGGGTTCGGCCACTTCGTATCCAAGATCTGTTAGCGCCTTGAACAGGATACGATGCTGGAACAGTTCTTCGGTGATCGGCTGGATGATCGGGCGGACGGTTATACCTTCGCCCGGCAGATGTCCGTCCGCAATGGCGGCAGTGCTAAGGATGGTCGTGGCAGCAAATGCGGCCATAGTGGATTTGACGAACATTTAGGTTCCTCCCAATTGATCAGTTCGTTTTCTGTGGTTCAGGGATTTCTTCGGATTGAGGTTTTTTGATCAGGCGCAACACCACTCCGACAGGGCCGCCCTCATACCAGTGGCGATGGCCGCGCTCGCGGCCCGACTGGCCCATACCTTGCGTGATCCTGTCCAATACGATTGCCAGAATTACGATACCCAGGCCGCCGACCAGAGCCTTACCGGCATCCAGCCTGCCCATGGCGCGCAGCACTTCGTTGCCCAGCCCTTTGACCGAAATCATCGAAGCAATCACAACCATCGAAAGTGACAACATGATGGTTTGATTGACACCTGCCAAAATCGTCGGTGTGGCCAAGGGCAATTCAACCTTGAACAAAACCTGCCGTGGGTTGGCGCCAAAAGCCCGAGCGGCTTCGACCACGGAAGGGTTCACACCACGAATACCCAGCGAGGTCAGGCGGATCAGGGGCGGCAGCGCAAAGATGATTGTCACCACCACACCTGAAACGTTGCCAATGCCAATCAGCATGACCACCGGCACCAGATACACAAAGGCCGGGATTGTCTGCATCGTATCCAGAATGGGGCGAATGGCCGCTTCGAAGCGATCGTTCTTGCCTGCCAGAATGCCTAAGGGCAGGCCTATGAAGAAACACAGGATCACAGCCGATACGACGATTGCCAGCGTGGTCATAGCCAGGCTCCACGCATTGGGCGATAGAAAGCCCAGCACGGTCATCGAAATGGCAACGAGAATGGCCGTGCGGCGCCCGGCTGCCTGCCACGCAATCAGCGTGATAATGATCAGCATGATCAGCGGCGGGACCGCGTTCAAAGCGGTGTCGATGCTGACGATCATCTCGTTGAAGACGTTCTTGATCGGTTGAATGATACCCCTGTTGGCGATGGCCCAACCTTTGACGCCATCCGCGCTTTCGGCGATGCCAAGATCCACCGAAGAGAAGGGATCAAGGATATTGAATTCTGTCTCTGCCATGGCGCCCTCTCAGTGTTTCATTGCCGCGGGATCATCGACTTCGCCCTGAATGCCGCGCAGCAGGGCATTCTTGGTGACGATCCCAACCGGTTTGCCATCGGCCTTGACCACAACCGGGTGCTGGGTCGAGATGGACAGGTTTACAAGATCATCGAGTGAGTGGTCCGGATGGGCTTCGGGCCAGGCTTCGGGATCTACCGGACCCCGGCGCTGCTCGAACGCTTCCACAGGCTCCATGATCTTGCCGGCCGAAATCAGTTCCAGTTTGGAAATACCGGCCACAAAGTCGGCCACATAGTCGTCGACAGGATTGGTGACGATATCCTCGGGCGTTCCAACTTGTACCAGCGCACCGTCTTTCATGATGGCGATGCGATCCCCGATACGAATCGCTTCGTCCAGATCGTGTGTGATGAACAGGGTGGTTTTCTTCATTTCCGCCGACAGGGACATGAACTTGTCCTGCAACTGACGACGGATCAGCGGGTCGAGGGCCGAGAAGGGTTCGTCCATCAACAGGATCGAGGGATCGGCCGCAATTGCCCTTGCGAGACCCACGCGCTGCTGCATCCCGCCAGAGAGTTCATCGGGGTACTTCTGGTCCCAGCCGTTCAGGTCCACGGCGTCGATCGCGCGCATCGCGTTGTCGCGCCGTTCTTTCGGATCGTGACCCCGCACTTCCTGACTGAAAGATACATTGTCCAGCACGGTGCGATGCGGCATCAACGCCATGTTCTGGAACACCATGCCAATTTTCTCGGCCCGCACCTCGCGCAGATCCCGCGCGGACAGCTTATTGACGTCCTGCCCTTCAATGAACAATTGGCCGAACGTAGGTTCGATCAGCCGGTTCACGTGACGAATCAGGGTCGATTTTCCTGATCCCGACAGCCCCATGATGCAAAAGATCTCGCCGCGCCCAACCGTAAAGGTCGCGTCCTGCACGCCAACGACACAGTCGAAGCGGTCACGAACTTCCAGCTTTCCAAGCCCTTGTTCCTGAACGGCTTTCATCGCCTCGTCTGCGCGGCGACCAAAGATCTTCCACAAGTTGCGGCAATCGATCACGGCCTCTTCTGATTGCGTCGTCACCAGAGTCTCCCCTCCAAAACATTTCTTGCATACTGCATATTTTTTCTATGTACACAAATTGTATTTTGATCTAACACAATTTGCGCAATGTGGTTGCCCCGCACGAGCAACAGCGCCATCTTGACCTGGCCAGTTCAGAAACAACGATGGAGATCGGAATGAAGGACGCGTCCAAGAACAAAAAGGCAGAGCTTTTTGGCTACTTGAAAACAGCCATCATGACGCTTGCACTGCGTCCTGGTGCCGATCTGGATGAGGCATATCTGTCGGATGCGTTTGGGCTGTCGCGTACGCCGTTGCGCGAGGTTTTGCGTCAACTGGCGGGTCAGGGCTATGTAGACCTGCGGGAAAATCGCGGCGCTCGGGTCAGTGAAATGTCCCACGTAACACTGCGCGATTTCTTTCTGGCGGCGCCCATGATGTACGGGGCCGTTCTGAAGTTGGCAGCCAAGAACGCCACGCGCGCGCAAGTTGATGCGCTGAAAGACGCACAAGAGGCATTCAAGGCAGCGCTGCGCAGTGGTTCGAGCGCCGACCGGGCCATGGCCAACAACCGCTTTCACGAGATTACGGGTGAAATGGCGGACAACATTTATCTGCTGCCCTCGTTCAACCGGTTGCTGATCGATCATGCCCGGATCGGGATGACCTTCTACCGCCCTCAGGATCACCAGATGGCGGAAAACCTCTCGGAGGCCAGCGCACAACATGACGCCATCATCGCCGCAATCGAGGCCGGCGACGAGGCGGCTGCAGCCCAGCTGGCCATTGATCACTGGAACCTATCGCGCGATCAGATCGAGTTGTTTGTTATGCCCGCCGGGCTTGACTTGCCACTGGGGACGATGGCGCGCAAAACCCCTGCATGAGGACCTGAATGACTCCCCTGTTCAAATTTGAAGGGATCTACACCCCGGTGGTGACCCCATATAGCGACGATGGCAGCGTCAATTGGGACGCCCTGTCGGATGTGATCGAATACCTGATCGAGAATGGCGTGCATGGCCTGATCTCGGGGGGGTCGACGGGCGAGAACTATGCCCAGACCGTAGAGGAACGACTGGAGTTGGCACGGTTCACGCATGCGCAACTGAAGGGGCGTTTGCCGCTGGTTGTGGGAACCGGGGCAATGCTGACGCCGGACTCAATCGCGCTGGCCTCCGGCGCGCGCGAGATCGGAGCGGAGGCGATCCTGCTGGCCAGCCCGCCCTATTCGGTGCCAACCGACCGGGAAAACGCGTTGAATGCGCTGGCCATCGACAAGGCCGCTGACCTGCCGGTGATGCTGTATAACTATCCCCACCGCACCGGCACGATGATGGGAGAGGAGTTCCTCGACCGTGTGGGCCGCAGCCGGAATTTCTGTGGCATCAAGGAAAGCTCGGGCGATATCAACCGGGTGCATTTGCTGGCACGTGACTATCCGCATATCCAGCTGGGTTGCGGCATGGACGATCAGGCGCTGGAGTTCTTCGCCTGGGGCGCGCCGTTCTGGGTCTGCGGCGGGTCGAACTTCCTGCCCGCCGAGCATGTGGCGCTATACAACGCCTGCGTCATTGAGGGCGATTTCGCCAAAGGTCGTCGGATCATGAGCGCGATGTTGCCCCTAATGCGGGTGCTCGAGCAGGGCGGCAAGTTTATCCAGACCATCAAGCATGGCGTGACCATGAACGGGATTGATGCGGGCGTGATGCGGCCTCCGCTGAAGGGTCTCAACAAGGACGACAAACGCGCGCTGGAACAGGTGACGCGCGTGTTGAAGAAAACAATCGCTGACATCGTGGCGGAGGGCTAAGGCATGGAACTGCTGACACAGGAAGAATACAAATCCATCGCCGCGGGCCTGACCCTGCCGACCGGAGCCTTCATTGACGGCGCTTTCCGCCCAGCGATCTCGGGCGAGACGTTTGAGACGGTGAACCCCGCCACAGGCGACAAGCTGGCAGATATTGCCGCTTGCGGCGCGGCGGATGTGGATTTTGCTGTCGAAAAGGCGCGTGAGGCGTTTGACGATGGCCGCTGGTCGAAACTGCACCCGTCCGAGCGCAAGGATGTGCTGATCCGGCTGTGCAAACTGATGACCCGCAACGCGCGCGAACTGGCGGTGATGGAAAGCATCGACAGTGGCAAAACCATATATGACTGCGAAACCGTGGATGTACCCGAGACCATCCACTGCCTGAAATGGCACGCCGAGGCGATCGACAAGATTTATGATCAGGTCGCGCCCGCCAGCGACGATCACATTGCAATGGTGGTGCGTGAACCGATTGGCGTAGTGGGTCTGGTGCTGCCGTGGAACTTCCCGCTGCTGATGCTGGCCTGGAAGATAGGTCCGGCTCTAGCGGCAGGCTGTTCGGTTGTGGTGAAACCAGCGGCTGAAACTACGCTGACCACGCTGCGCCTGGCCGAACTGGCGATGGAGGCCGGTCTGCCGCGTGGTGTGCTGAACATCGTCCCGGGCGGCGGCGCAAATGTGGGCGAACCCATCGGGCGGCACATGGATATCGACATGGTCTCCTTCACCGGCTCGACTGTCACCGGCAAGCGGTTCCTGACCTATTCCGCCGAAAGCAACGCCAAGGAAGTGGTGCTTGAGATGGGCGGCAAGAACCCGGCCGTCGTGATGGAAGATGCCGAGAACCTCGACCGCGTCGCCGCACATGTGGTGAATGGCGCGTTCTGGAACATGGGCGAAAACTGCTCAGCCTCATCCCGCCTGATCGTACACAAGGATGTAAAGGCGGAACTGCTGGAGCGCATCGCGCATCACGCCAAACAATGGAACATCGGCAATCCGCTGGACCCGGAAACCCGCATGGGCGCATTGGTGAGCGAAGGGCACTATAACAAGGTTTGTGGCTATCTGGATCAGGCCGAGAATGTGGTGATCGGCGGCAAAGCGGATAAGGGTTTTGTTGAGGCCACCGTGGTCGAGGTGCCCGGAAACGATGCCACGCTGGCGCGCGAGGAGATCTTTGGCCCGGTTCTATCGGTGATCGAAGTGTCGGGCTTTGACGAGGCCATCAAAATCGCCAATGACACCGATTATGGCCTCTGCGCTTCGATCTTCACCGCAAACGCCAAACGCGCCATTCGCGGCGCGCGGGCGATCCGGGCTGGCACCGTGACAGTCAACAGCTTTGGCGAGGGCGACATCTCCACACCCTTTGGCGGCTATAAACAGTCGGGCTTTGGTGGGCGTGACAACTCGGTCCACGCCCACGATCAGTACACCCAGTTGAAAACCATCTGGATCGATCTCGCCGATGACGCAGACGAGGCCGTCGATTGACACGGTATGACGCCAAAACCCTGCCGGTCCATCGTGGACCGGCCGCCTGGAGCGCCATTCTTGGCGCCCAGTCCCCAGCGGTTGCGTTAGAGAATGACACTACAGCCGACTTTGTCATCGTCGGCGCGGGCTTTGCCGGCCTGTCGGCAGCGCGGCGGCTTAACCAGTTGCAGCCCGATGCAAAAATTGTGGTGCTCGAGGCCGGACGCGTGGCCGAGGGTGCCGCGGGCCGCAACTCTGGCTTCATGATCGACTTACCCCATGATCTGGCTTCGGATGACTATGCGGGATCCGGCGATGACCGAGTGATGATCGCTCTGAACCGCAAGGCGATCGATTTTGCGCGCTCGGCTGTCGAAGACTATGACATAGACCGCAACTTCTTTGACCCGGCTGGAAAGGTCAACGGTGCCGCCAGCCCTACGGCTGAGACCCATAACCAAAGCTATGCGAAACATCTTGCGTCTCTGGGTGAAGACAGCCAAGCGCTCGATCCACAACAGATGTATGAGCTGACAGGATCGCGCCACTATATCTCGGGTCTTTATACGCCCGGCACTGTCATGTTGCAGCCTGCCGGATACATCCAAGGGCTAACCGCAGGACTGCGGGCGCAAGGCGTTCCGGTTTACGAAAACAGTCCTGTGACCAGTTTTGAACGGGATGCCTCGGGCTGGACAGTACGTACCCAGAGAGCTTCGATCAGCACCGGCGCGGTGATCCTAACGGTCAACGGCCATCTCGAAAGCTTCGGAATCGAACGCAACCGCCTTATGCAGCTGTTTCTGTTCGCTGCAATGACGCCGGACCTGGACGCTGACGCGCTGGCCAAACTGGGTGGGCAGTCGCGATGGGGTGTGACCCCTTCCGATCCGATGGGCACAACGATGCGGCGCATTGATACTGGGCAAGGCGGTAATCGCATCATTACCCGCGCCTGTGCGGCACTACGGCCCGGCATGGCGGCGTCGGCGCACGATCTGACGCGGGCATCACGGGTGATGCAACGCAAGTTTGAGCAACGTTTCCCGCAATTAGCCGGGATGGAAATGGAATATCATTGGGCCGGCCACCTGTGCCTGAGCCTCAACAACGTCTCCGTTGCGCGCGAGATTGAACCAGGCGTCTATTCCGGCTGCGTGCAAAACGGGCTTGGCACTGCGCGCGGCACCCTTACCGGTATTGCGGCAGCGGAACGTGCCTGTGGTCACAGTTCGGACATCACCCGCCATTTTGAGGCCGAGGACCACCCCAAACGCCTGCCACCCCAGCCCTTCCGTGAGATTGGCGCAAACGCTGTACTGCGATGGAAGGAATGGAAAGCAAGGGACGAGTAAGCAAAGCTTGCAACATAAAAAACAAACGCCGCCCAAAATGGACGGCGTTTTCACTTTGATAAGATGGGGTCAGGGCAAGCTCAGCTTGGCCATCCGCCCCCCATCGACTGTGTAGACCTGACCAGTGATAAACCCGGCATCATCCGAGGCCAGAAAGGCAACCAATGCAGCCACTTCCTCGGGTCGGCCGGTTCTTGCGACCGGATGAATCTTAGCGATATCCCGACGGAACGCATTAGGATCGTTCATGCTTTCGATGAAGTCGAGGTTCAGATCCGTATCGATCCAGCCGGGCGCAACCGCATTGCAGCGTACCCCTTCATGGCCGTGATCCACGGCCACCGCGCGTGTCAGACCGTGCAAGCCCGCTTTGGAAGCACAATAGGCCGCATGACCCGGATTGCTGCCCAGCCCCTCGATCGAGCCGGTGTTGACGATGCAGCCACCAGTCTGCCGCAAATATGGAAGAGCGGCCTGAATCGACAGGAACGGTGCGGTCAGGTTAACCGCCAAATTGCGCTGCCAATCTTCAAGGCTCATATCCTCGACGCTGGCTTCCTGCATCATCCCCGCGTTATTGACCAACACATCCAACTGGCCAGACTTTTCGACGACCGATGCAACCACCTGCGCAGGGCTGGTCGGATCGGTGAAATCTGCCGCAATCCCCTGAAACTCGGGGTCTTCCCCGCGTTGGGCGGTAAAGACCTGTGCGCCCTCGTCCCGCAACCGGCGGGCAATGGCCTGCCCGATGCCGCTGCGCCCACCCGTGACCAGCGCGACCTTGCCGTCGAAACGCTTCATGACACGGGCTTCCCGCCGTTGACCTCGATCAGTGTTCCGCAGACATAGCGCGACGCGTCCGAGACCAAAAACATGATCACATCGACAATATCTTCAGGCTCGGCAATGCGGCCGAGCGGAACGGTCTGACCCAACTCTTTGACAGCGGTGTCCGGATCGAACCCACGTTTGGCAAAGCCCGAACGCAGCATCGGCGTGTTCACTTCATTCGGGCAAACAGCGTTGATGCGAATGCCCTGATGGGCGTGGTCCATTCCCATGCACTGCGTCAAAGACGCAATCGCCGCCTTGGTCATGCAATAAACCGCATGGTCGGGGCCGGGACGCAAACCCCAGCACGAGGCTGTGTTGACGATGGCCCCACCGCCATTGTCGGCCATGAGAGGGATCGCGGAACGGCAGATGCGGAACGGCGCATCGACATTCACACCCAGCGATAGGGACCAGTCGTCATCAGATGTCTCGGTCACTGGGCCACGGGTGATAACACCGGCATTGTTGATGACGATATCCAATCCGCCCAGCTGATCCGCCGCTGCTGTAGGTAATGCATCAGCATAGCTGCCGTCGAGCAGATCGCCCGGCAGATGCGCCTCTGCCTCGATACCGCTGACATTGCGGTCAGCAACCGCAACGCGAACGCCCGCTTCGCGCAGACGTGCCACAAGGGTTGCACCGATACCGCCCGCTGCGCCGGTGACCAGCGCTGTTTTTCCATTCAGGTCCATGGTTTCTCTTTCCGCTTCAGAATGATGCGACCGGAGCGCCAAAACGGCTTTCGTCCGGAATGATGCCCAGCCCGGGGCCAGTGGGCAGGTCGATATGGCCGCCCTTGATCTGAATGCCGTTCTCGGGGTCGTAGTTCCCCTCGATATATGGCGCCGCCAACCAGACGCCTTCCAGCAGATCGGGCCGGACGGTTGCGCCGATATGGGTGCAGGCGGCGGCTATAATGTCGCCACCCCAGCTGTCATCGCAGGTATGCGGCAGGTTACGGGCCTCGCAAATATCGCGGAAGGCGCGCATCGGATGCAAACCTCCGATCCGGGTGATCTTCATGCCAAAGCCGTCCACCAGCCCGGTGCCCGCCGCCGAGATTACGGTGTTCAGGCTGGTGCTGTTCTCATCCATGTAGATGCCATGGCTGACCTGTGGCCGGATCTTCTGCAAATCCTCGATGGTGTTACAAGGCTGTTCCATGATGAAAGGAATGTTAGGGCACTCGCGGCTGACACGCAGGGCGTCACGAGTGGTCCACCCCCGGTTGCCATCCACGGCCAGATGCATGCCCGAGCCTTTGACGACTTCCCAGACTTTGCGAATGGTTTCGATGTCAATCTCAACCGGACGGCCACCAACCTTGATTTGCAAACGGGGATAACCCTCGGCCAGCTTCTCGCGGGCCAGACGGGCGATATCGTCGGGTGCGCCGACGCCGGTCGCATAATAGGAGGGCACCTTGTTTGTGGCGGCCCCACCCAGCAGATCACAAACCGATACGCCCAGATGTTTACCCAACAGGTCATGTACTGCGATATCGATGGCCGCCTTGGCATAGGTGTGACCGTTTAGCAGCCCGTCCATCTGGCGGTGCAGGGTTAGCGGCAACACTTCGGCCCCGATCAGGCCTGGAGCCATCTGAGCCAGCGCTGCTCGGGCACCGGCAGCATGCGCCTCGGCATAAGTAGGACCAACCGGACAGGTTTCTCCCCATCCCACCAAACCGTTATCTGCAACCAGCTTGACCAGCGTGCTATCCAGCGCCCAGACCTGCGCTTTGGCCATGGTATAGGGCCCGTTTTTGACAGGCAGGTCATGCTGATAGAAATGAATTTCAGTTATTTTCATCGGTAGTCCCATCAAGTTTTCGAGGGTGAACGCTGAGCAAGGTCATTCGATCCCCGCCGTCAAAAGAATGCTGCGACCGCTGCGCAGGGCAGATCGAGTCGCTTTTTTCTGACCGAACAAGCGCGCTGCTTCAGTCAGGCCTTCGTGCAACAGCATCATCGCATCTGCCAATGCGGCTGCTTCGCAATCGGGGGCTACATGACGTAAACGCGCGATGAAGTGATTTCTCAGATTCAGTTTGTGTTGTAGAACGGCTTCCCGGATTGCGGTGCTTTCGGGATAGGCCGACAGTGCATTCATGAAGAGACACCCTGAGTTTGCCACTCGATCCAACCAGTCCCCAAGGCGGAGCAACGGGTAAAGCACATGGTCTGCGCCCTGTTCCGGACCTCCTTCAATCCACTCGGAATAGGTTCGATCACGATATTCGAGGGCGCCGACCACCATCGCTTCGCGGCTTGGGAAATACTTGTACAGAGTGCGCAATGAAACGTCGGCCCCTGCCCGCAAGGCTTCAACTCCCTGCGTAGCAAACCCCATCTCGGCAAACTGTCTGTCCAGGCTTGCGGCTATGCGCTTTTGAATCGGTATCATGGCGACAAAGTAGAGCGATCACTCTACCACTTTCATACACGAGTCCGACCTCCGACTTGTCAATTGGCGACAAAAAAGGCCCGCCTGAACGGCGGGCCAGTCGGGGAGGGAAAAAGTGATCAGTAGGATTGGTTCAGTTCGTCCGCGGCCGGGATCTCACGCTCACGTCGGGCAATGTAATCCAGCAGCGCTTCGTTCTTGGCTTCATCCATTTTGGGCTCTTGATATTCGGCCAGCAGTTTGCGCGCGTGCTTCAGGGCACGCTCGGTGATTTCGACTTCACCTTCCGCCGTCCATTGTTCGATCGAGTTATTGTCGAACAGTTCAGGCATGAAGAATGCGGTCTGGAAATTGTCCTGTGTGTGCGGATGGCCCAGATAGTGGCCGCCGGGGCCCACATCGGGAACCGCTGCCAGAGCCTGATCAAAATCGTGCCATTTCGGACCTTCTGCCATCCGATAGGCCATCGCGCATTGTTCCGCATCTACCATAAACTTGGCGACCGAGCAGTGCATTCCAGCCTCATTCCAGCCTGCCGAATGCCAGATATAGTTGGCGCCAGCGTGAATCACGGCGCTGAGCGTCGTGGCGGATTCATATCCCGCTTGCGCGTCAAAGGTTTTGGCCCCGCCCAGCGTGTTCGACGTGCGCCATGGCACATCGTAAAATCGCGCCATCTGACCAATCATGAAGTTCATCAGGCTGATCTCAGGTGTGCCCGCCATGGGTGCGCCGGATTTCATCGACACGGTCGACAGGTAATGCCCCCAGATTGCAGGGCACCCCTTGCGGATCACCTGCGTATAGGCCAGCGCCGACAACGCCTCGGCAGTCAGCTGCGCAACGGTGGCGGGCACCGATGCCGGTGTATTCGCACCACCCAGAACGAAGGGCGAGCACAGAACCGGCTGATTGCGTCGGCAGAACGCGCGCATTGCCCCAAGCATGGTTTCGTCCCAGACCAGCGGGCTGTTGCCATTGCAGTTGCCGGTGGTAACTGGATGGTCGTCGATGAAACCTTCGCCGAACAGGATATCGCACATATCCATCACGTCCTCGGCGTTCTTGGGCGAAGTGGTCATACCCATGAAGGTCTTGTCCGAGAATTTCATCGACGAATAGGTGATGCGCAGATGCCGCTGGCTGATCGCGTGATCATAGGGCTCGACGATATGGTGGGCCGAACTGTGCAGCGCAGGCATCATGTGCGACAGCTTGTGGAACATCGCCAGATCATCCAGCGTCGGGTTCCGGCGCACGTCATCCAGATCGCGCAGGAAGGGGGCCCCAGTCATCGGCACGAAAATCGAATGCTTGCCACCCAGTGCAAGATTCTTTTGCGGATCGCGCGCATGGTATGTGAACTGCGCCGGAATGGTCGAGATCAGCTCGCGCACCATGTTGCGATCCAGATAAACCAGTTCGCCATCAACCCTGGCACCAGCTTTTTTCCAGTCTTCCAATGCGATGGGGTCGCGGAACTGGACACCGACATTTTCCAGAATATCCATCGCCGCGTTGTCGATACGCTCGACCTGGCTTCCGTCCATGACTTCACAGACGGGAATACCGCGGGTCAGACCCGGCAGCATGGCAAAGTTCGGGGCGGTACGTTTGGCGCGGCGGGCGGAGCGTCCACCGGACCGCGCGGCAGTGCGAGTAGTCAAAGGGCAATCCTCCAGTTTTTTAACAAACTGAGGGATTCGCAGTGCAAGCACCTCTCTGATTGCGATATGTGCTTGCAAGAAGCGACACTGTCCATTGGGGTTCTGTGGTCCTGTTGCAAACTTTTGACCATAGATGCCCGCGTCGCCAACACCGCGGGCCTTAGGGCCATCAGAAAACGCGGAAGAGCTTTGTGTGTCCAATACCAATAGCGACGGTGAGACGGAAGTAGTGGATTTCCGCACTGTGCATTGGGTATTCGCCCGCCAGCCTCGGAAACCATCATCACGATGGAACAAAAGCCAATCGTGCACTAACAATCAATTTGGATCAGTCAGATCGGGCTACTCAAAATTGCGCACCGGCACTTTGTGTTGGTTGCACGCTAACGACAGGTAGGAGAAACTGTGAGTAAGCTACACGTTGAGGATACGATCGATGTCACATCTGATCTGGCAACCGAGACTGCGCGGAACTTGTTTATCTCGGCCGGCGCACCATCTGATGTTGCCGACGAAGTCGCGGACCATCTCGTCGAAGCGGATCAATGTGGGGTAGCGTCCCACGGCATCGTTCGCGTCCTGCAATATACCCAAGAGATGCTGAACGGCACTGTTAAGGCTGCGATAAGGCCCGAAATCCAACAAAAGGGTAATCGCCTGACGGTACAGGCGCATGGTGGCATCGGCATTCCGGCCATGCGTATGGCCCACGAACTCGCGACAGAAAACGCAGTCGAAAATGGCCTTGCTGCGGTTGCGGTTTTGGGAGCAGGCCATACTGGACGGCTTGGCGCATTCGGCGAAATCTCTGCAAAACGGGGTTGCCTCTCGATCGCATTGGGCGGTGGCAACCGCAAACGCTGGCGTATGGTTGCTCCGTTCGGTGGCCGCGATGCGCTCTTGCCAACTAATCCCTATTGCATCGCAATTCCTGGCGGCGACCGTGGGCCGGTTGTGATCGACATCGCGACCTCTCAGGCTGCAGGCGGCTGGATCTACGCTGCCCGCGCGGCTGGTGTCAAATTGCCCGAAAATCTGATTATCGACCGCAACGGCAATCCATCCTGCGATCCGGAGGACTACTTCGATGGGGGCGCGATCCTGCCGAAGGGTGGTCCACTAGGGTATGGGCTGGCTTTGGTCGCGGAACTTGTGGGTGAAGCGATGCTCGGGCCCGTGTTCGAGGGCGAGATTAACTGGTTTGTACTTGCCGTCGATTGCCGCCGATATAACGAGCCAAATGCGATGCAAGCTGCGGCCGAGGATATCCTCTCCGAAATTCGGGTTTCTAAGCCTTCATCAGGCTTCAATGCAGTGCAAATCCCAGGTGAACGCGAACGGGATGCGTTTTCGAAGTCTCAGGATCGACCTCTCAAAGTGCCACGACGGGTATGGGATGCAATCCTAGATTTGAAGCGGGACATTACTGGCTCGTGTTGATTTCTGAACTCACAACCCTTAGCCCCGGTTGTTCACGATTGCCCGAATGATACGGCCCGTTGCGGCCATTTGGCCATGCTGAAAGTGCCGCATCGCAGTAATCTCATAACGGACATTGGTTGGCTGCAAAGAAAGTACTGGGTCACGTTCGGGTGTCTCAATTTCCGACGCAAATTACTCGCGTCTTTCAGACCAGCCCCTTCTGAATGACGTCGGCGCCTCGCCGTAGCGTTTCTTAAATCGCACCGTAAGTTGCGTGGCGCTGCTAAAGCCCGTGGCTGCAGCGATCTCCGCAACCGCCATCTCGGTTTCGCTAAGCAATGCGTAGGCCCTTGAAACGCGCAGTTCGATATAAAACTGTACTGGCGAAGTCTCGACATACTTTTGAAAGAGACGCTCCAGCTGGCGACGAGATATCTGTACGGCTTCCGCAATTTCAGAGATATCCAACGGCTCTTCCAGATTTTCTTGCATGATCTGCATGGCGTTGATCAGGTATTGGTTGCGACTGCCCAAGGCCACCGAAAAGGCCGACTTCTGAAGTGTTTTACTATTGTTGGACCGAAAGTGGATGCACATGTCCGAAACGATGACCGCCAGATCATTTCCGAAATCGGATTCGATCATGTCCAACATCATGTCAGTGGCAGCATGTCCGCCGCCACATGTCATAAGTTCATTGTCGATCTCATACAGGTTTGCCGATGGCTCCAAGTCATCAAAATGTTCGACAAAAGCAGGGTGGTTTTCCCAGTGCAATGTGAACCTTTTTCCTGATAGAACCCCAGCCTTGGCAAGGGCAAAGGCTCCCGTGCAAATACCACCCAGGTTACAACCAAATGTTCTTTGACGGCTGATCCACGACAAGATTTTGAGGTTTGTACTTTCCGCCGGTTCAATACCCGAGCAAACAAACAGCCGCGACGATCGGGGAAGGTTGTGCAACGCAAAATCCGGCGTAATTTCAATCCCGTTCGAACAAGAGACCGGATTTCCGTCTTCGGTGATCAGAAACCACTTATACAGTTCTTTGTTTGTGACCTGATTAGCGATCCTCAGAGGCTCCACTGCAGCACTGAAGGCCAGCATGGTCAGCTTTGGAAGCAGCAGGAAATAGATATCCTTGGCCGACCCTTCATAGTCTATGCGATAGCTGGCCGCGCCCTTCGGGACAAAGTTTCTCGGGTTCATTTTCGCTCCTCCCAGCATAACCAAGACGGATGAAGGGCACCAACACCCATTGAGTGTTGGTGCAGAACGGTCAGGCGTTCATCTGCGCAACAGACTCACCACTTTCCTCCCACGAGCGGACCTCTTCTTCGCTCGCTTTAGGTGAAAAGAGCCCGGTCATGGCATAGAAGATACCGATCACCGGTGACAGCCAGCAAGCAAATGCAAGCGGAATATACAGCAGGTTTTCGAAATTCCCGTCCGCAATCCCCAAGCCGAGTGCAGTGATCACAAATGCACCGCCCGCATTCCATGGGATTAGGGGAGAAACCAGTGTTCCACCCTCTTCGACTGCACGGGATAGGTTCAGCGGAGAATAGCCCATCGCACGATAGACCGGCGCATACATTCGACCCGGCAGTGCAATCGACAGGTATGGATCACCTGCAACGGTGTTGGTCGCGACAGACGTCAGGATGGCTGACGTTTGTATACCGGCAAATGTCTTCACCTTCGAGATGACAACCTTGATGATTGCCTGAAGGCAGCCTACGCGTTCAAGCGCCCCGCCGAACCCCAAGGCCAACAGCACCAGTGAGATTGTCCACATCATCGACTGTATGCCTCCGCGGTTCAGCAGGGGGTCAATTTCCGGAACACCGGTATCGATCGAGTAGCCGCTGTTGGCGAAAGTGAACGTCTCGTGCAGCCCAGCCCCCTGACAGAAGATAGCCATGATGCCACCCGCAACAGCCCCCGCAAAAAGTGACGGGATCGGGGGTTGTTTCATGACTGCCAGCACGATGACCAAAACGGCCGGAAACAGCATGATTGGAGAAATCCAGAACGCGTCGTCCAGCGCGGCCGTGATTGCGTGAATGCGTTCAAACGAAACCTGAGACGTGTCGATCAGAGTGAAGCCAACGACAAAGTAAATCGCCAGGGCAATCAGCATCGAAGGAACTGTTGTCGGAAGCATATTCCGAATGTGATCGAAAAGGTTGGTCCCTGTCACAGCGGGGGCCAGATTAGTCGTGTCCGACAAAGGCGAGATCTTGTCTCCAAAGAACGCACCAGAGACCACCGCCCCAGCCGTCCAATACATTGGGATCCCGAACCCGGCACCGATCCCCATCAACGCCAGGCCGACAGTGCCCGTTGTCCCCCACGAGGTGCCCAATGAAACGGAAACAATGGAGCAAAGAAGCATGCCTGCGGCAAGGAATAGCTCGGGCGACAAAATCTTGAGGCCATAATAGATCAGCGTCGGTACAGTTCCGCTGGCGATCCACACGCCGATGATCATTCCCACTGTGATCAGAATCGAAACTGAAGGCAGGGAGATATTGATAACGTGGAACACGCCTTCTTCGATGCTGGGCCATTTGTGACCCAACATGAGGCCGACGATGCCAGTGATCGCGATCCCGAATGCCAGCGGGATGTGTGGGGTAAAGTCACCGAAATAGAATAATTGCAGCCCAAGCACACACAGGGTTAGCACTATTGGCACGAGGGCCAGCACCAAGCCGGGCTGTCGTATATTGTCTTCATTCGCAGACATATGGGTCTCCTCCTTTTGATTGATCCAGAACCCTGATGATCCGCGGAACAAACCAAGTTTGGCGGCGTGAGACTGTCGGTCAGAGCGCACATCTCGTTAGAATTTGCGACATTGACTCGTCGGGTTTAAACGTTCGGGATTGAGTTGAAGGCCGGCCATTGCAATCACGCCAAACAATTTACCCGCGTTTGATTTATCTCACCGCCTTTATCGGAGCGCCTTACAATTGTGATCGAATTCAGTAAGCGCCGACCACACCCCCGCTGATGAAGGCG
This sequence comes from Ruegeria sp. CF5, assembly GCF_056537325.1. Lineage (NCBI taxonomy): Bacteria > Pseudomonadati > Pseudomonadota > Alphaproteobacteria > Rhodobacterales > Roseobacteraceae > Ruegeria > Ruegeria sp. CF5. The sequence continues at coordinate 296,432 of NZ_JBQFRI010000003.1, read as the reverse complement.
CCCGGTCAGCCATATGGCCGACATCAATACCGCACAAATGTGAAAAACGGTGGCTAGGGACCAAATCTATGGCTCCATGGCAGGGGCTCGGGATTTTGCGCCGGATTCACCAACTCGACAAGAAGCCAAAAAAACGCCGCGGGCCGGTCGTTGCGCAATCGCCTCAATCCAGAGGCTCATGTCGTGATTTGTAAACAGGTGGTGCCGATGAGTTCCTTGCCGATCACCGTCGGCTATCGCAAATGGCTATTGCGCATCGGCCAGCGATTTGGCTTTTTCGTACTCATCCAGCAACGGCTGCATCATTTCCGGATCGTGTATAACTTTTTCCAGCCAACGTCTGAGTGGGAACGTCTCACCTTCGGCGATCATGGCGGCGAGGCGTTCGAGGATTTCCGTCTCCCGCTCGAATTCCTCGATCGCGGCGTTTCCAGCGGCCTGATAAACCATCATATGAGGACCGAACGGCCCACCGAGATCCAAATTCTCTTGCAGCGTGCCCAAGCTCTCTCGATATTTCCCGGCGTGGTATTGAGAGACACCCAGAATATTTCTGTAGGGCCTTCTAATACTTAGGGGGTCAAGGCTTAGTGCCCGCTTCAGCGGCGTGATTGCCTGTTCCGGCCGACCGGCGTACAGCAGAAACATTCCAAGATACGCCTGAGCCAGACTGGAACTCGGCTCTTGTTCGATTGCGCGTTCGCCGAATTCAACCGCTGGCTTTGGATTGCCCATCAGGATTTCAAGAATGCCCAACGTCAACAGGGCGCGAACATTGGCCGGGTCCTTTTCCAGCGCGATATTCGCGTGTTGCCGGATCAGCCCACGGGTCTCCTCCGTGTTCGGAGCCAGTCCAAACCAGGTTCGATGAGATTCCGCGAACGCCAGACCTGCATGGCCGTGCGGTGCGTCCGGTTCCAGCCGCACCACGCGCTGCAACAAAGCGTTTGCAGCATCGAACCTCGACGGGTCACTGGGTGGGTGAATGATGTCCAACGCTTGCTGATACAGAATTCTGGCATCTCGGCGCGTCCAGCGCGCATCTTCTATCCGCGAGGTCAGTTCTGGAAACAATTCGATTGAAAAGGTCGAACTGATCTCGCGCGATATCTCGGTTTGCGTATCGAATCGATCCGATGTCTTGTAGTCGAACCTCTTGGCCCAGATTTCGTTCCGACTATCCACGTCGACAAGACCAATGTTGAGCCGATAGCCATCGGTCATCGTCTGCAGGCTGCCCCGCAAAACATGCGTCGCACCCATCTTTCGACCTTCGTCGATCAGATTGACCGCCCCATCGGACAGACCGGCAGTCGACGCGTACGAGATCACGCGCAGCCCTTGGACCCGTGCCAGATCGGTTGTGATATCCTCGGCAATACCTCGGGCCGCTACTGAGGTAACCGCGCTGTTTCCCAGTGGATTGAATGGCATCACGGCGACAACCGGCAAATCTCCCCATAGATCAATATCCGTTGTCGCCTGATCCGTGGGCGGGTTTTCGGTTCCGATACTTTGGAACCACATAGACCCCACCGCGGCCATCAACAGCGCCAACAAAATCAGCAAGAGCCAGTTCGGTGCCCGCCAGCGGGGTCTGCCTGAATATCCTTTCCTGCTCTCGGCATTGGGTGGCGGCGAAGGCAAGTCACGGAATTCGAAAGAGGGCACGTATGACCCTTTGGGAATGGTAATCACCAAAGGATCGTTGCTTCCATCCGTCAGGTAATAGTGCTCCAGTTCACGCCGCAACCGGCGCGCTTCCAACCGGACAACGGGATCGGATGCGGCATCGAAATCCTCGGATCGGCCCAGAACGGAAACACCAATCGAATACCCTTTCAGCCGGTCGGCGCGTCCGGCCAGTGTTTCGTCGACAATGTATTTGAGAAATGCACGTCGGCGATCATTAGCACCAAACTGAGAACTCTCAAACATACGGTCGAGCTGTTCGTCTATGGCCGCCTGCTCCGGAGGCGGCACTGGCTTCCGCTCGGATAACTGACTTTCCATCAAAATTTCTGTCGGCTGTTCCGGTTCCATCCAATCTGTTCAAACAGTACCCGGCTGATCCGGGTTGCGTCCAGCATTACATTCAAACCAAAGCATTTTTTAATGTATGTTACACGTTCAGAACATGTTCGGTACCCCGATCCGCTGTTCCCAGATGTTAGTCTGAAACCTCCGGAGGATGTCCGAGCGGACGAACCACCGGAGACAGAGCCCACTAACGGCCAATGGCCTTTGCCGGGAGGGGAGCGGGTGGAAAACTTTCTTGCTGCCGGATGTTCCGAATTGGTGAGACAATCGCCCAGCGATGAATTCACAATCGTATCTTTGTCGCGGAGCGATCCAAAGTTTCAGACCATTTGCCGTGACTTCGGCGAGGCCATAACCGCGTATCACAATTTCCGGGCCGAGGGAGAGCGCGGGCAAGCCCGAGCCGCAGAATATGAGCAGATCTGCGAGGATCTGAGGCTCGAACTGATGGAATTCGTCAATCAGGTCACAGTCAGCTCCAAGGCTCAAGGCCACCAATGATGCGAGACGGTCGCCGCCCGAACCGGCAGCCTGCCGGGCATTCAACAGGAAGAACAACGGAAGGTATGGAGGAAGCCATGATATCAATTGTTGGAAACTACCAGCGAAAACTGATCACAGGTACCGCTTTGGTATTTGCAGCCAGCGCCGCGTTGTGTACCGCCGCATCGTCTCAATCCTATGAGGATAATCTTGCTGCCGGTGCCGCTGAAACTGAACAGAACTATTTGAATGTTCCGTTCGTAAAGCCGGAAAACTTCAAGACACCCTATACCAGCCCGGCCTACTGGCCGACCAACTACCCTCGCGGTCCAATTGACCGGTCGCCAGCGGATGCCTCAACCAAGGTGATCACTCTTGGAACCGGCGACCCGCCGCCCAACCCGTATCGCTTCGGCCCCGCTCACGCGGTTATCGTAAATGGTTTTCCATATTTTGTTGACGCCGGAGAAGGCTGGTTCCGATCACTTGGAAAGGCGGTCCTTTCTCAGGGATCAATGGATCTGGCGACCGTTTTCGATCTGCAGAACATAAAGTACATGTTCCTGACCCACTTGCACGAAGATCACACGGTGGGATTACCGTCATTTATTTCAGGTCCGTTCAAGTTCGGGCCCGGCCCGGACAAGAAGATTTACGGCCCCATGGGTGTTGACGAGATGATTGCCAATATCAACGCCGCCTGGCGGCTCGACAGAAACGAAATGTTTCAGGGTTCGACAATTCAGAAGGCCGATGGGGCCACTGCTATTGGCGTGCCGGTCTGGCCGACAACAGATCCGAAAGGACGAACGATTTACGAGGACGACAACGTAACGGTCGAAGCATTCCCGACAAAACACGGCTTTCTTCAACATACCTATGCCTATCGGTTTACCGCCAAATCCGATGGTCGCGTTGTCGCGTTCGGCGGTGACGGACACTATTCCGAAGGCCTCGTAAATGCGGCAAAGGACGCGGACGTTTTGGTCATTGAGAGTATTACCCGAAAGAACATCATGTTCGTGGTCTGGGGTGGCGATACGGAAGAGGAAAAAGTAAAGGTCATCGGTGCCTATCACATGTTTCCGGAGGATATGAAAAAGGTTCAGGACGAAAGTGGCGTCAAACAGATCGTCATGACGCACGTCCAGAACTACAATGACCCCGAGCATTTCGACCGTCTGAGCGTGTTGCAGGAAATGCAGGATGCTGGTGTCACCAACATTCTCATGGCCGAAGACGGCGACATCTACTGAACCGGCGGTCAGCACAAGGGAAAGCCCTGCCGGGCTTTTCCCACAATAAGTACCAAACTCAGCTAAATCCGGTTTCTGTTCTTGTTCACAACAGCCATCATTCGATCCAGACTATTGTTGGGACTGGGCACAGATTGAAGAAAGCCAATCCAGAAAGGTTCTGACCTGGTTGGAAACGCGCCCCTTTCGGTAAATGGCGTAATAGCAGGCTATCCAATCATGCTCAAAGCTCGCCGTTTTCAGATCACCACTCTTTAAGTGCCTTCTGACCGTCACTTCTGGGCTGACATGCAATCCGTACCCCTGCAGCGCAGCGTCTAGTTCGAATTTTGCGCCGCCCGGATCGACCAGTTTCAGATCTGAAAGTCGAACACCCGCATCTCGGACCATACCTTCAAAGACCGGCCCGCCAATGCTGTTGTCCTGAATCCATGGCAAGTCTGCAAGGCTGTTGGCACTCTCCAAAAGTTTAGGTGTGCCACACAGGACAAATGGTGATCTAAGTAACAATAACTGACTGGTGCCGTTCCAGATTTGATCCGGAGGGGCCCCACGCACCACGATGTCAAAGGTATCAAGATCAACTTCCGATGAGTTGCTTTCAGGGGCAAACGAAACCTGAATGTCGGGGTTTTTGGCCCAGAATTCGCTAAGTCGCGGCATAATGACTGCGTCAACAAATCGAACGGTAGTCGATACACGCACACCACGAGACGCCTCTTGCAGGGTCATTTCGTCAATACCCTTGGCAATTTGCGCGAAGGCGTCATTAAGCATGACCGCCAGCCTTTTTCCTGAATCGGTCAAGGCCAATCCACGTCCTTCGCGACGCACCAGAGCAATTCCAAGATCCGCTTCCAGTTTGCGCACTTGCTGGGCAATCGCGGCGGTTGTCACGTTCAGCGACCGCGCCGCCGCCGAATAGCCACCCAAACGCCCGGTTGCTTCAAACGCACGCAAGGTTGTCAGTGAAGGCAAGGTATGCCAATCGATCATCATCATTATATAGCTCACCTTAACATTATGAAATAATCCCTGACTCGCAATACCCGTATTTTAGGGGCATAATCAGAATACACACCCGGTTTAGAACAGTAAATCAGTGGTGTGACTATCTGAAAAAATGGCTGCACTGCCTTTGGCAGCACGCTCCGGCCAAGCATCATTTTGCAGAGCTTTCAGCTTTGCAAAAGGAGCACGGGCGGCTCCCAACTGCAGTTCATCACGGAGGGAAAGATGACCAAAAGAACCACCCGCATTGCCGCACTTATCGGATTGGCCCTGGCCTCCCCCGCAATTTCAGAAGCAGGACCAGACACCGCACAAGCTGCGCACACCGCATACCTCGCGGCGATCAATTCAAACAGTCTGGAGAGGTTTCTTGAAACCGTCACCGACGATGTCGTGTTCATAGCCCCCGGAACGCCGATAATGGAGGGTAAGGCCGAGGTTGCCCCTTGGGTCAACGGCTACTTCGATGCCGTTCAAACGTCCTGGAATAAGCAATCGCTGGAGTTCGTGGAATCCGCGGATTGGGCGTTCGAGCGTTATGCGTTTACGGCGACGGATATTCCGCATGGCCCCGGCCCGACTACTGTTTCTACCGGCTACGGGATCAATATCTATCACCGCCAGGAAGATGGCATCTGGCGGGTCGCTCGGGATATCTGGTCGAATTCAAGCACTGAGGTCCAACAGGTCAGCCCGTCGCTCGTTCCAGTCTGTTCTGGACCTGCCGGACCGTGCTGATACAGCCGAAGCGAAGGACCTGACGCCTGCGCGCGATTAATTGCGAAAGCAAAAGGAACCAAACCACACGCTTTCGCAAACCCAAGTTCAAAACCCACGGCACAACCATAAACATCGCCATAACGTTCAAACCTGCCCGGGAAGCCACAATACGATCGCTGGAAAGGCAACGAGCAATGCGATTGTCGCGGCATCCGCCAGAAAGAACGGTGTTACGCCCTTGAAGACATCCTGAACACTCAGGTCATCGCGCACGCCTGCGACAACAAAGCAATTCAGACCGATGGGTGGCGTGATCAGGCAGAACTCGGCCATTTTGACGACCAGAATACCGAACCAGATGGCACACATCGGGCCGGACATTCCGAAGGTGCTGTCAGCGGCACTAACAGCCTCACCGCCGTTCAGAGCCATTACAGCGGGGTAAACAACGGGAAGTGTCAGCAACAGCATCCCAATCGCATCCATGAACATGCCCAAAACAGCATAAGCCAGAAGAATGCAGATCAGGATCAGCATGGGCGACATTTCGAGTGACGTGATCCAGTCGGAAAAGGCGTTCGGCAGCTCGGCAAATCCCAGAAAGCGAACATAGACCAGCACGCCCCAGATGATGGTGAAGATCATGACGCTCAGTTTGGCGGTTTCCAAAAGCGCGTCTTTAAGCTCGGACCAGCGCATGCCTTGGTACAGCGCCATCAGGAACACCACGAAGGCTCCGATGGCACCGCCTTCGGTTGGCGTGCCCCACGCGTCGCCTCCAAACGGGTTGTAGACAAAGAAGATGATGGTCACGACGACGATCAGGATAGGCAATGCAGGCGGCAGAGACAGAAAACGTTCTTTCCACGTAAAACCTCTGACAGCGGGACCGAAACCTTTGATCACGACGGCCATGCCGATGATCAGCAAGCCGTAGATCACGGCTGAGAACATGCCCGGAATGAAACCGGCCAACAGCAGTTTGCCCACGTCCTGTTCCACGATGATCGCGTAGATGACCAGAATGGCAGAGGGCGGAATAAGCGAGGCCAATGTACCGCCTGCAGCAACAACACCCGCTGCAAAGCGCTTGTCATACCCGATCTTTAGCATTTCCGGGATGGCGATGCGGGCGAATACAGCAGATGTGGCAACCGAGGCGCCGGAAACCGCCGCGAAGCCGGCGGTTGCAAAGACGGTCGAAACCGCAAGGCCGCCCGGAACCCACGCGAGCCAGCGCTTTGCGGCCTCGAAAAGCGCTTTGGTCAGGCCTGCGTAATAGGCGAGGTAGCCAATCAGAATGAAGGTCGGAATAAGGCTCAGCGCCTGGCTTGAAATCTTGGAATGTGGCACCTGACCGGCGGTTTTGACGGCCACGGTCACGGCCTTACCAAACCGCGCCGGATCGTATCCGAACTTGGCCCAGAAGATCCAGATCAGACCAACCATGCCAGCGGTCGCTGCGGCAAAGGCCACCCGCATCCCCAGCACCACAAGAACAAGCATTCCACCCGAGACGATCAGACCAATTTCAATGGGTTCCATCAGAAAGTACCTCAGTTGTCGTGGCCCGAGACATGCTCGGCTTCCATTGCGGCCTGCGTTGCTGCGTCAGCGATCAGCGGCACGGCGACAGGCGGCAGATCCGGATGGCGGATCGCACGGCCATAGGCCCAAAGCTGCAGGGCGAGGCGCAGACAAAGCACGCTGAAGGCAACAGGTGCCAACAGTTTGGCTGGCCACAGTGGGATACCGATGTCGATGGAACTGTCGCGGCTCCAAAGCGGGGCACCAAAGTCGAAACTGCGCGCAAAATGCGCCCAGCTGCCCCAAATCAGCAAAACGATCAGGGCCAGAATGACAACGGTCGTCAGGAATTCGACGATGTACAAGACCCGCCCTTTCAGCGCGCCCACAACCATATCCATCCGAATGTGACCGCCATCGCGCTGCGCGTAAGAGATCCCCATGAAGGCGATCAGCGGCATGGCCTGTTCGATCCAGTCCACATAGCCGGGCAGAGGGGCGTTGGCGAAGTTTCGGCCACCCACTGAGATCACGGCCATCACCATCAGTGAAAAGACCGCAAACCCGCTGATCAGGGCCAGAAAGCTTTCCAGCTTGTAAAGGCGTTGATCGAGAATGCTGAGACGGCTGTCGTCGGACAGCACCAGGGATGACCCGGCCATCTGTAAGCTCCGCTGTCAGGGAAAAGATACCCGGCACCAGTTTGGATGGCGCCGGGTGATGAGTGGATCAGCTTCCGTTTGCGATCTTGCCAGTCACAAGATCATAAAGCTCTTGTGCCGGCAGGCCGCGTTCGGTGTTTTCCGAAATCCAAGCCTCGGCCGCAGGGGCGGCGGCGGCGTCTTTGAACGCTGCGATTTCTTCATCACTGAAGGTCACGCGTTCGATGCCGCGTTGATCGAGTTCGGGCCCCCATGCTTCCATCGTTTTGGTCTGGTAGTGGGACACGTAGTGATCCAGCGCTTCTTCGACCGAACCCAGCAGAGCTTCACGGTGCTCGTCAGACAGGTCTTCCAAAGCCAGAGTGTTCACTACAACCGGGCAGTTGACAGTGCCGGGGTTCAGGTTCGTCGTCCACCATGTGCCGTTTTCAATGGTGCCAAAGGACATATGGGCGTGGGGTGCAAAGCTGACGGCTTTGACGATGCCGCTATCCATTGCCTGACGTACTTCGGACGCGGACATGGACGTTGGAACGGCGCCCACTGTCTCCATCGCCTTGCCGATGCCGCCGGTGGCACGCACGCTCAGACCTTCAAAATCGGACAAGGATTTCGGTGCTTCTCCAACGCCAACAAGATTGTACTGCGGCAGCGGCGACGGCATCAGCAGGGTCGCATCCCAGCGGGCCAGGTCTTCGACAACTGCCGGATGTTGGTAGACGGCCATCGACAGATCAACTTCCTGTTCCAGAGATGTCACGCCCAGAAACGGCAGTTCCAGAACGGTGATCGAGGGGTTCTTGTCGCGATGGTAGCCCGCGCAGAACTGGGCCATTTCGAATGCCCCGATCGAGATACCGTCGAGGTTTTCCTTGTTCTTCGACAGGCCGCCATAGCTGATGTTCAAGGTAAACTCGCCGTTGGTCTTTTCGCTCACCAGTTCGGCAAGTTTTTCGACGTGCTCGGTAAAGGCGCGACGCTTGCCCCACAGGGAAACGTTCCACTCAACGGCCAGTGCTTCGGATGCAACGGTCAGCGACAGGGCGGCAATGGCCGCCCGGTTCAGGTGTTTGCGCATAGTGGCTCCTCCCAGTTCACGCAATGTGTTTGGGCAGAGTATTCAGGATGCGTCGAAGGCTGACTATGAAGGAAAACGCGGGCGATCCTTTGGCTGCCCTGCGGATTTCCGCAGGGTAGTTTCGCCTACAACAAAGCCTCTTTATCAAGACCGAGTTTGACGATCTTTTCATTAAGCGTTCTGCGTCCAATTCCCAGCGCCTCGGCGGCGGCATCCATCCGGCCCTTGTGCGCCTTTATGGCTTTGCCAATAAGCTCGCGTTCAAAAGCAGCAACTGCTTCGCGTAGCGTATCCGGCACATCGTCGATGTGTTGATCACTTTGGATCGCCTTTGTAAGCGAACCGCCCCCGCGTCGGGCAGCCAAAATGCGTCGCTCGCAGACATGGCGTAGCTCACGCACATTGCCGGGCCAGTCATGGGCAAGCAGGGCAGCCAGATCGTCCTGACTGAGCTCTGGCGCATCAATCTCGTAAACCTGAGCGTATTCGGTCAGGAAGTGCGTTACCAAAAGAACCAGATCATCCCTTCGCTGACGCAGCGGAGGTAAGGTCAAAACGAATGTATTCAGCCTGAACAGAAGATCCTGGCGCAGTCGTCCCTCCCGGGCGGCCAGCTCTACGTCTTCGTTGGTCGCAGACAAGACCCGGAAGCTGACTGGTGTGGGTGAGACAGCACCTACCGGTAACACGTGCTGATCTTCGATGACCCTGAGCAACTTTGCATGAACCGAAAGCGAGCACGAGCAGATTTCATCCAGAAACAAGGTTCCGCCGGATGCCGCCACCAGCCTTCCATCCGATGTCCCCGCGACACCGAACATTTCGGCCTCGAACGTGTCGGCGGACAAAGCTGCACAATTCAGCGCCAGAAACGGCGCATCTGGAGTTCCGCCCAGATCATGCAGGGCATGGGCAACCAGTTCCTTTCCGGTCCCTGTATCGCCCTGCAACAGCACCGCGACAGAGGTATCTGCAAGATCAAGAACATCCTGCCGCAGGGCTGCAATCGCATCAGTTTCGCCAAGCAGAATACGATCCAGTCCAGACAGCTTTAACAGCCTGTCCTTTAGCCGTGTGTTGCTTTTGCGCATACGGCTTTGCTCGGCCGCGTGCGTCAGAACGGTAAGTAAGCGCCGCGGCTCATATGGCTTTTCGATGAACCCGTACGCCCCATCCTGAATGGCTTGCACCGCCATTGGTATATCGCCATGTGCTGAGATGAGCACGACCGGCGGCGCGATCCGTTTGTCCAGACTGGCAAGCAATTCGATGCCCGACATGCCAGGCATTCGAACATCCGAAAGGATGACGTCCGGCGTTGCGTTGGCCAGATACTCCGACACCTGCGTCGCCCGCGGCACAGCGCTGACGCTCCACCCGGCGGCTTCGAGCAACTCGACCAGAGATTGCCGCATCGACTTGTCATCGTCGACGACAAGGACTTTGAAAGGTTGCTGTTGGGTCATTCGTTTGTTTCTTCGGATCTTGCGACCATCGGGAAGGTTACACGGAACACCGTGCCGCCACCCTCGCGGTTTCGGGCCGTCATTGTACCATCGTGATCTTTGACAATGCTTGCGGAAATGGCCAGCCCCAGCCCCATTCCACGCCCGCTTTCCCTTGTGGTTACAAATGGCTCTTGCAGTTCAGCCAGCGTCGCATCCCCCAAACCATGGCCGTTATCCTGAATTTCCAGCGTAGCCCTGTCATCGGAACTTGTTACAGCGACTTGAATTTCAGGAGAGCTTGTTTCGTCTGTTGCGTCGATGGCATTGCGCAAGAGATTTGTAATGACCTGCTCGATCCGCAGCGCGATGCCCCGGATAAAAACCGGGTCGGCGGGCATATCGAGCGTGATTCTCACCTTGCCCTGCTCGACATTCGGAGCGACCAAAGCCAGAGCGGCGTTGACCGAGACGCATAGGTCTATGTCCTTGAAAGCCTCGCTCTCTGAACGCGCGAAAAACCGCAATTGGCGCGTAATCCCTTCCATCCTGTCAACCAGACTTCCGATTTTTTGCGACAGCTTGGTTTCGCTGGACGTTCCGATCTCGGCTGCGACCAAATGATTGCGCATGGCGGCAATAGGCTGGCCCAGTTCATGAGTGACAGATGCGGAAAGTTGCCCCAGAGCCGCCAACCGGCTTGCGCGCTCAAGCTCACCTTGTGTGCGTTTCAGGCGACGTTCTGCGGTCCTGCGATCTTCGATTTCGACAGCAAGGCGTTCATTGGCTTTGCGCAGCTGTGCTTCTTCCTGTTCGGACCGCGCCAGCGCCGCGGTTACGCGACGCGCACGCTGTATTTGGAAAAAGATGAATGCGAGTCCTGCCAGAAAGACAAAAAGCGCAGTAACCAGCCAGCTTCGCGCCACAGCCCGGTCGTCACTTGCAAAATAGTGAAGCGACCATCCATGCGGCAGGTCGGTGGCGGCCAGATGCAAACGTCTTGCGCCCGAGATTCTGGCTTGATCGCCCGCCAGTTCGGTCCAGTCCAATGGATCAAGCTCCTGCCCCGGAAACTGTCTTGCCAACCGGATTCTATCCTGTTGCTGTTCCGACAGCGGATTCAGCGCACGGTACTGCCAATTCGGATCTGACGACAAAAGAACAACTCCGTCCTCATTTGCCAGTAGGACCTGTTCACCCGAGTTTCTCCAACTTTCCTGAAGGTCGGAAAAATCAATCTTTATAGCAATCACCCCGGTTGGTGTGGCCGCACCATCGAGCACTACATTGGCAATAAAGTATCCTGGCAAACCGGTTGTCGCTCCGATCGCATAAAACCGACCTTGCTCGCCCGCGAGGGCGGTCTGGAAATATGGACGGAAAGCATAATTCTGCCCCACAAAGCTGCTGACATCGCGGTAGTTAGATGCGGAAATGGTGATCCCGTCTTCATCCATCAGGTAGATCGCATCCAGCCCCGCCTGTGTCGCAAAATCCTCGAGCCGTCGGTTCAAGGTTCCGGTGCCGTCCCCTTCTGCCGTTCCAATGACAAAGGAATCCTGTGACAGCACATATGTGAGGTGAGAAAACCGTTCGAGTTCGCCGTTCACCGAGCTTTGGTAGAGAGAAAGCCGGCCCTGAGCTTTGGAAAGCTCCTCCGAAAGGAAGTATTGGTAGGACACCAGATAAAGGCCAATGCTAGCGGCAGTGGCTACTGCAAAAATAAGGAAGTACGAAGTTGACCGCATTGATTGCCCATTAACTGCGACAGCATAGGACCACAGCAGGTTTTAGTCGTCCATCCCAAGACTTTGAGGGGTTGTGTCGCAATCTTGGGATCGAGGTTGAGCTAATCACCTGACCTGACGCTTGTTGCACTCTAATCAATTGCAAGCAGGTCCCAGTATGGTCTTTTTGACAGGTCTTCATTTTCTCAAGATCGTAAAGCGGTTTGGCTGCCCCGCGAAAATTAATGGGTTCTGACCTCAAATTCTCAAATAGCCTCTAGAACTGAAAAAGGCATTGCCCAAGTTAGGACAATGCCAGTTTAGGCAGCTGGGAAGAGAGAGTGAACTGCCTAAAATATCAGTGTTTTGTCGTGAATCCTGCAGCCTATAGATGCACGAAGAGATCGTTTCCCTCTACTGACACATCAAAGCGTCGTGTTTTGATCGACGGATCTACGAGAAACTCACCGCTCCGAATGTCAAACTCCCACCCGTGCCAGGCGCAACGGACAATTTCGCCGGGCTTGTCATAGATGAACTCAGTCTTGTCAGTTTTACGGGTGGTGCCACACACAGGGCCTTCGCACAGAGCCGCGCCTTTGTGTGGGCAGATGTTGAGCAATGCATGAAACCCATCCTCAAGTCGGAACACACCTATCGGCATGTTCGAGACGGTTACGATCTTGGCCGCATCGACGGGTACTTCATCGGTTTTGCAGGCGAAATGCTTGTTTGCCATGGTCGAAGTCTCCTATTTATTCGGCGGCATGCGCCATCGGGCGCGGCAGGCGGGTATAGACGTCCAGCGCATTGAGCCCGAAGATCTTCTCGCGCCATGCGGGCGGAACGTGCAGCTTGTTGACGTCGTCGTAATCCCAGTGCGGATAGTCCGACGCGAACATCAGGGTGTTCTCACCATCCATCGCTTCGAGCGTGGCCCACAGGTGCTGAATGTTTTCGGGCTGCTCCAGCGGCTGGGTCGACATGCGGATGTTCGACTTGAAGTATTCGGACGGCAGACGCTTGAGCCACGGTGTTTCCTTGCGCAGCGCCTTGTAATTCGCATCCAGACGCCACAGGACTGACGGCACCCAGGCGACGCCACATTCGATAATCACCACCTTCAGCTCGGGCCATTTCTCAAACACACCGTGGGCGATCAGGCTGGCCATGTGGGTCATTGCGGTTTGCGGCAGGATCGCGTGGGTTTCCCAGAAGAAGGTCGATGGCCCGGCCCCGATGGGAGTCGAGTTGATGCCGCCCTGTCCACCGAGGTGCATGGCAAACGGCAGGCCCATTTCGGCGCAAGCCTCATAGATCGGGTGATAGAACGGGTCGCCATAGGGGCGCGCGGCACCGTGGCTCACCAAAACTTGAACGACGCGGGGATGCCCGCCAACCCGGCGGATTTCAGCGGCGGCCAGATGCGGATCCTGCGGTGCGACGACAATCGAACCCCAGAAGCGCTCGTCCTTGGGAAGCCAGTAGTCGATCATGTAGTCGTTATAGGCTTTGCACAGCGCATTGGCGTAATAAGGGTTGGCCAGCGTCGAGGCTTCGATGGGTTCGTCGCCGGTTAGAATCGCAACGTCGATATTGTATTTATCGAGGTGCTTTTCCTTCATGATCAGGTAGTTGTCGTCTTCCTCAACCGGGTTCACATCATGGCGTGCAAAGCCTTCGGGGTGAAACCAAGGACGGTGGCCATGAGGGAATGCACCGCGCGGGCCGGTGCGTTCGCCGCGGACAAACATGTCCTTGAAAAGACCTTCCATGTAGGGTTCCAGAACCGTGGCGCTGCACCAATAATTGTGGCAGTCGCAATCGACGATGAACATGAACTTCTCCTGTTGCTGGCGCCAAAAGGGCGGGCTTTTATCTTGTTCAACGACGCTTGATATCTGCGAAGCTTTGGCAAATAAATACAATTGAAATGCATCTATCAATCGGGATTTCCGATTAAATGAATCGCCAGCTGTTAGTGACCTACATGGATGTTCTGGAAACGCGGAATTTCAACCGCACTGCCGAACGTCTGAATATTACCCAATCCACGGTCAGCGCCCGCATCCGTCAGTTGGAGCAGGAGCTGGACACACGCCTGTTCGAACGCGGGCGTGGCGGCGCCGAACCTACAGCAGCAGGGCGCCGGTTTGAAACTCATTGCCGGTCGCTGCTGGCCGCTTGGAGTCTGGCGCGACGCGATGTTGAGGCCGGTGGCGGCGGCAACAGACAACGCTTGCGGATATCGGTCCAGTTCAGCTTGGCGCGATCCGTGCTGATTGACTGGACGAAGGCGGTTCGGGAGAGAAACCCACATCTGGACCTTTATCTCGAGGCCAACTTCTCGCAGCAGATTCAGCGCGATGTCCTGACCGGCGAGACTGATATCGGCATTGTTTTTGTCCCGCACCAGGCGCCGGACATGTTTGTCAGCGAATTAGGCAGCGAAAGCTATGTAATGCTGTCCACCGATTGCGACCGGATCGAAGACGTCCCTTGGTCGCGCTACATTCAGGTGGCCTACACATCCTATTTCGACCGCCAGCATGACGAGGTGTTCTCGGATCAACCACAAAGCTCGACATTGGTGGGCAGCAATGACCTTGCGCTGGATTTCCTGAAAGCCAACGGTGGAACCGCCTATTTTCCCGGCTTTGCGGCCCCGGGCTTGTGCGCTGAGTACCCGACATTGCAACAGGTGACGGATGCACCGGTGATCCCGCAGCCCATCTATTCTATCGTGCATGTACGCAAACGTCATGACCCACTGGTGGCGCAGGCAGTCACCCTGTTCAAAGAACTGATCCAACACCGATCAATCGCTTTAACCGATTGATACCGCAATTCTGCACAGTTTTTCAGTTTCCCCGCACCATTATCCTCGCGCGAACCCTATTTTGGAGGTTTCCGCAAGATGCTCGTTGCGACGGACAGTCCGTTTTCCCTGAGTTCAGCCAATAACCAACCCTGCTACGCGGGTGGGCCTGCCACTTTGACCTGCAAAGCGGTGATCGACGAAACGCATGACAGCAAGACCTTCGTCTTTGAGGACACGCAAAGCCGCAGTTTCGACTTCAAGCCCGGCCAATACGTGACCTTCTGCTTCGAGATCGAGGGCAAGCAGCATGTGCGCGCCTATTCGATCTCTTCCACGCCAACGCGACCCCACAACATTCAGGTCACCGTCAAGCGCGTGCCCGGTGGGATAGTGTCCAACTATCTGAATGATCAGATGGTCCCCGGAACAGAGATCGAGATTGCCGATATCACCGGCGGCTTCAACTGGGTGGATATCCCCAGCGATAAGCCATTGTTCCTGTCCGGTGGCTCGGGCGTCACCCCGGTCATGTCGATGCTGCAATACGTCACCGACGTGGCCTTGCCGAAAGACATCGTCTTCGTGCATTTCGCACGCTCGCCTAGGGACATCATCTTCCGTGACCAACTTGAGTTTTTGAACCGACGCTTCGCCAATGTGACCATCCATACCATCGTGGATGAAGCGAATGATGGGTTCGATGGTGAAACTGGTCAGATATCGGCTGATTTGCTGCAGCGACTTGTGCCCGATCACGCCGAGCGCAGCATTTTCATGTGCGGTCCCGAAGGGTTCATGAAAGCAGCCCGTGATGTGGCTTCTGTCATTCCGTTTGCCGCTGTCCACGAAGAAAGCTTTGGCGAAAAGATCACTATCGAAGAAAGCAGCGGCACGGGTGGCGAGGTCTATTTCTCGCTCAGCGGTCTGCATGGTCATGCCGCCGAGGGCGAGACCTTGCTAGAGGCCGCGCTGAACGCTGGCGTCTGGATCGACTCGGCCTGCCAGCAGGGCGTTTGCGGCAATTGCAAAGTGCGCCTCACTCAAGGCGATGTTGAGATGCAGGACATGGGCGGCCTGCAACCTGGTGATACCCAGCAAGGGTATGTGCTGGCCTGTTGCAGTTGGCCGAAAGGCCCTGTCGCACTCGACGCGTGAAGTGGAGATTCTAAGGGAGGAATACAAATGTCAATGAAACCACCACTATCGGAACTTCCGATAAAAACCGCTGACAACGGTTTTTACCGGGGGTTCAGCGTCAACGTGACCGTGATCAGCAAGATCGTTATCAGCCTGCTGGTTGTCTGGTGTATTGTTTGGCCAACCCAAGCCGGTAGAATTCTTGGCGATTGGAACGCCGCCATTCTTTCGCAGTTTGCTGCTTGGTATATCTGGGTTGTTACCGGCTTTGTCATCGTCTGCATTGGGCTGGCCATCTGGCCAACTGCAGGACGTATGAAACTTGGCGTAGCGGGCGAGAAACCAGAGTTCTCAAACTTTTCCTGGTTCTCCATGATGTTTGGCGCGGGCATCGGTGTCGGAATGCTAACTTGGGCGGTCGCCGAACCTGTCGCACATTTCAAAAACAACCCGTCCGTTATTCAGGGGGTGACGACCGCGCTGGACGCCGACAACGTCCGAACGGCTTATGTGTGGTCATACCTGCATTGGGGTTTCGGGGCGTGGGCATGTTACGCGATAGCTGGCTTGGCGCTTGCTTTCTTCAGCTACCGTCGCGGACTGCCACTGACGATCCGCTCCTCATTGACCCCTCTGTTTGGAAAATCGCTGTCGGGCAACCTTGGTCATCTGATCGACATCGTTGCCGTTGTTGCCACTATTCTTGGCGTTGCTCAGACATTGGGTTTTGGGGTCGAGCAGTTCGTTGCTGGTCTGACACGTATCGGTATCGGCGGCCTTGCTCAGCCTGATGGTTCGGCCACGACGCTGGGCATCATCGTTGCTCTGATTGTCATCATGGGCGCGTCGACCTTGTCGGCCCTATCCGGTGTCGGGAAAGGCATCAAATGGCTGTCGAATATCAACATGGGCTTGTCCATCTTCCTTCTGGGGTTCTTCATTCTGTTCGGTGCAACATTCTTTGGTGCCAAAGCGTTCTTCGTGGGCATCTGGGACTATGTGGTCGCGCTGCCATGGCTGAGCTTCAACGTCTACACCTCAGATGGTGTTGAGGGATCGGAAGCGTTCCTGCTTGCACAGTGGCAGGGCTGGTGGCCGGTCTTCTACTGGGCCTGGTGGATCGCGTTCGCACCTTTCGTCGGTTTGTTCCTCGCCCGGATTTCCCGTGGCCGGACGATTCGTGAATTCGTGCTTGGCGCAATGATCGTTCCCGCGCTGATGTGCTTTGTCTGGTTCGCCTGGGCCGGCGGAACGGCCATCGACCTGGAACTGAACGGGGAGGCAAACGGCGTCATCCTGGATGCGGCGAACGGCGACAAGATCTTCGCAATGACGGAATACATGCTTGCTCCGATTGCAGAAGCATTGGCCTGGGCGATGGCCGCAGTGATCGTTGTCCTGCTGATGACGTTCCTCGTCACGTCTGCAGACTCGGCCGTACTGATCGTGAATACGATCAACGCAGCGGGCGACGAAGGCCCCAAGGCAAGACCTCACATCATGTTCTGGGGCGCGGCTCTGGCACTTGTCGTCGGGGGTTTGCTTGTCTCAGGTGGTACAGGGGCAATCCAGACCGCAATGGTCATCGGTGCATTGCCTTTTTCTATTGTAATGGCGCTGATGTGCGTCGCGCTGATCAAAGCAATCTGGAATGATGGACGGCGCGAAGCAGCGGGCATCGCAACAACAATCTCGGCAGAGGCTTCGACTATGCCTGCCGAATAAAGGTAGGTGCATTACCTCTGAATGGCCTCCGATGTTTCGGAGGCCATTTTCTGTCCTACCCTCGACGCGACATCTGTTATCCGGTCGGGCCCAACCGGGTCAGTGTTCCTGCGCATTCCGCAATTTTTCAAGAATTAGTCGGACCTCAGGGTTGGATCTGAGCCTCTTTGGGTAAGCCAGCATATAGTTCTGTTTAAGTTCTAGCGGCTCAAACTCCATTTTTGTGATCCTGCCTGCGGCAAGATCATCGGCCGCCATCATACTTGGCACCAAGGCAACACCCAAACCGTGCTTGGCAAAGTTCAGAGCTGTGCTGCTGGATTGAACAAGCAATCCAGAAGAGCGATCGACGCCCCTCCGCCCTAACAACGCAGTTTCCCAGTCAGGAGACGACGCAAACCCGCGCCCCCAATCAGTATGTATGAAGGAACTATCCTCTAGGGCTTCCAAATCGACGCCATGACGCTTGGCGAAACCCGGACTGGCGACGGCTATCAACCTGTCCGCAAACAGCGCTTCAACCTGGTAATCACCATAAAGATCGTGACCGTAGAATATCCGCAAATCCACTTTGTTCAGCACCAGGTCGACGGGATCTTCTTCAACACGGATACTGAGAGGTACCAAAGCGTCAGCATGCGCGAGCTCAGCGATTTTCGGCGCGAGCCAGGTTTCAGCCACGGATTGAGGTACGCTTAGTGTCAGTCGTTTTTTCCGTTGCCGCTTGCGCTGCATCTTCGCTGACAACGCGCCCAATTCACTCATGGCATGAGCCAGCTGCGGATAGGCGGTTTGCCCGGCTTCGGTTAATGAAATTCGATTACCTTGCCGTATGAACAACGTTTCCTGCCAAAAGTCCTCAAGCAGTTTCACCTGTTGACTGATTGCAGCCGAACTAACCCCCAGCTCACGCGCTGCGTTGGTGAATGATCCGGTGCGGGCTGCGGCCTCGAAAGCACGAAGGGCGTTAAGCGGAGCGTTTTTGTCCATTGGTCTTCCGAAAGTTTTACTTATTGACCATAATTAGAATGCCTATTGATTGAAAGAGCAGCACACATTTAACCTCTGCGCATTACGGTGGAGGAACTGAGATGAAAGACCTGATCGATCTGGAGAGATATCCCCTGGACAAGCCTGATAGCCGTGATTGGAAGGATCTGGTCGAGACCTGCAAGGCAAGCCTGGCCAAAGACGGCCTGTTCAATTTGCCGGGTTTTATCCGGCCAGAAGCGCTGCCAGGCGCAGTTGAAGAATTGAAGCCGGTTCTTGATCGCAAGGCGTTCACGCATGCACGGTTCCACAACATCTACTTCAAGAAGGATATCGACGGTCTGGCCGCAGATCACCCGGCGTTGATAGAGTTCGAAACCTCGAACCGCACAATCTGCGCCGATCAGATGGGCCGTTCCGCGGTGATCTGTTTGTATGAATGGCCGCCCTTCGCCAAATTTCTTGCCGCTGTCATGGACAAGGCCGAATTATTCACGATGCAGGACCCGCTCGCACGGGTGAATGTCATGGGTTACTCGGATGGTCAGGCACTCAACTGGCATTTCGATCGCTCTGAATTCACGACGACGTTGCTGTTGCAGGCCCCCGACGAAGGCGGTGAATTCGAATATGATCAGGATCTGCGGAGTGACACAAATCCGAATTTCGATGGCGTGGCAGATCTGCTGGAAGGGCGCCGCACACCAACGCTCATCACGCTAGAACCCGGTACTCTCAACATTTTCAAAGGTAAGAACACGGCACATCGCGTCACACCTGTCAAAGGTGATCTGGACCGCATCATCGCTGTATTTTCCTACTACGAACGCCCCGGTGTACAATTCTCGGAACAGGAACGCATCGGGTTCTATGGGCGTGCGTCATGAATGTAAGTGCGGCATTCAAAGATGATCGCAAACTGACCTATCTGAATGCTGAGGGCGCAGATAAACCCCTAAAAAGTCCCGTACCCGATGCGGTTTTGAACCGCGCGCGTAAATATCGGCTGCAACGTCTGCGCGATCAGTTGGAGCAATCGGATTGCGCTGCGCTGTTGCTTTATGATCCGTGCAATATTCGCTACGCGTTTGATTGTTCGAACATGCAGGTTTGGACGCTGCATAATCCCATGCGCTACGCCCTAATCCTTGCTGGTGGCCCGGCGATCATGTTCGAATTCAAGGGTTGCCTGCATCAAAGCGAGGATTTGCCAGGTATTGACGAAATTCGTGTCGCCAAAACGTGGATGTTCATGGCCTCTGGCGACAAGGTGGGCGCGGCTGTTCAAAACTGGGCCGATGAAATTGCCGACCTAGTCCGAGAGCATGGTGGCGGAAATGGCCGAATTGCCTGTGACACTCTGGATGGAAGCGGCGTCCATGCGTTGGAAGCGCGCGGGCTGACCTATATCGAGGGCACGCAAATCACCGAGGTTGCGCGCTCGATCAAATCAAACGATGAGATCGAATTGATGCGTTGGACAATCCGTGTTTGTGAGGCCGGTATGGCGCGCATTTACGACCACTCCCACCCCGGCGTGACCGAGCGGGAGCTTTGGGCGCATCTGCATTTTGAAAACGCCCGCTCAGGTGGGGATTGGCTGGAAACCAAGTTGTTAACCTGTGGCCCCCGGACCAACCCATGGTATCAGGAATGCTCAGACAGGGTCTGCAAGACCGGTGAGATGATCTCATTCGATACAGATATGATAGGGCCTTACGGTTATTGCGCCGACCTGTCTCGATCCTGGACATGCGGTTATACCAAGATGACCGGTATTCAGCGCCGCTTGTATGACACCGCGTTGGACCAGATTTATCATAATCTTGAACTTGTGCGGCCCGGTACGAGTTTCACCGAGTTTAATGAGCTGAGTTGGCGCATTCCCGATGCGCACGTGCCCTACCGCTATTCCCTCGCAGTGCACGGGGTTGGCATGGCTGATGAATGGCCGGTGGTGCCTTTGCACGTGGATTGGGGGCCCGGCGCGATGTCAGGGCGGTTCGAGCCTGGCATGGTTGTCTGCGTCGAAAGCTTGATGGCTGAAGAAGGCTCTGAGAGCGTAAAACTTGAAACCCAAGTTCTGGTAACTGACGAAGGGTACGAGCGATTAGACAGCTTCCCGTTTGAATGAAGCCCCGCGATCTCTCAGCTAGGAGATAGCGGTTCAATTTCCGCGCCCCAATTTCCGAACAACGCAGGGGCAGAGCGTCGGATTGAAAAACCCGGCGCTCTGTTTGCTAGGGTGGCAAGGCCCGATAACCTCGCACCCAAACATCAATCTTGATCTCAGGGCCAGGAACGCTCGCCCTCAATAACTTGCGCGCTTAGTTCAAGATCGCCCACGTTCTCAAAGCCGGGATAGGCTTCCCGCATCGCCGCAACCAACTCGGCAGAGTTCTCCGCCTTTTCCGACGCAGCTTCAAACGCAGCGACGTATTCTTTGGTAAACTCAACGGTGCTTTCATCCTCGGCGCTATCGCCAATGACGTGCCCGGGAATGATCCGGTCGGGGTTAAGCGCGGTAATCTGGTCTAATGTTGCGCGCCAGTTGTCGCGGCTTTCAGGTGTTTGGTTGTCTGCAAGCCAGACATGGACGTTTTCGTACAGAACCACGCCGCCCAGCACAGTTTTTTCGGTAGGTGCCCAAAGAAATGTGTGGACGGGATCGTGGCCATCAAGACCGACAACCTGAATTGTATTTCCATCCACCGTCAGGCTATCGCCCTCCAGAACGTCCGGAATGATCAACTCGGTCGGAGCATTTTCCTTCAGAATTGGCCCCCAGAAATCATATTTGAGCTGGATCGTCTTCTCGATCCCTTTCACGGTTTCAGGCGTGGCGACGATTTTGACATCGGGATAGGCCGTGCGGATCGAATCCAGACCAAAGTAGAAATCGGGGTCTTTGTGGCTGATGAAAACGGTCGTGAGCGGCTTTCCGGTGGCCTTGATCATGCTGACCAATTGTGCGGCATCATCCTTTTCGAACTGCGCATCGATCAGAAGAACTTCGGTGGGACCTTCGACCAGATTTGAAGACACCGGGAACAGGCTGCCTTTGTTAGGGGTAAAATGAGTAATTTTTAGATCGGCAGCCATTGCAGCCGTCGAGAGCATCATTGCTGCGGTAGCGGTCAGGATTGCTTTCATAGTCATCTCCTTTGTCAGGGGGCAACCTTGAATGACCGTCGCGATTGCCCTGTGCGTGACAAATAGGGAGTCGACGCCGTCAACAAAATGCGCATTATATGGACTTATCGTCAGTCAAAAGTTGACCTTAAATGACAAAATCAAACCTGAACCGCTTGGAATATTTTGTGGCCATAGCCGAGGCCGGAACCATCACGGCAGCGGCGGATCGCATGCGCGTCAGCAAGGCAGTTGTCAGCAAGCAACTGCAGCTCCTTGAGGAAGAACTGGGGGCAAGTTTGGTTGTTCGAAACTCCCGTCATTTGAACCTGACGGAAACCGGCCAGTCATTTTACGCGGCAGCACAAGCGTCTGTCGCTCAGGCAGAAGAAGCCTATGCGATGGTGCGACGCGGCAGCACCGAACCTTCCGGGACGCTGCGCATCACCGCACCACTTGATTTGGGCGCTGATTATGTTGCTCCGGTCGCGGCCGAGTTTCGTAGAATGTACCCTGCAGTGACCATAGAACTGACGCTGAGCGATGCACGAATAGATCCGGTCAAAGCGCGGTTCGACATCGCGTATCGCGTTGGCTGGCTCGTCGACTCCGCAAACATCGCCCGCAAACTGGGGGATTTCAGGCAGATCGTCGTAGCCTCTGAAAAAGTCGTCGAAGAATTTGGCGACCCTAAAGTACCAAGCGACTTGGCAAATTTTCCGTTTATCGAGCACCAAGCACTATCAACCCCTCTCCGCTGGCTTTTTTCGGGGCCAACGGGCGATGCAATAGAGGTAGAAATGATGCGCGCTTTAGCGGCGGACGTAACTCCTGCAATCAAAGCGATGACGTTAGAAGGGTCTGGTATATCAATCCTTCCAGACTTCTACATCCGAAAAGAACTTGCGGAAAAATCTCTGATCCAGCTTCTCCCCGACTGGACACTCCAGTCCGGAGGTATCTACTCAGTTTATCCGCCAACACAGTACAGATCGACCGCCACACAACGCTTCTCGCAACACTTCGCCGAGTATATTCGAAAAGAACTAGTTTAAGCGGCAATGGAAAACCGGACACCCGCAAAATGAGCAGCGTGCCCCGCCTCGCAGGCGGCGTGGCTCTTTACGCCAGAGAGATGGGACAACCCGTGCTCAGGATGCTGCGCCGTGGTCATACGACAGCAAGTTGCACAATCTGGGGACTTGCGAGCGCGGCGGGTGCTGGCACAGAGATGGACTAACTGAGAAGGCTCTGGATTGTATCCGCGAACAGAGTTGAAACCTTCTGTTGATCAGCTTCAGAAAATACCTCGACCTCAAAGATCCTGTTGAGGGCGTCAAAGCCAAACAGCAATGCAACAATCAAGCCAGCTCGCTGTTGTGCATTTTCCTGATCAATCTGTTCAGACAATTTCCCGATCACGTCGCTATCGACAACTTCTTTGAACATCGATTGAACAGCTTCGCTACCGGCAGAACGAAGAACGGCCAGCATTGGGTCAAAGACGTCTTTTGAGTAGTCCTTGTTCACCATGTACTCCCCGAGGCGATGGGCCAAATCCTGCGTGTCACCGGCCAACAAGGGATCCAGACTCAAAAACGGGATCACCGCTTCACGAAACAACCCATCTTTGGAGCCGAAGTAGCGGTTAATCAGCGCTACGTTTACGCCGGCAGTCTCTGCAATTTCTCTGACACCTGCTGCATCATACCCCTTTTCAGTAAATTTGAGGCGGGCCGCGTGAAGGATGGCTTCCCGTGTTTTTGCTGCGTCTCTTTGTTTTCCCACTGGTGTCGGACCCCTCTTGTAAACACTTGTTGACATATCTATCTACCGCATGTAAACGACCGTTTAACTACGGCTGTACTGATCAAAATGCAAGGCAGAGCTCAGGAAAAAGCCATGACAAACATCGATCAAACAGACGTCAAAGCAGGGAAAAACCCGATCAACTTTGTGCCCAGTGGATACCTGCTGTCGGCCGATCTCTATGACGATCAGGTGATGGAGCGCGCGGACACGTTCTTTCAGACATGCGGTCAAGACCAAGCTTAAGTGAAGTAGGACAAGAAATATGACAAAGACTGTTTTAATTACCGGAGCATCGTCCGGGTTTGGCTACCACACAGCTCTGAAATTCCAGCAAGAGGGCTGGAATGTTGTAGCAACCATGCGCTCACCCGAGAAAGACACGGAATTGCGCAACCTCGACCGGGTCCTTGTTACCCAGCTCGATGTGAAAGACCGCGCAAGCGTCAAGGCAGCCGTGGCCGAGACGATTGACAAGTTTGGCAGTTTGGACGTGCTCATCAATAACGCAGGATTT
Organism: Ruegeria sp. CF5; assembly: GCF_056537325.1. Classification (NCBI taxonomy): domain Bacteria; kingdom Pseudomonadati; phylum Pseudomonadota; class Alphaproteobacteria; order Rhodobacterales; family Roseobacteraceae; genus Ruegeria; species Ruegeria sp. CF5. The sequence goes on along the minus strand of NZ_JBQFRI010000003.1, from coordinate 272,352 downwards.
GGAGTTGCCGGTTTTTTGGAAGAGGCGAGCGACGAAGACATCGACAACCAGATCGATACCAACCTGAAAGGTGTTGTTGTCGTCACTCAGGAAGTCCTGCCGCAAATGCGCAAACAGAAAAACGGTATGATCGTCAATGTCACTTCGCTTGCCGGTAGCGTCGGCCTGCCCATGATGGCCCTCTACAACGCCACCAAATTCGCGGTTGAGGGGCTAACGGAATCCATGCGTTTCGAACTGGAACGATTTGGCATCAAGGCCTGTACGGTTGCTCCGGGCGCATTCAAGACCGGATTTGGACATGCAACCAACTGGACGGAAGGGAACCCAAGCCCGGAATTGAGCGAGCTGCGCGAGAATTTCAAAGCCCATTATTCGGGTGTGTTGGCACAGCCACCGAAGCCGTTCGGATTTGGCGATCCAAAGGATGTGGCTGACCTGATCTTTGATGCGGCACAGGGCAACCGTCGCCTCCGCAACTTTGCCGGAAAGGACGCAAAGCTGCTGACCACCCTGCGTAAGTTCCTGCCCCAAAGCATGCTGGACAATATGTTCAAAAGCACAATTCTACCTAAGAATTGGTAGGTCTCAAGAATGGAAAGCGCGGAGATGGTGATCGTCGAAAAGGACAATGCCAAGACACGCAAAGTTCGCGCTGAGCTGAAAACGCTCAGTGCGAACGGAAATCCAACCTAAGATCCAACAAAGGGCGCCTTCCCCATCCAGGCACTTTCATCCAGTTGGTCAAGCATGAACTTGGCGAGCAGTTCCTGATCCACACGCATTCCCTGTGGGTGCTCTGCGTTGGCGCGAATTTCGCCCCCGATGCCAGTTCTGATCATTGGCGGGCGAACGCTTGTCCAATTCAGCCCAGACTGAGAAAGCACAGCCAGTTCGTTTTCTTTGCCGGGAATAACAACCGGAGCGACAAAGCGAAGGACAAGGCGCAGAAGTCGTCTTCCCCATCCATAAGGCTCGGACCCAAAACGCGTGGCCGTACTGGCCACGTTGATGATCCGACTAATCCCGATACGCTTCATCTCGGCAATCAAATGTTCCATCGCTTGCCCATAGTCTTTGGGTGTGACAGCGTCCGTTCGGTGTTGCGGCGGGCCGATCGTGGACAGAACCGCCTCAGCATCAACCAGAGTTTCCCTGATTGCAGCGGGATCGAAATAGTCGCCTCGGATCAGTTCAACGCCTTTAGGCAAGTCGCCGGGCGGGATGGCACGGCGGCTGAGTAGGCGCACGGTGTGACCACGTGCCAAGGCTTGTTTGACCAATTCCCGCCCCAGCGGCCCTGTCGCGCCGAAGATCGCGAGTTTCATGGCAATCTCACGCTTTCGTCGCTGCGCCAACTGCCTTTCGATACATGCCCACCAGCATGTCCCGTGCCTTGACCATCCGAATTATCCAACCCGCCTTGATCATGCGAAACCCCGGAAGGTGCGCCACACCGCCATCACGCCCAAGCGTCACAACCATTATGTCATTGCCGGTTTGCGGCTTATAGCGGGCCTTAGGCGGGCGCTCCTTCAGCACTGAAATGATATTGCGCGCAGCCACCTTCACGTGACTGTTCACATAGATAGCCTTTTTGACTTCATTGAGGTCGGCGATGTCCCCTAGTGCGAACACGTTTTGCATCCCATCAACCCGAAATTGCGCATCAACGGGAATTCGTCCATTTGATGAAAGGAAATCCTTAGACAAGTAGTCGGTATTTGGGGTGCTGCCGACTGCCCAGAAAATAAGATCAAATGACAGTTCTTGACTCTGATCTGTACGCGCAATGCCCCCTGCCGTGGTTTCGGAAAATGCAGGATCAACGATCCGCTGCCCCAATACAAACCGCACCCCACGCTTTTCCAGTTCCTTGCGGGCATAGGCGGCGACTGCGCGGCTGGTGCCGGTCAAAATGTCATCATTGCTTTCGACAATTGTGATCTGCTTACCGGCGTAGTCTCGCGTGATTTCACCGGCCAACTCTACTCCGATTGGACCGCCACCGACAATCAGAATGCGATTTGCCTGGACAAGCGCGGTATTGAAATCGGCGAATTCCTGATGGCGGGCACTCCAGGTGCCGCTTTGCGCCCGTGTCACCGAATTGGCATATCGGCTGCCAGTGGCCAGCACAGTGATATCCCCGGTGAGTGTGATTTTCTCACCCTCATGGGTTTCTATGGTGCTTGTCTTGCCATCAAAAGACACCACGCGACCGTGCAGGTGACGAGTTTTGGGAAGGGCCTCGGTGAAAGGCACCACCGAGCGTTTGGCAATCTGCGGTTCGACCAATGCCCGCGGCAAGGCCATCGGGATTTCGAAGTAGTCCAGCGGACTGACCAAAGTCACTTCTGCCTCGCTCTCCAATGCACGGGCAAGCTTTGCACCCGCCATCCCGCCGCCATGGATCACCACTGATTTTGTCATCTAACGCTCCGTCGAATCTTGATGGGCAGCATATAGAGAGTATTCAATATGGTTCAATAATATAATTATTTATCTGAACTAGAATCTTGTATGCTAAGCTGTTAAATCCCTGCCATGGTTACGAAACCCGATCTTCCGCCGGCAATGTCCGTGCTGTTCCTGTTTAACCATATGGCAGAACAGGTCGGCGCACGGATTTCTGCAACGCGTCCCGACATAACTCCCAATGAAATCAGCCTGTTACTGCATCTCAGCAGCCCTCAGCGTATGAAGGATCTGGCGCAAATGCTGACCTGCCAGCCGTCGAACATGACGCCTCTGGTTGCGCGCAGCGAGCATAAGGGCTGGGTCAAAAAAGTGCGGTCACCGCAGGATGCGCGCGTTGTATTGGTCGAGTTAACGGAAGAAGGTGTCGCCTTGCGTCAGGAACTGATCGACGAGATCATGGCACAGATTGACCAGGTTACCGGCATGTCTGACGATACGTTTCGCAAGATCCTAGCGCTGCTAGCGTGAAGTACGACGAGCGGCAAAAACCGGTTGAAGGTTCGATCATAAACAAGCGAGGCGTTTCGGTAGGCCACACCACACTAAACCGTTGGGCGGCACGGTATTCCCCGGACGCTGACAAGTTCGGGGCGGAATCTCAGAACTTTGTGGGATGTGTCGCAAAATTCTGAAAGACCGCCCCTGAGGTTAGAATTCCTTTGGCTTATCCCCGCACATTCGCGCCATTGGCGTCGTATAGGGGGCCGCCCAGCACTTCGGCATCGTAGAACTCGCCCAGGATTTCAACCTGAAGCTTGGTTCCAGGCACAGCGCTTTCGATGGCGACATAGCCCATCGCCAACGATTTTCCGACGCGATGCCCGTAGCCACCGGATGAGACATAGCCAACCGCTTCGCCGTCTTTCAGGATCGCTTCGTCGTTGGACACATCGATACCGTCTACGTTGATGGTCATGGTGACCAGCTTGCGGACAACGCCGTCCTCCTTGAACTTCAGGGTGGCGTCCTTGCCGACAAAGTCCTTCTTCCAGTTGATGAAGACATCCATGCCGGATTCGACAGCGTTGAAGTCTGGACGGAAGTCTGTAGTCCATACCCCCCAACCTTTTTCGAGGCGCAGCGACATCAGAGCTCGCGCGCCGTACCAGCGATACCCCAGATCAGCTCCGGCCTCTTCGATCGCTTCAGCCAGACGCAGCAGATATTGGGGGCGGCAGTAGATTTCAAAGCCCAACTCGCCCGAAAATGAGATGCGATTCAGGATCACCGGCACGCCACCCACGAAGGTCTGGCGCAAGTCGCGGAACTTCAACGCATCGGCGCTGACGTCGTCGCGGGTGATGCGGGCCAGCAGCTCGCGCGATTTCGGGCCGGACAGGGCAATCCCGTGCCACTCGTCTGAGACGTTGGCATAGTTCACATCTGTGGGCAGGTCCTTTTCGAACCAGCGACGGTGCGCATCCTGCATTGCGCCCGAGCCGAACAGCATGAAATGGTCGTCCGCCAGACAGGCCACCGTCAGATCACCATAAAGGCGACCCTTTTCGGTCAACATCGGCGTCAGAGCCAGACGGCCTGGTTTTGGGATGTAACCGGCCAACGTCTTGTTCAGGTATTCGCGAGCCCCTGCGCCTTTGAACTCGTGCTTGGCGAAGTTAGCAATCTCGATGCCGCCGACGGCCTCTTGCACGGCCCTGACTTCACGCGCCACGTAATCGTGCGAGCGGTTGCGCTCGAAGGTGGGCGTTTCATGAGCGTCTTGGGCACTGTCGGCAAACCACAGGGCGTTCTCAAGACCAAAGCCCTGCCCCATCACGGCGCCCTTGGCGACCAGACGGTCATAAAGAGCAGTGGTTTTCTGCATCCGGCCCTTGGGCAACGTTTCGTTCGGGAAGGTCATAACGAAGCGACGCTCGTAGTTTTCCGAAGATTTGATGGTACCCCAGTCGGGTGTCGCGAATTCGCCAAACCGCGCCACGTCCATCGCCCAGACGTCAATAGAAGGCTCGCCGTCGATCATCCACTCGGCCATGGTCAGACCGACGCCGCCGCCCTGACAGAAGCCTGCCATGACGCCCACGGCGACCCAGTAGTTCTTCATGCCCGGCACGGGACCAATCATCGGGTTGCCATCAGGTCCGAAGGTGAACGGGCCGTTGATGGTGTCCTTGATGCCGGATTCGCCAATCGCGGGGATGCGCTCGAACGACATTTCCAGCCGGTCCGCGATGCGGTCGAGGTCGGGTTGCAGCAGCTCATGGCCAAAATCCCATGGTGTGCCGTCAACCTTCCACGGGGTCGATTTCGGCTCATAGGTGCCCAGCAGCATGCCGTGGCGTTCCTGACGGAAGTAGATGTTGGCCTCATAGTCGATGCCCGCAGGCAAACGACCGGCTTCGCCCATGCTCTCCATGCGATCTTTGATCAGTGGGATCGCATCAGTGATCAGATAATGATGCTCCATCGGCTGAACCGGCAGGTGGATGCCCGACATATGGCCAACTTCACGCGCCCACAGGCCACCGCAATTCACCACCTGTTCGGCGTTGATCACGCCTTTGGGCGTCGTTAGATCCCAGCTGCCATCAGGGCGCTGTTTCATGTCAGTCACGCCGCAATGGGTGAAGTATTGCGCGCCATGCACACGGGCTGATTTGGCAAACGCATAGGTCGCGCCCGAGGGGTCGAGATCACCGTCCTGCTCGTCCCAGAGGGCTGCATAATAGTGTTTCGGGTCAATCAGCGGGTGACGCTCGGCCAGTTCCTTGGGGCTGATGAACTCCTGATGCAGACCCATGTAGCGGGCTTTCGAGCGTTCACGCTTGAGATAATCGTACCATTCCTTGGTCGAGGCCGCATAGAAGCCACCAGTGATGTGCAGGCCGACCGAGTGGCCCGAGGTCTCTTCGATTTCTTTATACAGATCAATCGTATAACTCTGCAGGCGCGAGATGTTGGGGTCCGAGCTGATCGTGTGGATCTGACCCGCTGCGTGCCAGCTGGAACCCGAGGTCAACTCGTCACGTTCCAACAGCACAACGTCTTTCCAGCCGAACTTGGCCAGATGGAACAGGATCGAGCAACCAACAACGCCGCCACCGATGACGACGACCTTGGCGTGGGACGGCAGCTTTTTGCCGCTGGTGCTTTCGTCTTTTTGAATCTCAGGCATGGGTGGTCCTTCTTAGTTCAGGGGCAACCGGCGGAAGCGGCCGGGCAGAGCGGGGTCATGGAAATGGTCCAGCGGTCCATTCTCGATCAGATGATTGTGCCAATAAGCAAGGGCATCACGATCCAGCGTCACGCCGAGGCCGGGGCCTTCGGGCACGGAAATCACGTTGTTTTTCTGGCGGAAAGGACCACCTTGGATGACGTCGCCCATTTGCCAGCGGAACAGCGATTGCGATGGCTCGGAAATCCACGGCATGGCCGCCGACATGTGGAGGTATCCAGCCGTCGCGATCCCGGCATCACCGGAGTAACACCAGAAGCCCACACCCATCGCCTCACACGCGCCGATAAATCGCACGGCGCGGGAAATCCCGCCCAGTACGGCAAAGTTCGTCACGATGTAATCGGGCGCACCCAAAGCCACCGCTTTGCGGATGTCCGGCACATGGGTCGAGATCGGGATGGTGAAGTGGCGGCGCAGTTCCGCCATTTCCTCGAACGTGGCAACCGGGTCTTCGTAGTTGCGAATGTTATAGGGCTCGATCTCGCGGAAGACTCGCATGGCGGTGGGAAAGCTCCACTGCATGTTGCTGTCCAGACGGATCATCGCCTCGCGACCCAGACCTTCGCGCAGAGCTTTGACGGTATCGATCTCAAGCTCGGGATTTCCGAGGATCAGCTTGCCCTCGAACATGGTGCTGCCATGTTCTTCGCGCATGCGGATGCAGTAGTTGGCAACCGCCTCGGGGCTCATCTCGCCGCCTTCGCGGTATCCGAAATACTCGGTGAAAGGGATTTCCTTGCGCACCGCACCGCCCAACAGACGATAAAGGGGCTCGTTCGCAACCTTGCCACGCAGGTCCCAAAGGGCAATCTCGATGGCACCAAAGGCTTTGACCACCGAACTGTCATCGGTGTTCTGCACGATCTGCCAGGGCGGCACGCATCGGCTTTCGCAACCCGCAATGTCCAGCGGGTCCGCTCCTATCAGGCGTTCGCCCATTGCGCGGATCGGTTCGACGACATCCACCGAAGGCGCCTCGCCCAATCCGACGAGGCCCTGATCCGTTTCCACCTCGATAATAGTCTTCGAGGTGCCCGGGTAATGCCCGCCGGTCCACCACATCGGCTTCTCCAGTGGTATGTTGACCGGAGTCGCCCGGATACTGGTGATCTTAATACCAGGCATCAGGGATCTCTTCTTTGCGGCGCGCGACATAGGCGGAAAGTTCTTCTTTCTTCGCTTCGTCCATTGCAGGCGGCTGGTATTCGTTCAGCATTTGGTTCCAGCGCTCATAGGCGCGGCGGCGCATGTCCTTCGACCCAGCCTCTTCCCAGCTTTCGACATTCTCACTGTCGCTAAGTTTCGGCTCATAGAACGCGGTCTGGTAGTTGCGCATGGTGTGGGCGCAGCCCAAAAAGTGACCGCCAGCCTCAACCTCGCTATAGGCGTCACGGGCAAAGGCCTCTTCACTGGTATCCAGACCCTGGCTTAAAATCTTCTGGTACGATCCCAGACGATCGGCATCCATAATCAGCTTTTCAAAGCCGGTGCACAGGCCACCTTCGAGCCAACCGGCTGAATGCAGCACAAAATTCGCGCCCGCAAGCATGGTTGAATGCATTGAATCCGCAGATTCATAAGCCGCCTGTGCATCTTCGATCTTGGACGCGGTCAACGAACCACCACAGCGCAAGGGCAAACCGGCACGGCGCGCAAGCTGACCGATTGCATAGTTCGACATGACTGGTTCGGGCATGCCAAATGTCGGTGCACCGGATTTCAACGACATCGAAGACAGGAAGTTACCCAGAACAAACGGCGCGCCGGGGCGTAGCAGTTGAACATATGCACAGACCATCATCGCTTCGGCCATGGCTTGAGCGACACTGGCTGCGGTGCTGACCGGACCCATGGCGCCGGACAAGATAAACGGCACCACGATCAAACCCTGGCCACGCGCCGAATAGACACGTGCCGACTCGGTGACCACCCGGTCCACCAGTAGTGGTGAGTTCGTGTTCACATTGCCCATGATGACGCAGTTCTCTTCCATGAAATCCGCGCCAAAGACGATCTCGGCCATCTCGACGCTGTCCTGCGCCCGGCTCATCTCGGTGATCGCGCCCAGATGCGGTTTATCGCTCAGCGTCATATGCGCGAACATCATGTCCAAGTGGCGTTTACTGACCGGAACGTCACAGGGTTCGCAGGTAACAAACCCGCCGTGATGAAGGTTCGGGTGCATATAGGTCAGTTTGACCAGCTTTTCGAAAGACTCGATATCGCCATATCGGCGACCGCCTTCTAGATCGCGCACAAAAGGTGCTCCGTAGACAGGGGCAAAGACCTGATTGCCATCCCCGATCACCACCGAACGCTCTGGATTGCGCGCGACCTGTTTGAAGCTTTTAGGCGCCTTAGAACACAAATCACGTATCCAACTGGCGTCGGCACGAACAATGTCACCATCGATTTTGGCGCCCTCTCGACGCCACAAGTCCAGCGCTTCGGGGTCATCGCGGAACGCAATCCCCACGTCCTCGAGAATCCAGTCGACCTGCGCCTCGAGGCGGTTCAATTCCTCTTCATTGAGAGGGTCAAAATAGGCCAAACTGCGCCGGATATAGGGGGATTCCGGAACTGAGGCAGCTTCTGAACTGCGGGAACGGGATTGACGTGTGCGCCGAGCCATCGTGAGTCACTCCAATGTTTCGCGTGATATTACCCTTTTGAAAATAGCTTTGTGACGCTTGAAAAATTGTATGCTTAGCATAAACACAGATTATGCAAGAACTTTGGAAACAACTAGGATCACCCCGCCATCTGGTCGTCTTTGAGGCCGCCGCCCGGCTGCAATCGTTCACACGAGCGGCCCAGGAGCTTAACGTGCAGCAACCGGCGGTGAGTGCTTCGATCAAGCAGTTGGAGACATCGCTTGGCGTTGTACTATTCCGCCGCAGCCATCGCCGGATTACTTTGACGAACGCTGGAAATCGTCTGTTTGCCGACGTGACCCGCGCCTTTGAGATGCTATCACATTCCGCCGCCTCGATCCGGCAATTTGCCAGCAATGATCACGTCACGCTCAGCGCTTCTTCGGCTTTCAACAATTACTGGCTTATGCCCCGCATCGCGACATTCCAGCAAAATCACCCTGATATCGACTTACGCCTGCAGTCCAGTGACCGCGAACCGGATCTGAACGTAGAAACCATCAGCTTAGCGGTAAGGCTTGGCGATGGTAACTGGCCCGATTGCGAGGCACGGTTGATTTCTGACGAGGTGATCTATCCCGTCGCCGCGCCCCGCGTAATGGCTGCGGCGGTAAACCTGCGCAGTGTGCCGAGCCTGCTGAACCAACGCCTTATTCATCTGGAAGAACCCGTTCGCGAACGCCCTTCGTGGGATCAATGGTTCCGCGAATTCGGTATCACCGAGGTCACGCCTCGCAGTGGTCTGCGCCTAAACGACTACGCATTGGTTCTGCAGGCGGCAATGGCGGGTGAAGGATTTGCCTTCGGCTGGCACCACATTGTCGATCCTCTGGTTCAGCAAGGCATACTGGCTGCGCGGCCGGAATGGACGTGGAAAACCGGAAAGGGGTTTTATCTGGTCTGGTCTAAGTCCCGCCCCCTGACGACAGAGGCCGAGATTGTTCGCGATTGGATTCTGTCCGCTCGGACTGTCGTTTGAAATCACTATCCGGCGTCCGCAAGGCATTCATCCGCAAATGGCTGCGCAACCGCGGGCCAGAACGGTAGTTTTCGTTTGGTCAGTGCGAGGTCGTGAAACGCCGGTTGGGTTCCGCCGGGACTGGCAACCTGAAGAATATGATCCGAGATTTGGCTGAACGGGCCATAGAAATGAAACAGGGATTTCACTGCCACCACCGATTTCTCAGCTAACCTGATGCCGATCTGTTCGAAGGCTTCAGGGTGATAAACCTGAACGCGCAGGTCGTTGACCAATAGGTCGACCTCGCCCTTCAGACGCAACCAGACCACGGTGCCCATGGGTTCAAGACCGGTACCGAGATGCTGACCCAAACCCGTTTTGATATTCATAACCCGTGCGGTCAGGTCAATCGGCTCCCCCGAAACCACACCCGTTTTTCCACCAAGCCGAAGTGTCAATTCGCTGCCGATGCCCGCATCCTGACAAATACGAACAACACCGGGATCCCAGAACAGACCACTGGCAAAATTGGTCAATCCGTGCGCCAGCATCGCTTTCAGCAAGTGGGTGGCGTCGCCCGGCGCACCACCGCCTGAATTATCACCCATATCGGCCAGGACACACAGCCCGGAACGCGTCCCAACGTGATCAAGTGCCTCCGAGATCGTAAGGTAACGCGTGGTCACTTCGTTGCGCAGATCAAAGAAGCGCCGGCCCAACTCCTTGGCCAGTTGCGCGGCCAGTTGTGGTTGGTCATCTGTTATTACCAGCATCCGCGCGCCAACATCTTCGACGTCTGCCCAAGGAAAACCGTGACTCAATGAAACCGACAACACACCGGGTCTGGCCTGAACTGCAGCCATCTCGGCCACAAAGTCCTTCATCGCTCCGGTTTTGGTCAGGTAGAGGTTCACCATGCGGGTGTCAAAATACGCCATTCGCGGCGTGATTTCACCCGCATGTGCCCGCCTAGCAAGATCGAACAGCTCGACCGCGCAGGCTGATGCATCGTCATGCGGATATTCCCTAAAATGAACAATCAGATCGCTGGCTTCCAGCATCTTGTCCGTCAGGTGAGAATGCAGGTCCAGTGAAACGCCAATTGTTGCGTCTGGGCACAGGGCGCGAACGCGGGCCAGAATGTCGCCCTCACAATCCTCGATATGCGCAGCAACCATCGCGCCGTGAAGCTGCAGCAAAATGATATCTGCGCCGCCACATTCTGCCAGATCAGAAAGGATCTCGCCGCTCAGCGCATCATAACAGCTGCGCGTGGTCAGCCCGGCGGGTTCGGCTATGGCGGTCAAGCTTTCGACGACCTGCCAACCCAGGACTTCAGCCTTTTTCCGCCACACATGTAGTGCCTCGGTCATAAGATTTGGAGGCTCTTGAGTCGCCGTCCCATGGCAAAGGAAGTAGTCCTCAAACCCCGACATAGCGGTCGGCATGGTGCAAAACGTATTCGTCTCGGTCGACAACGTTGCAATGAAAAGTTTCATGAATTTCCTATTCCGAACACATCAGAGGACGACTACTAGTGCCATCCTCTGATCTCATTCGATATTATCACATTTCGGCAGCGCTATTCGGCTTTCCACCAACGTTCCATAAAGCTGCTTCCATCCAGGTCCAGATTCGAGCCGAATTTCTCGGGTGTGCCGACACTTGGGCGCGTGGCAAACACATAAGAAGCAAACATCGGGATCGCGACACCGCCCTGGTTGGCCACGATATCCTGCATCTCGCCGTACATCTGGCGACGCTTGCCGGTATCCAGCTCAGCCCGGGCCTCAACCAGAATCTTGTCGAACTTCTCATGCGACCAGAGAGATTCGTTCCAAGCCACACCCGATTGGAACGCCAACGAGAACATTAGATCCTCGACTGGTCGTCCAGCCCAGTAACTGGCGCACCAAGGTTTTTTTGTCCAAACCTCAGACCAATAGCCATCATTTGGTTCACGTTTGACGGAAACGTTGATCCCGCATTTCGCAGCCGAGTTCGAAATCAGCGTCGCCGCGTCCACCGCACCGGGGAAGGCGGCGTCAGAAGACGAGAGTTCGACATCCAGCGAATCCAACCCTGCCTGTTTCAGGAAGTACCTGGCCTTGTCCGGGTCAAAGGTCTTTTGTTCCAACTCGGCATTGAAATACTTCTGACCGGAACCAATCGGATGGTCATTGCCGACCTGGCCATAGCCCAGCAGGATCTTGTCAACCAGCTCCTGTCGGTCGATACCCCATTTGATTGCCTGACGGATATTGTTGTCGTCAAACGGCGCGGCGTTGGTCAGCATCGGGAAGGAATAATGCTGCGTACCGGCAACCGAATGCAGCGTTACGTTTGGATCACGCGAGACAAATTTGGCCGTCTTGGGATCGACCTTGTCTGCAATGTCGACTGAGCCCGCCGAGAGCGCCGCCATTCGTGCGGTTGTATCCAGCAGCACCAGAAGCTTCCATTCGTCCACATGCGCGACATCAGGGTTCCAGTGGTTCACGTGACGGATCAAATCCGCAGAGACCCCCGGCCGGAAATCCTTTAGCTGATAAGCTCCGCACCCAATGCCGGATTGCCAGTCAATGGTGTCTCCCTCTGCTGGCAGAATGGCAAAGCGGTAATCGCTGAGTATTGCCGGGAAATCCGCATTGCCGCCCTCAAGCTCAAAGACAATGGTTTGTGGCCCATCTGCGCGAAGTTCCTTTACCCCTGCCAGCAGAGGTGCTCCGGTCGAGGTTGAATCAGCCCCGCGGTGATAATTGATCGAGGCGATCACGTCCTCAGCTGTCACAGAACGGCCATTGTGGAACTCGACACCGTCGCGCAGTTCGAAAGTCCAAACCGACGCGTCCGGCGACGCCTCCCAAGACTGCGCAAGCGATGGCTGCACGTTGCTGTCCGCGTCGATCGCGGTCAGGAACCCGTTCACGCCCAGGCTCAGCGGTATCAGGAAACCCGCCGAGATCTGACCGGGATCAAGCTGTTCGGTGGATGCGCCATGACCGATCCCAGCTACCATAGTACCGCCCTTTTTCGGCGTGGCTGCAATAGCCCGATCTGCCAGAAGCGTTGCTGCGCTGACCGTCATCCCGGTGGCCAGTACACCCCGCATAAATTGGCGGCGATCCACGTGACGCAATTGCAGGCGCTGTTCCATCTGCCGTACGTATTGAAGTTTATCCATCGTTTGACCTCCCTGGGCATCCTTCTGTTGCCCACAAGATCACGCACCAATTTAGGGTTAACAATGACGCCACATTATGCTTTCTTTAGCGAGTTTACGCGACTTGAGACCTAACTGCTTATGCACCAGGATTTAGCTGCAAACCTGCGCCACCTTTGTGCCGACTACCCGTCGGTGGCGGCTGTCTGCAGGGAGATTGGCATCAACCATCAGCAATTTGCCAAATACCTCAACGGCCGCAGTATGCCCTCGCCCAACAACTTGCGCCGCATCAGCCGGTTCTTCGATTTGAGCGAGAGTATATTGCTGGGAGATCCTGCAGAGCTGCGCCGACACACCACCCAGCTGGCAAAAACTGAAGCGGATCGCCGACGTGACCCTCTGATCAATGTGTTCCCAGGTGATCTGCAACGGCTGCGGCCCTTTCTGGGATCTTATCAGGTGTTCTTTCGCGCCCCGAACGATCCGAATAAAGTCATCATCAACGTTGCCTTTTTGGACGAGCGAAACGGGACGGTTTACAGTCGGGTCGTCGAAGCGTTGAGCGAAGGGAAGTCATCGGCGCGCCGCTGGACAAGATGTGACGGCAAAGCCGCATTCCGTGCAGGGCAGGTATTTGTCGTCGATTCCGAACGCGGGCCGGACGCGCCTCTTAGCATGTATATTCTGAACAAACCCCATCGCGATAAATCCAAGCTTTTGTTCGGCACTATGTCTTATCTCGCTTCGTTGTCTGGGCGGGCAGCAACCTCATCTCCTGTTGTTTGGAAAAGAGCTGAAAATTACCGCTCCGTTCGAGAGCTGTTCTCGAAAAGCGGTATCGTCGATCTGCAAAGCACTCGAATAGATATGAAAATCCGGCAACACCTACTGCGTGCTGCATAAGGATCTGTTGCAACGGAACCCATTGGCTGTTCCAAAAGTTTGCGGCACATCCGAATTGTGCCCATAACGTCTGGATATCCACAGGAAGCCGATAAGCGATCGCCCATCCCTACGGCAAAGGAATTAATAGGTCACCTAACTTATTCACGTCTGACCGCAACGCAGTTATCCACATGACGTTCAATCCGGGATCAAAAGGTACGGTCCGGATTCTGTCCAGACGCTAATTAAAATCTCCCGCAATCCACTTTCATCTTGTCTCCCGTGATGGCCGATGAAAGGTCTGACGCGTAGTACAACGCCGCGCGGCCAACCTCTTCCGGGGCGACCCAGCGTTTCAGTGCCGCAACATCCGTGTAGTTTTCGCGCTCGATTTCTTCGACGGGGCGACCTTCGGCCTCGGACCGGCGTTGCAGAATGCGGTCCATGTTTTCGCCAGACACCGCGCCCGGCATCAGGGCGTTGACGCGCACGTTCACCGGACCCAATTCGCGGGCCATGGTTTCCGTGATCCCGATCAGCGCGAATTTCGATGCGACATAGGCCGAGCGCATCGGATAGCCCTGTATGCCCATCAGGGACGACATGTTGATGATTGAACCGGACTTCTGCGCACTCATGATTTTGGCCGCTTCTTGCAGGCAATACATCGCACCAACAAGGTTGATGTTCATGCAGGCGATCCAAGCCTCCATGTCCACCTCAGCGACCGGCGCAATCGGGCCGGGGCCTCCGGCATTGTTCAGCAGAATATCGACTTTGCCGGTGATATCTTTGGCTTCTGCAAACGTTGCCTGAACTTGAGCTTGGTCCGAGACATCACAGGCGATGGCGTGCCCACCGATTTCGGCGGCCACGCGCTGCAGGGGTTCCAAACGTCGACCCGTCACGACCACCTTTGCACCGGCATCCGCGAAAACCTTGGCCGTCGCTTCGCCAATGCCGCTTCCGCCCCCGGTCACCACGGCCAGTTTGCCATCCAGACGGCAGGTGTCGGTTGAAATCAGGCTCATTTTGTTTCCTCGTCAAAGTCGCGCCCCGGATCGAACAGAGGCAGTTCGGGCTCTCGCCCCAAGATGAAATCACCCATCAGCTTTCCGATATTGGGGCCGATGGTATACCCGCCGCGCACGCAGCCCAGAACGAAGGCATCCTTGATGTCGGGCAACGCGCCGGCCAGCGGATAGAAATCCGGTACATTGGCCTCGAACCCGGTCCAGCTGCGCAGCACGCGGGCCTTCGCCAGCGCGGGCAAGGCAAATTGTGCCAGTGCAATATTGGGCATAACGGTTTCGGCGGTCACATCACCCCTGCCCTCCTGCGGTGTTCCACGCCCTTGCCAGCCGCCACCAACCAACACGGTGCCGTTGGCCTTTTGCTTCATTGTCAGAAGGCCGGTTGCATGGCCGATGACGGTGGACGTCAGCGGTGGCATCCGTTCAGTCACTGATACAGTGTTGATCCGCGCGCGCACTGGCAGGTCTACGCCAAGAAAGGCCGCCACAGGCTTTAGCCACGCGCCTGCGGCCAAAAGAAGGCGGGACGCGTGGACAGAGCCGTGAGTGGTCATGAGTTCAAAACCTGTGGCTGTCCGGCTTATTGCCGTCACGGCTGAACGTTCCCGATAGGGTATGTCAGCCCCCTGCAGGCGCGCGCGGTAGTACTGCCCTGTCAGCGAGGAATTGGCATAGCCATCCTCGGGGCAGTAGCTGGCAGCCAGAACCTTTTGGGTCAGGTTTGGTTCGGCCGCCCTTAAAGCGTTGTTTGACACGAAAGTGATAGGCGCCCCGGCCTCGGCCTTTAGCTTTTGCCGCTCGTGCAGCAGCTCGACCTCGCGTTCGGTGAAAGCCAGCGTATAGCCGCCACTTTTTTTGAACCCGACCGCATCGCCCATCGCCTCCCATTCGTGGTGGCCGCGTAACGCGTAAGGCATAAGCTTGACCCTCTTGATCTGAAGGCTGAGCGTTCCGGCATTCACACCGGATGCCCCCTGCCCCAGATCACCCTGGTCCAGTACAATTGGGTGCATGCCACCCGCGGCCATTTGTAAAGCGGCTGCGCAGCCCATGATGCCGCCACCGATAATTGCGATATCATACTTGCCGGTCATAGCGGGGCCGGTTTCGGGATGGGCAGGTCATCATAGTCGAAATCACCCGCAAGCGCGCTTGCGGGGGCTGGCCGCAACGGTGGGCGCGGTGTTGGCGGTGGCACCTCGGACTCGGCGCATCCCTTTTGGCGCGCAATCATGCGTGCCACTGCTGTTTGGCAGTACTTACCTCCGCAAGGCCCCATGCCAGCCCGCAGGCCGGATTTAACGGCGTTGGTACTGGTAGCACCCGATGAGATTTCCGTGGCGATGTCGGACTGGCGCAAACTCTCGCACCTGCACACCACTGTGTCAGGCGTCGTCAGTTCAGCCAATCCGGGTCGCGGAACGCTAAGCACGGTCATGGCCCTTCCAAACCGGGAAGCGCGTTCGTAATCGGCCCGCAAACGCGATCGTTCCGACATTGTATCTTGGCCCAAAAAAGCCAACGCACTTAGCCCAGTTAGTTTACCCTGAATCTCGGCTGCAGCAGCCCCTCGAATGCCTGCGCCGTCTCCGCACAGGAACAAGCTCTCAATTTCCGTTCTTCCGTCCAGCTCTGCCTTTGGAACCCAGCCACCCATCTGGGGTCGATGCTGCAGGGTCAACCCGGCCAATTGGGCCGCTTCAACAGCCGGGATCAGACCGTTTCCAAGGCATAGACTGTCCGCATCGATCATGTGTTCAGCACCTATCGGCGTCCAATCTGCCGTCAGCTTTCGCATTCCAACCGCAGCGACTCGCTGTTCCCCTTCCACTCTGGTCACACCATGCCGCCAGAGGATCGGCACACGTGCCAGCAAAAGGTCAGCCACCCAGCGGGCACCCCGGAATAACAGATCAGGCCTGCCGCGCATCGCCGGTAAGGTACGCGCCCAATCACCTCGCGAATTTGGAGTTGCGACCGCTGCGACGTCACCGCCCAACCGGCGAATCTCACTGGCCACGAAAAACACCAAAGGGCCGGTCCCGCTGACAACCGTGCGTTTGCCCGGCAAAGTCAGGTCCTGCTTGAACAGGGCGGTTGCCCCAGCCAGTCCAATCACACCGGGCGTGGTCCAACCCGGTACCGGCTGCACGAATTCACGGGCACCCGTCGCAAGGATCAGGGCCTTTGCGGCAATCACATCCGTTGCGCCGCCGCGCAGAACATAAATGCTCCACCCTGCATCGTGGTGCTCAATTTGCCAAACACGCGAGTCACCCAAATGGTTCACGCGGCTCTCGGCGACAGCGCGGCGCAACGCATCACCCGCATGTGTTTCGGGTGTTTCAGGCGCACTTAGAATTGCGTCACTTTTCGCACGCCAAACCTGACCACCAGGTTTGGATTGCTCATCAATCACAACCACCCGACGACCCTGGCCAGCAGCAGTCAACGCCGCGTTGGCTCCGGCGGGGCCAGCCCCGATGACAGCGATATCGAAAATCTGCGTCATTTTCTCTGCCGCTTGAGCGATTCAACGGCCAGCCCGATTAACGCTGGCTGGCGGCAGCTTTCAACA
Organism: Ruegeria sp. CF5; assembly: GCF_056537325.1. Classification (NCBI taxonomy): domain Bacteria; kingdom Pseudomonadati; phylum Pseudomonadota; class Alphaproteobacteria; order Rhodobacterales; family Roseobacteraceae; genus Ruegeria; species Ruegeria sp. CF5. The sequence continues at coordinate 255,397 of NZ_JBQFRI010000003.1, read as the reverse complement.
ACAGCCCCATCCACTCGAACCGCGCACTCCTGACACAGCCCCATAAGGCAGAATGCACCCCGCGCCGCGCCATCTTCGGGCGCATCGCGCAGATGCAGATGCCCGGCGCGCAGCAAAGCTACGGCCACGGTCTCACCCGCATGGGCCATCACCGGCATGCCATCGAAGGTAAAGCTGACCTTTTCAGCACGCCGGATTTGGTCAGAATGATCTGGGACCAGACGGATCATCCGTAGCTGATCCCCAGCTGATCGAAGGTCCGCTTGATCTTGTCGATATCCGCCTCAGATGCAGGCAACACCGGATCGCGCGGCACACCGGCCGGCTGCCCAATAAGGTTCAGCGCCGCCTTGAACGAGGCAGGCCAGGTCGCGGTGCCCATCAACAGTTCATACAAAACGGTCAACTGATAATGCGTGTTGCGATAGATCTCATCCGGTGCGCCAGTGCCGACGACAGCCATGTCCGAGGGCAACAGATCAGTGAACTCCGGCCCGGTGGCGATAAAGCCTTTTGCCCCCAGCCCAAAGGCAGGCATGATATAGTGGCACGGCCCCGTCATGACCGACAGCTTGTCACCCAGACGGTTCAGCAGGTGCGTGTGATAGAAGAAATCGCGCTGGCTTTCCTTGATCCCGATGACGTTGTGATTGTTCAGCAGCGTTTCGGTCTGATCCACAGTCAGTGAAAAGCCCATACGGCGCGGAGAGTTATACAGCACCAGTGGCTTGTCGGTTGCGGCTGAGACTTTCTCGAACCGACCCATCAACTCGGCCTCGGACGCCTTGAGAACATAGGTTTGCGGCATCGACAGCAACACGTCGGCCCCGTTTTCCTCGGCAGCGCGCACATAGGTCAGCGACGCGTCGATGGTCGGTGCGGAAATCCCCATCATGATCGGAACGCGACCTTTGGCGGTGTCCTTCGCCAGCCTTACCAGACGGCCTCGCTCTTCCGCTGACAGAGCCCAGCTTTCACCGTTGTCACCTGCGATACAGACGCAGGTCGCGCCCCGGCTCAGCAGGAATTCAAACAGGTCAACGAAAGCGTCTTCCATGATGTTGCCCTTTTCGTCAAAGGGCGTCGCGATTGCAGGCACATAGCCGTGCAGATCTTGCTTTTTCATTGGGTCCTCGTCAGTCGGGAAGCTCGCAGGTGAACACGCCACCGTGCTGAGCGTCGATGATGTACAAAAGCTGATCGTTATCGGGGTGGAACACGACGGAAGTGGTCCACAGCCCCTCCGGCAAACGGATCTCAGAGATCGGATCGCCAAGGGCATCAAAAACATAAGCCCGTCCGGCCTGTGCCTGTGCCACAGCTAGCCAGCCCAGGGCGTTTGTAGCCAGCCCGTCAGGTCCCAATCCGCCAGAAAGATGCAGAAAGGTCCCGACCATGGGCTGGCCGGTTTCAGGCAGGCGGTGGGAGAAACGCCAGACCTGATTGGCCCGGGTGGCCGCGACATAAATCCAAGCCCCATCGGGCGAAACACAGATACCGTTGGAATAGGGGACGCAATCCAGCACCAGACGCATCGGTCCATCCGGGGGCTGACAATAGACGCGCCCTGTCGGGTCGCTGTATGAGCTGCGTCCGCTATCGGTGAACCAAAGCGTTCCGTCAGGCCCGTAGCACATGTCCGATAGCCCGAGGAAAGGTTGCCCCTCAAGCCCCGTGCTGAGCACCTGAAACTCGGTCTCACCAGTCAGTTCTGTCAAACCATGCAAATAGTCGACTGCAATGCGACGACCGTCAGGCGCGATGCGCATCGAATGCGGCTCGCCATCAATCTGATGTTCGACCATCCACGTTCCGTCGGGGGTGATACAGAACACACGGCCATAGGGAACGTCCGACAGCCAGAGATTTCGCGCATCGTCAAAAAACGCTCCTTCCAGAAAGGAATGCATGGCCTGCCCCGGACGAGTCATTTTTGCCCAACGCGAGGGCTCACCTTTGTGGCGCAGCGCATCTGGCAAAGTGGTTAAGGGCCGGGCGATTTGGATCGGGGCGTCGCGCATCATTTCACAACTCCCTCCGCCATCAACCGTTCGACTGTATCAGAGGTCAGCCCCAGTTCCTCCAGCACGTCGCGGCTGTGTTCACCATGCCGTGGTGGAGCGCTCGATAAGTCAGGACCGCCATTGCTCATTCGAAACGCCGTTAGCGGAAGTGTAGCCGCGCTGTCTTTGGGGTTGGGTCGGAAGTACTCCCGCGCTGCCAATTGCGGGTTTGCAACCGCATCCGACAGGCTTTGCACCTCGGAGCCGGGTAAATCAGTGGCGCGCAGCAGGCCAACCCAGTCCGAGGTCGTACGGGTGCGAAACACGTCCGTCAGCTCGGTCCGCACAGAATCCGGTATATCCCAAACGTCCGGCCAGCTGTCGACCTGATCCAAACCCGATACTGGCGTTCCGATCTGGCGCAGCAACGTCGCCAGTTTGACATATTGCTGAGGCCGAAACGCCCCCAACATCAGACGCCCGTCCGCCGTATCGAAGGGCGAGATACCAATCTCTTTGCTGCGGGTTGTCTTGACAGGATGCTGTGCGGCCGCGGCTTCTGGCGACATCATCTGCATCGCCACTTCCAGCATGGAAACGCTGATATGGCACCCCTGACCCGTATGCGCGCGTTGAAGCAATGCCGAAGTGACCGCAAAGGCAGCGGAATAGCCTGTACTATAGTCGATGAAGGATACACCCGGTTTCGTACCGCCACATTGGCCGATGGTGCCGCTGATCGCCTGAATCACGTTGTCATAAGCACCTGCGTCGGCGTCCGGTCCGATATCCCCAAATCCGGTAATCGAGCAATATACTAATCCCGGGTTGATCTCTCTAAGCGCGTCATATCCCAGGCCCAGACGATCCAGCGCGCCAGTGCTATAATTCTCGACAAGCACGTCCGCGCCCCGAACCAGTTCAAGCATGATCTCGCGGCCGCGAGGCGTCTTCAGATCCATTGACAAGGCACGCTTGTTGCCGCCCTGCACTTGATAGGTCAGCCCAAGACCTTTTGCGTTGGCCTCTGCGTCAGGGCCCCGACCCCGAGCGCAGTCAGGGTCCGTCGGTGATTCTATCTTGATGACATCCGCACCCAACAAAGCCAGCTGATAGGTGCAGAACGGACCCGCTAGAACATGCGTAATATCCAGAACTTTCAGATTGTTGAGAGCGCCTGCCATCGTTTCCGCTGTTCCACCCGTCTGTTGCCTTTAACGCCTATTGCACTTTGCGTTGTCGTCTAATATACAAAACACCGTTCCATATGCAAGACGATATCCTCATGACCTATGTGCTGCACCGCAACCTAAAATCCTCGCTCCCCAATGTTGTCGGCGGGGATGGAAACTATCTGATCGATGAGGACGGGCGTCGCTATCTTGACGCCTGTGGCGGGGCCGCCGTTTCTTGTCTGGGGCACGACAATGCTGCTGTTCGGAACGCCATCAAGGCGCAGCTGGATAAGACGGCCTTTGCCCATACCAGCTTTTTCACCAACGAACCTGCCGAAGAACTGGCCGAGTTCCTGATCACACGCGCGCCAAATGGCACCGGCGCGGGACGGGTCATGTATCTGGGCAGCGGGTCCGAGGCGATGGAAGCCGCGCTGAAACTGGCACGACAGTACTATCTCGAACGCGGCGAAACCAACCGTACCCGGATCATTGCCCGAGCGCCGTCTTACCACGGCAATACCCTCGGTGCGCTCGCCACCGGAGGTCATGCAGGCCGCCGCGCGCCGTTCCAGCCGTTGCTGATGGATGTTGATCATATTGACGCGGCCTATGACTACCGGCTGCGCAATGACGGTGAAAGCGAAGCGGACTTCGCGCTTCGCATGGCCGACCTGCTGGACGAACGCATCCGCGAGGTCGGGCCCGAGAACGTGATGGCCTTTGTGGCCGAGCCGGTGGTCGGCGCATCCCTGGGCACACAGCCCGCGCCTGAAGGATACTTCCAGCGTATTCGCGAAATTTGCGATGCACACGGCGTGCTTTACATCGCGGACGAGGTCATGTGCGGCATGGGTCGGACCGGCAGCCTGTTTGCATTGGAACAGGAAGGCATTGCCGCAGACATCACCACCATGGCCAAGGGTTTGGGCGCCGGATATCAGCCGATAGCCGCAGTCATGGCCGCCGAAAAGGTCATCAAAACCATCGAAGCCGGCAGCGCAACGCTATGGAACGGCCACACCTATATGTCGCACGCGATAGCCACCGCTGGCGCATTGGCTGTTCAAAAGGTCATCGAACAGGAAAACCTTCTGGAAAACGTCCGGGCGCGTGGCGCGCAGCTTGAAGATGCGCTGCGCCAATCCTTTGGGCAACACGCAAACGTCGGTGATATTCGCGGGCGCGGGCTGTTCTGGACGATTGAGCTTGTGGCCGACAAGGAAACCAAGGCCCCATTCCCGCCCAGCCGAAAACTGGCCCAGCGAATTCAAAGCGAGGCACTGGATCTAGGAATGATGTGCTATCCAGCGCAAGGGTGCGCCGACGGTACCTCCGGGGATCACGTGTTGCTTGCGCCGTCCTATACTTCAACGCCTGAAGAAATTGACCTGATTGTCGAAACGCTGGACAAAGCTGTGGCCAGCGCGCTGGAGGCCTGACATGGGCAAAAAGACCATCCTGACCGCTGCGATCACGGGTAACCTCATGACGCCCGAGATCAGCCCCCATCTGCCAGTCACGCCCGAACAAATTGCCGAACAGGCCCTGGACGCAGCCAAGGCCGGGGCTTCGATTGTACATTTGCACGTACGAGACCTTGAAACGGCCAAGGGCTCGATGGACATGGCACTCTATCGCGAATTGGTGGAGCGCATCCGCGCCAAGAACGAAGACGTCATTCTGAACCTGACCACAGGTGAAGGTGGTCGCTTTGTCCCATCTGACGACGATCCGCAAATTGCGGCCCCCGGTTCGACCCTGTGTGCGCCAGAAAAACGTGTGGCTCATGTCGAAGAGCTACGCCCGGAAATCTGTACCCTGGACTTCAACACCATGTGGTCCGGTCAGGCCAGCGTCATCAACAGCCCCCGCAACATCGAAATCATGGCCAATCGGATTTACGCGGCAGGCGTGAAACCTGAAATCGAGATTTTCGACTCCGGTGATCTGCATATGGTCAAGGATTTTGTGGCGCGTGGCATTTTGAAAACGCCGCTGATGGTACAGATGGTTCTGGGCGTCCGATTTGGCGCAGTTGCAAACCCCGAAACCATGGCGTTCCTTGCCAGCCAACTACCAATAGGCACAGAATGGGCCGGGTTTGGCATTGGCCGCATGGCGTTTCCGATGCTTGCACAGGCCTATCTGCTGGGCGGACATTGCCGGATTGGTATGGAAGATACTGCATATATCCGCAAAGGCGAACATTGCACATCCAACGCTCAACTGGTCGAAAAAGCAGTGTCGATCATTGATCATCTTGGCGGCACTATCGCATCGCCAGAGGATGCGCGCGACATCCTGGGCATCGGGACGTGAGGGTAGCATGAGCAATATTCCCATCATAGAAGGGGTATCCATCGCAGATCTGCATCGCGATCCAATTGGCATTTATGCCCGTCTGCGCCGCGAGGCCCCTGTAGCGTTGATGAAGTCGACCGGGCGGGTCCTGCTCACCAAAGCCGAAGACGTACGGCGCGCCAAAGAAGATCTTGAAGCCTTCACTTCCGAAGACACGGGAACCCCTGCGGAACGCGCCTTTCAGGCGACGTCGATGATGCGCAAGGATGGCGCGCAACATCGGTCCGAACGCATGGCTATGGCACCGGGTCTCTCCGCGAACAAAATCAAGACAACCTGGCATACACTTGCTGAAAATCTGACAGCACACTACCTGGACATTCTGACACAAAAGCAAGGGCGCATTGATCTGTTCAAAGAGCTTGCCGCACCCTATGCCGGTGCCGTTTTGGGCGAAGTTCTAGGCCTGCATGGCGCCAGCGCGGATCAAGTTGTTCAATGGAGCCAGACCCTGATTGATGGCGCAGGCAACGTGGCCGGTGACGAAGAAGTTTTTGCCCGTAGCGATATCGCCAATGACGAGATCAACCAATTGGTCGATGAGAATATGGCACGTTTTCGCAACACGCCCGATGACAGCGTTCTGAGTGCGATGACCCATGCAAAAAACCCAATTCCGCTGGACCGTATCCGCTGCAACATCAAAGTGGCTATCGGTGGCGGCGTGAACGAACCGCGCGATGCTTTGCTCACCGTTGTGTACGGCCTGCTGACCAACCCAGAGCAACGCGACGCAGCAATGGCAGATCCCGCCATGATGGCACGCGCCTTTGAAGAAGGCATCCGCTGGGTTGCACCGATTCAAACCAGTCCGCGCAAAACACTCAAACCAGTAACGCTCAGCGGCGTGGACCTTCCTGCGGGCACACCGGTTTCTACAATTCAGGCTTCGGCGAACCATGACGAAGACGTCTATGAGAACCCTGAAAAGTTCGACATCTTTCGTAAGGAAGACCGCCACTTCTCATTCGGTAATGGCGCTCATTTCTGCATGGGCACACATTTGTCACGCATGAGTGTCGCGCAGGTCATGTTGCCCGCTCTGTTTCAACGCTTTCCGCACATGAGGTTGGCAGAAGCCGACGCTGTTGAATGGTATGGCTTCACCTTCCGTGGCCCACTGTCTTTGGACGTTTTCTTGTGAAGCGGTCAGGGGCCTGCATATCCCAGCTCGCGCGAGATTTGCAGCGCCGTTGCTTTGATTTCGGGCACGTAAAACTCGTCAATCCGGTCAAAGTCAAACCCGCTATCCGGTCCAGACAGGTTCACACAGGCCACGATCTGCCGGGTGTTATCGCGGACCGGTACAGCCACACTGGACCCTCCGGGATCACGAAACCCTTGCGAAAAGACGTATCCGTTTTCGCGAACCTCCTGCACACGCTGACGCAGCTGCGTGTAAGAAGTCGGCGTATGTTCCGTGAATGGAACCATTTCGATCCCGTCGCAAAAGGCCTTCAACTCTTCGTCGGTGCGATCCCCCAACAGGCACCAGCCAATCGCCGAGGCGTAGGCCTGGGTCCGCGTTCCTGTCACCATGCTGGAGACAAACCCGCTGCGTGCCTGATGGCTGCCCAGATACAGAACGTCATGCCCCTCGAGCACGCTGAGATGTGCGCCAACGCCCGTCTTGTCACGCAGCGCCGACAGGAATGGCCGTGCAATGGCCGTGATTGGCTGCTGGTTGAGGTAGGCAAACCCGAGGTTCAGAACCCGCGCACCCAGCGTATAGGTGTTCTTCTGCTCCGCCTCTTTCAGAAAATCCATCTGCCGCAGCGTATAGACCAGACGAAAAGCAGACGACCGGCTCAGGTCCATCGCGCGGGCGATCTCGCTCAGGGACATGGGTTCATTTGCGGAGCCAAGGATTTCCAGAACCCGCAGACCGCGATGAAGTCCGGGCACGAAATAGACATTGTGATTTGGGGATTCGGTCATTCCTGGCTCGACTGCTCTCTAAAGTATGCGCGAACGTTTTATATGCAAAACAATAGACTTGCAATGGAGGAAACACCATGACGCAAGAGCACGGGCAAAACGCCCTCTTGCCGACCAATGAAGACACCTGCGGGCCATATTTCCCGATCTATTTCCGCGATCCCAGCCTTGAAGACCTTACGCGGGTCGATCCGGGTGTGGTCGCCAGTGCCAGCGGCCAACACATTATCCTGCGCGGACGGGTGCTGGACCGGCATGGCAATCTGGCCAATGGCGTCGTGATGGAGTTCTGGCAGGCTAACGCCAAGGGCGTCTATCGGACCCCCGCCACCGAAGGGAACCCGGACATCGATCCCTGGTTCGATGGATATGGCCGCTTGCGTTCGGACCACGGAGACTATTCCTTCCGCACCATCATGCCCGGTGCCTCCGGGGATCGCGCGCCGAACATCACGCTGACGATCTTTTCGGACGGTATCAATCGCATCGTCACGCAAATTTTCTTTGCCGACCAAGCCGCAAACGACAGCGACCCGTTGCTGGCCACGCTGGACGATGCCGACAAGCTGAAATTAATCGCGCGCCATGACGGACGCACAGCTGACGGCGCCGAAGTGTACCTGCTGGACATCATCATGGCCGGTGATGGTGAAACCCCGTTTTTCGACGATTTTGAAAGCTGAGAAGAGGACGCCAGGATGACCAAGCTCGGAAGACAGATTGAAATCGGTCCGACAGACAACACCTCGGACCAGCGCACACCGCGACAGCGCCTCAAACTGATCCCAGACGGCGCACGGGAAAGCTTTGTTCCCTATATCCCCACCCGCCACGTGACGCGCGCGCATGAATGGGACCTGACCCGCATCTCGCCAGACCGGCCACGTGCCGATGGCGTGCCGATCGAAGTGACCGGGACCGTACGCACAGAAAGCGGTGCTCCGGTCCGCAACGGCCTGCTTGAGATATGGAATGCCAACCACTATGGCCGGTACCGTCATGTCGAGGACGGCTCGGGCCTGCAACTGGACGAGAATTTCTTTGGGATGGGCCGGGTTCTGACCGACGAGAACGGCAAATACAGGTTCTGGACCATCAGCCCCGGTGCCTATCTGGCCCGCCCGGATATCGGACGCTGGCGACCGAAACATATCCACCTGTCGATCAGCGGCGGATCATCGCGCCTGATCACGCAGATGTATTTCCCGGACGAGCCGAACAACGCGACGGACCCAATGGCGATCCTGATGGGTGACACGTTCAAGCGGAACATCGGCAAACTCTACGACACTCCGGATATCGATGTGGATCACGGCTTCCGGTTTGACATCGTCGTTGGCGGCCGCAACGCGACCTTCTTCGAATGACCAGGCTAAGCAATCTCTATGCGCTGGGGGATTTGACCCCCAGCCTACCCGACAATGGCGATTACTGGATCGCGCCGGATGCGCGGGTGGTCGGCCAAGTTACACTGAGCGAAGGGGCTTCGATCTGGTGGGGCTCGGTTCTGCGGGGTGACAACGAACCCATCGTTGTTGGCCCGGGCAGTAATGTGCAGGAACACTGTGTCTTTCACGTCGATCCCGGCTTTCCCCTGACAATCGGAGCGAACTGCACCATCGGTCACAAAGCGATGCTGCACGGCTGCACGATCGGTGATGGCACTTTGATTGGAATGGGCGCGACAGTGCTGAACGGTGCGAAGATCGGCAAGAATTGCCTGATCGGCGCAGGTGCTTTGGTCACCGAAGGAATGGATGTGCCCGATGGTAGCCTTGTCGTCGGAATGCCCGCGAAAGTTAAGCGCCAACTGTCCGAAGAGACCATCACAGGCCTAGCCCGCTCAGCGGAGAAATACCGCTGGAACAAGGATCAGTTCAAAACCAAACTTGCTGCCCTGTGATCCAGGATGGCGGGCTAAAAGCCCGTCAGTCGAGCTGCAGCAACTTGCCGGGATTCATGATGCCTTTTGGGTCAAAACTGCGTTTCACGGACTGCATCATCCGGTACTCCACATCGCTTTTCTGCCGCCTCATCCGGTCGACAAAGATGGCCCCAACGCCATGTTCCGCAACGATCGAACCACCAAGATCCCAGATCAGAGCGTCTACCTTTTCATAGATCGGCTGACTGACCGCAGCGGCCGTGTCTTCGGTCGGAAACACGCTGTAGTGGATGTTGCCATCGCCGACATGGCCCACCGCATAGCAGATTGCGCCGGGGTCGATCTTGTGAACGAGTGTTTCGGCACTGCGCAGAAACTCCACCATCCGATGCGTCGGAACTGAAACATCCCATTTCAGCATTTTGCGTTGAAAGTACTGATGAGGGATCATTTGTTCGCGGATTTCCCACAGGTTCCTCTCTTGCGCGACCGATTGCGAAAGGACTGCATCGGTAAGGATATCTTGGCCAAACCCCTGTTCGAACAGGTGCATCAGCGGTTCTTCTACACTCTCGCGTCCGGCAAAACGGACCAGCAGATACCAATCCGCACGGGTTTCGAGCGGACGCTGAAGGTCCGGGTAGCGTTCCAATGCCTTCTCGACCCCCAGACCAGGCAGCAGCTCGAACGCTGTCAGGTTTTGCCCCCCAATCTGACGGGCCATGTCAAAGAACTCGGGCAGACGTGTCATGTCGCCAAGCACAGCCATCATCGACTGGGTCACCGGCTGACTGGGATGCAAACGGAACACCAGTTTGGTGATCACGCCCAACGTGCCCTCGGACCCGATAAACAGATGTTTCAGATCATAGCCCGAATTGTCCTTGATCAAGCCACGCAGCCCGTTCCAGACAGTCCCGTCGGGCAGCGCGACCTCCAGCCCCAGCACCTGTTCGCGCGTTGTGCCGTAGCGCAGAACATTGAGGCCACCACCGTTTGTGGCGACAGCACCACCAACAGTGGCCGTGCCGCGCGCGCCCCAATCCGGCGCGAAGACGCGATCTGCCTCCAGCGCAGCGTCCTGAAGCGTCTGCATCAGCACGCCAGCTTCAACTGTGGCTGAATTCGCCAACGGATTCACCTCGATGACCCGGTTCATACGCGCCAGAGACAATAGGACCGTTTGCTGCCCGTCCAATGGCACCGCCATGCGGCAGACATTGGTGTTACCACCTTGCGGAACGATGGCCACGCCACTTTGAGCGCAGAGTTTGACCAGATCGGCGACCTGCTGCGTCGTTTCAGGTCGCGCAATCAGCAGACACGCCCCGACGGACCCAAGAATATCAATGAGGTACTGCGACCCCTCTTCCGGCGACACCCACCCGTTTGGACCCAGCAGATCTTTCAGGGCTTGGATCAAATGCTGCATCTCGCCGCCTTTCTGGTAACGCACATCTTAATCCTCGATACTGACGGAACCCGAAGTGTCATCGGAAGGCCTGCGAGACAGGAACCATGCAGTCGTGCCAACCGCCATTACCAGAAGGATCAGGGCGATGGGGTAATTCACAACCCGTGTCCAATCGCCGTTCATCAAAGCCAGGCTTTGGGACAGGGATACCTCGAACCGAGGCCCAAGGAAGAAAGCGATGATGAAAATCACCACCGAGTAGCCATAGCTGGTCATCAGATACCCGATCCCAGCAAAGATCAGCATGACAGCGACGCCAAAGATACCTCCGGTCGCCATTGATACCCCAACGATGCACAGCAGCAGGGCTGAAGCAAAAATGATCGATTCCGGGGCCGAGACAACCTTGACCCAGAACCGAAGACCGGCCTGCCCGACCCACAGATTCAGGAAGTTCGCCATGATCATCGCTCCAAACAGCCCGTAGATCAGACGCCCCTGATCCTGAAACAGAAGTGGACCCGGTTGTATGCCGTGGATCATGAACGCGCTGATGATAAGCGCCGCACCAACACTGCCGGGAATACCCAGCGTGAGCAGCGGGATGAGATTTGATCCAACCACCGCCGAATTTGCAGACTCGGCCGCGGCGATACCTTGCAGATTGCCCTTGCCGAATGTCTCGGGCTCTTTCGAAGTACTTTTCGCTGTTGCATAAGACATAAAGGCCGCAGCCGTTGAGCCGATCCCGGGCAGCGCGCCCAGGATGGTGCCGATCACCGCACCGCGCAGCATGGTAAAGCGGCAGGCCCAATATTCGGCCCATGTCACACGGCGATCATTGGGGTCACCGGTGTCCCTGACTTCAACCGCGCCCTTCATTTCGCCTTGAATCTGCGAAAGCCGTCGTAGAATTTCGGATATGGCCAACATGCCAATTGCGACCGAAGCCAGCGGCAGGCCATCAAACAGATCCCAATATCCGAACAACAGGCGCGGTGTGTAGTTTTCAGGGTCACTGCCGATCATCGCACATAGCAAACCAAACGCCGCCGCAATGATGCCTTTGATCAGAGAGTTTCCGATCAGGCTAGACAACACCGCAAAGGCAAAAATCATCAGGGCAAAGACCTCGACCGGGCCCATCCGCAACGCCAGAATCGCCAGCGGTGCGGAGACGGTAATCAGAACCAAATCGCTGAATGTGTCCCCGGTGACCGACGAAAATAGGGCCATCTTGGTGGCTTTCAGAGGTTTGCCGTCCCGTGCCAGCGGGTATCCGTCCATCGCCGTTGCTGCAGCATCCGGTGTGCCGGGCGTGTTCATCAACACTGCTGGTACCGCACCCCCGACCAGACCGCCCTTGTTGACACCGACCAGAAAGGCAATGGCGGGCAAGGGGTCAAGCCCGAAGGTGAAAGGTATCGCGATGGCCATTGCCATAACCGGACCAATCCCCGGAACGGCACCGACGAACTGTCCGACGACAACCCCGAACAGGACAAAAGCCAGGTTCCACAGGGTAAAAGCATCGCCGAAACCGGCAAGAATTGTAGCCAGATCAACCATAATTCACCCTCCTAGGGCAGAGCCCGTTCCAGAATAACTGCAACCAGCAGCCAAATGCTTGCGGGCAAGACGACTACGCCGAGGAAGAGCCAGAACAACCGGCGCTCACCGATCAGCAACATGATCGCCAAAGCCAGAACGGGCGCGGCATAGACAAAACCCACATAAGACATCAGCAGCAATCCAGCCGCCAGCAGCGCGAAATAGAGACCGGCAAGCATGAATTCACGCGGGCCTTGCGCTTTGTGAGCTGTGGGCTTGAGCATCAAAAGAGTACCGCAAATGGCCAGCACAATGGCCACGGCATTGGGAATGGTTGATGGCAACACCCATCCGTCATCAACGGATTCGACATAAGTGGGAATAATCACGAAATAGAGCAGCAGCCCAAACAACAGGAAGAAACCACCTGTCGCGCGATCTGCGGAATGTGTCATGGTTATCCCCTCCGGTAAAGACGCCCGTCGAACACCTCCGACGGGCGTGCAATTGTCTTATTCTGCAAACAGAACTTTGACGTTTTCTATTCCTTCAACCATCATCTGCTTGGTGCCCTCGGGGCCCAGATTCAGCGTTTCGGATGTGGCCGCATTGCGCACGACTTCAGCCACCTCTTCCGAGGCAATGGCGTTTTCAAGCGCCGCGGTCAGAGCAGCAAGAGCTTCAGGATCGGTGCCCGCGGTCGTGGCAAAATAGAAGAACGGATCGACATAGGCGTCGTAGCCGGACTCACGAACCGTAGGTGTATCGGGCGCATAAGTATGACGCGCGTCATTGGCACTGGCGATCATTTTGAAATCACCGGACTCGAGATACTTCAGATGCGTTCCTGCCGAAAACCCCGCCAAAACCTGGCCGCCCAGAAGCAACTTTTGGGTTTCAGCCTCACCCTTGGTGGACACAAACCTAAAGCCGGCGTCGGTTTCGCGGTCTACAACTTCCATCAGCAGTTTTTGCGGCGGCGCACCAAAGCCGATGGCCATACCATCATTGGCTTTTGAATACTCGATCATCTCTTCCAGCGTATTGAACGGGGCATCTGCACGCGCAATCAGCGCCAATTGGGCGCGCGAGACCGTGCCGAGATAGTCAAAGCTGTCCACATCGAACGGCAATTCGTCGGCGCGTTTGACCAGATTGATCAGGATCGGCATATTCACACCCATACCGATCACATTTCCCTTGGGCGGCATTTTGGAAATGCCCGTGAACATGGCGACACCGCCACCACCGGTTTTGTTTTCAGCAATGATGTTCCAGCCGGTCTGTTCTTTCATCACTTTTGCGATGACCCGTCCCATCGTATCGGTCGATCCACCGGCACCAAAACCGATCTGCAATTTCAGCGTGCCTTTGGGCTCCCAATCTTCGGCCTGCGCCGCACCTGTGAGAGCGAGAACCGCACCGGCAATGGCACCGGCAAGTCTGGATTTGAGTTTCATAGTGTTACCTCCTGAAGGGTATTTTCCGTTTCGTCCTTGATAGTTGGCTGACTTGATATGGGCAGATCATTGGCCGCCTTTCTGGCGGCCTGTTCGATGCGCTCGCACATCTCGAGAAACTGCAACTGCTCCTGATGCGAGAGCGCCGAGTCCATTGCATCAGCCATGCGCGTGACATCCGGATGCAGGTGACTGTGCTTTTGACGGCCTTTGTCCGTAAGGAAAAACAGCTTGGTGCGCCTGTCCACCTGCGATGCCCGGGTGTTTATCAAACCCTGCCGTATCATATCCGCCAGATGTCGGCTGACCTGGGCCTGCTCCATCCGCGTAAATTCTATTAGCTGCTTCTGGGTCGCTTCATCCACCAGCGACAGGCCCATCAAGATCCGCCAAGAGACCAGCCCCAACCCGTCGTCTCTTGCAACAACCTTCGTGACCTCTGATTTCAACGTGCGGGAAAGCCGGAAAGCCGCGACCGCCAACAGGCTGACACCCTTTGGCACATGCCTGAGTTCTATACCTTTCAGACGGTATGTTCCACCCATCGACGATTCCTCCCTGATGTTTTATAAATCAAACCTTGTTTTGTATGCAATACAAATTTATGACTTGTCATATACCACCGAAAATCCAGTGGATTCGGATCAGGCATCGAGCGGCTTGAGCTTGATGAGAAAGCAGAAAGCGCAGGAGGGGTAATATGACATTCCGGAACGTACTTGTTGCGTACAACGGAGGGCCCGGGTCCAGGGCGGCTCTGGAATTCGCGATCTGGTTCGTCAACCATCACGATGCGCATCTGACTGGGATACTGGCCCATGGGGCATCTCAGTTTACGCAGAAAATACCGTCCTGGCTGACAAAGTCTTTGAAATCTTCCCTGACCAACATAATGGAAGATCGCATTTCAGAACTGACTCAATCCTTCCGCGATGCGACCACAGGTAAAGTGGCCGCAGACCGGGTACATTGGCTGGATGTTCGTGAAGAACCCGATCAGGCCGTTGCCCGATATGCGCGATTGTATGACCTGACCATTGTTGGACAGTACGAAAACCTGCTAGGCGCGGATGAGCTTGTGCTGCACCCCGACCGAATTGCCTATGCCAGCGGACGGCCCACTCTTTTGATTCCGCGCGATATGGACATGAACGGCGTAAAAGCAGATACCGCTGTTGTCGCCTGGGACGGGGGCCGCCGGGCTGCGCGGGCGTTCTTCGATGCGATGCCGATCCTGCAAACGCGCAAGCGGGTCATTCTGGCCACCGTCGATCAGGGGCGCGGCCGCGAACATCTGATGAGCAAAGACAATCTGGAACGTGTTCTTGGACGGCACAACCTGAACCTGGAACACCGCAATTTGGCAGTTACCGGGTCAACCGCTGCAACATTACTACAACTCTGTCAGGATGAAGGCGCCTCGCCACTGATCATGGGGGCGTATGAACACTCGCGCTGGTCCGAAGACCTGATGGGCGGTGTCACACAAGAGATAGCCCAGACGCTGAACGTTCCGATTCTGATGTCACACTAAGCAGAGGCAAAATGCCCAAGAAAATCCTATTCATTATGTGCGACCAGCTCAGGTTTGACTATCTGGGTTGCTCTGGCCACCCCAGCATCCGCACCCCCAACATAGACGCGCTGGCCGCACGCGGCGTTCGGTTCGACCGAACCTATGTACAATCGACCATCTGTGGCCCCAGCCGGATGAGCTTTTACACCGGACGTTATGTGCGTTCGCATGGGTCTTACTGGAATGAGCATCCGCTGCGCGTAGGGGAAATGACGTTGGGCGATCACCTGCGGCCTCTGGGCACGCGCACCGTTCTGTGCGGCAAGACCCATATGACCGCAGACACCGAAGGATTGGCCCGCTTGGGTATCGACGCATCCACTGGTATCGGCGCCTTGGTTGCTGAATGCGGCTTTGAGATCTGGGACCGCAATGATGGCGTCGTTCCGGATGGGGCTAAAAAGCAACCGTCTCACTACAACAAGCACCTTTCTGCCTTGGGGTATAACGGGCCGAACCCATGGCACCAATGGGCCAATTCCGGGCGCGGCGATGACGGAGAGATTCTGTCGGGTTGGCTTCTGAAGCATGCCTCAGAACCTGCGGCGATTGTGGAAGAGGAATCCGAGACACCATATACAACGACCCGCGCCATCGAATTCATGGAGCAGGCCAAAGATGAAAGCTGGTGCCTGCACCTCAGCTTTATCAAACCGCACTGGCCCTATATCGTGCCGGCGCCCTATCACGACATGTACGGGCCTGACGATATCCAGCCCGTCAATCGCAGCGAGGAGGAACGCAAGGATCCCCATCCCCTGTTGGCTGGTTACTTCAATCACCGCTACAGCCATGCCTTCAGCCGCGATGACGTCCGCGAAACGGTGATCCCGGCCTATATGGGCCTGATCACTCAGATTGACGACCAGATCGGGCGGCTCGTGAAGTATCTGGAAGACAGCGGACAGATGCAGGACACTCTGATCGTGTTCACCTCAGACCATGGCGATTATCTGGGTGATCACTGGCTGGGTGAAAAAGAACTGTTCCACGACGCTTCGGCCCGCATCCCGCTGATCGTTGTCGATCCATCATCCGAGGCAGATGCGACGCGCGGGACTGTCAGTTCCGAGTTGACCGAAGCCATCGACCTTGCCCCCACATTCGTCGAATATCTGGGCGGTACCGTGCCAGACCATATTCTCGAAGGGAAATCCTTGTTGCCGGGTTTGCGAGGGCAGCAGCATCAGGTGCGCGACTTTGTTGTTTCAGAATATGACTACTCTGCACGCCCCTACCTGCGCCATCTGGGGCAGGACACCAAGAGCTGTGCATTGACCATGATCTTTGACGGGCGATGGAAGATGATCTGGGTCGAAGGCCATCGCCCGATGCTGTTTGATCTGGAAACCGATCCGCGGGAATTGCGGGACCTCGGAAACCTGCCTGACTATGCCGATCAGGTCACCCGCCTGCGCGAGATGATGTTTGGTTGGACTCGCAGGCAACACAACCGCGTTGCGATTTCGGATGAGAAGATTGAGACCACCTTGTGCCGGGATGACGCAGACTATGGTGTTTATCTTGGTTTCTGGGACGAAGACGAATTGGAGGCCTGGAAGGCCAGCCAAAATCGGACTTAGCGGAGTATGCGGCTGCCCTTGCAGGAAATCGGATCCCAGCTGAACCCACGCAACACATGAGTTATCGATGAGCCAGCAGGGAACTGAGAACAAAATCTTCAGCGCAGCCAATTATCCCGGCCATTGGTATTTCTGACAGCACACTACGATATGCGCTGCCTTCCAGAACCTCTATCACCAGTTGTGACGCTTGAAGGGGATCCGGAACAGCACGCAAATCACCGTCTGTTATCCCCCGCCTCACAACGGTTTCCAGAGCACCAGTTAAGCTGGAGCGGTTCTCGACAAACAGCTGCGCAATGTCTGACTGACGAATGGCTTCACTCGAAATTTCCAAGGTGAGGATAACGTTTTCCGGTGCTGCCAGATATTTGGCGTAGGCTCTGATGAACTTTTTTAACACTTTGGGCGCAGGCGCATTTGAGTTCAGTATTTTCAGAAACGGCTCCATCTCGCGGCGTTCGAGCATTGCGATTTCCACAAGCACATCATGTTTGCCGCGAAAATGGTTGTAGAGGTTTCCAAGGCTGACGCCCGCCCGCGCTGCGATATCGCGGACACCGGTTTGATGATAGCCACGCTCAAGAAAACACATAACTGCGGCCTCCAGAATCTGGTTGCGCCGCTTGGCTGTCGCCTTTTCCCGAATTGAACCCGGCTTTTTGGTGTCTTTGGTCATTTTCGCATTTTATGTTGAACGAACGATCGTTCATATTATATGAAATTCTACCGCATACCACAAGGCGCAATGGATTCGGCAGAACTGGAAAAACAGGACAATGGCGGACAAAACGTTGGAAACTAAGCAAAGGCCAGGCCGAAGATGGCTCTGGATTGGACTATCGCTGGCGCTGTTTGTCGCGATCGTCATCCTGTTGTTTGACACCGAAGATACAATTGATGTTCAGGCAACGAACACCGTTCCCCCGCCACCGACCGTCTCTATCGTCAGCGTTGCCATGGAAACTGTGCAGGCGCGGGTATCGGCGTTTGCCGAGGTTCGGCCTCGTTGGGATGCCGAACTGCGATCTGCTGTGTCCGGGCGTATCACCGCAGTACATGCCGCCGCTTTGGTCGGGGCACAGGTGGAACGGGACGCCCCTTTGTTTTCAATCGAAAATGCACCTTATCAAAGTGCCGTTGCTGCGGCCGAATTGGAGCTTGAGCAAGCGAAACTGGCATTGTTGCGCGCGCAGAACAACGTAACCGTTGCGCAGCGACAGTTTAACCGGGCTGAGACAGAACCGCCGAACGAATTGGCTGTGAACCTGCCGCAATTGCGCATTGCAGAAAAATCCGTTGCGGCAGCGCAGGCACGCTTGAACGCAGCGCGGAGTGAGTTGAAGGACGCCGAGGTTGTCGCCCCGTTTTCGGGATTTGTCACCCATCGCTTTGCCAGCCTTGGCCAAACGGTCAATCCAGGCGATGCCCTGATACACCTTTCGGACGACCGGCAATTCGAACTGGTAGCAGAGTTCAGTCAGGCGGATTGGGCGTTATTGGATCATCCGATCTCTGGCGCCACTGCTGATCTGACAGGGCGCTCGGGCAGATCCTTGGGGCAGGCTCAAGTCCGGCGTGGAGGTGGGTTTCTGGATCAAAACACGCGACAGGTGCGCGTCTTTTTGGACATCAAAAATCCCGATGAAGGCATTCTCGCCGGAGATTTCCTGCAGGTACATATTCCCGGACGTCGGATTACAGGCACCGTGACCCTACCGGAAGGCGCCCTGACCCGCGCAGGATACATCTGGCTGGTGGATGAAGAGGACCACCTGCAAAGGCTCAACCCGAACATCCTGTTCCGCGGTGAAGGTACTGTAACAATTTTGGCCCCCGAAGGGACCGGCCCGTGGCGCGTGGCCAGAACACCTCTGGCCTCGTATTTGCCAGGCCAGAGGGTGACGCCGCAATCGGATGGGGTTTGAGCTATGCGCGCGCTGACATCCTGGTTCATCCGCAATCCAGTCGCTGCCAATCTGATGATGGCGCTGATCCTGTTCCTCGGTGTTCAGACGCTGTTGAACATAAGGATCGAAGGCTTTCCACGTATTCCTCCTGAAAGCGTCACAATCGCGATCGAGTTCCCGGACGCAACAGCCGAACAGGTCGACGAACTGGTGACGCAGAAGGTTGAGCAAGCGCTTGAGGGGTTGGAAGGGGTGCGCAGTGTCACCTCGCAGTCGCAAAACGACCTCAGCGTGGTCACGGTCCGCCGCGCGGGTGGTCAGAAACTGCAGGCCGTGCTGGACCGGGTGCGCATTCGGATCGACGGATTGACCGATCTGCCTGACACCGCGCGCCGACCTGTGATCGAAGCATCGGGATTTGATTTCCCGGCGCTCTATCTAAACCTGTATGGCGAAACGGACCCGGCCACGTTGCAAAGCCTGGCACAGCGCCTCAAGGAAGAGTTGCTGGCACAACCGGAATTGTCCCGACTGCAAATCTGGGGTCTGATCCCGCGGGAATTGCGCATCGAAATCGACCCGGCGCTGTTGCGCCATTATGGGCTGACCGTTTCGGATGTGACGCGCGCCATCGAGGGTAATTCGCTGGCCTTTCAAGCAGGCCGTCTGCGGACTGAGGGCGGCACGATTTATCTGCGCGCCGATGATAGGGCAAAATACGTGCCGGAATACGCGGCCCTGCCGATCATTGAACGCGAAGACGGGTCTTTTGTGCCTTTGGGCGACATTGCCGAAATCGAGGACGGGTTTCAGGACGGCGAATACTTGTTTCGGCTGAACGGCAGACCGACCGTGGGCATGGAGGTTCTGGTCGGGCAGAAAGAGAACCTGCTGGACATCAGTAACGTTGTGCGCAGCACAGTCAAAGAGTTCAGCCACCAGTTGCCATCGCAGGTTCAGGTCGAGGTTTGGGGCGATAGTGCCGGCTATATCTCGGATCGTCTGGCGCTGTTGCGGTCGAATGGGGTGCAGGGGCTGATCCTTGTGACCTTGATGCTGTCGGTATTCTTGAACGTGCGGCTGGCCTTCTGGGTTGCCATGGGCATTCCCGTTTCGGTCATGGGGGCGATAGCGGTCTCGGGCTCCAAATGGGTGGATTATTCTCTGAACGATGTCACCACCTTTGGTCTGATCATCGCCTTGGGAATTCTGGTTGATGACGCCGTTGTGGTCGGTGAAAGCGTTTTCGAAGAACGCCGCAAGGGCAAAGACCCGATAAGGGACACGGAACGCGGCGTGCATCGCGTGGCGGTTGCGACCGTCTTTGGCGTGCTGACCACAATCGCGGCCTTTTTCCCGATGCTGTTGATCGACAATCCGCTGGGTAAGGTGCTGGCTGGGTTTGCGGGGATCGTGATCCTGACGCTGATCTTCTCGCTCATCGAAAGCAAATTCATCCTGCCCGCCCATCTGGCGCAGGTTTCGATGGGGCAAGATCGTCGGTACATTTTGACCCGCGTCTGGGGTTGGGTACAGGATACTGCACAGGGCGGCTTGGACTGGGTGCGGGATCGCATCTACCAGCCTTTGCTCGTTGCGGCGGTACGACAGCGCTACGCCGTACTGATCCTGTTCATTGCCGCTGCAACGTTGGGGCTTGGCCTTATGTACAAGGGCAAAGTCAAGACGGTGTTCTTTCCCGAGGTGCCCGGTCAGGTCATCACGATGAATCTGGAAATGGACGCCCGCGCGCCCTTTGCTCTGACCCGCACTAATGTGGACCGGATCGAAGCTGCGTTGAATGGCCTGAACGCCGAACTTGCCGAGGACGCAGGTATGGCCACGCCACCCGTTCAGACGGTGTTCAGCATCATCAACAGCGCTGGTAACGCGCAAATATACGCCGAGTTGATCCCAGTGGCCGAGCGCCCGGACGTTCCAATCCTGAATGTGGTTCGTGAATGGCGCGACCGGGTTGGTGCGGTCGAAGGCGCGACTGAGCTGGAGTTCACCGGATCGGAAACGCTCGCCGGGGGCTTCCGCATCCGGTTGGCGTCAAAAGACGAAGACCTGCTGCGACAGGCCAGCACCGAGATGAAAGACTTCCTGTCGAACATCGAGGGTGTGGCGAATGTGCGGGATGGGCTGGCGGGCGGCCAGCCCGAGCTGAAACTCCGCCTGCGCCCGGACGCACGGCACTTAGGGTTCAATGCCGAGGCTCTGGCCCGACAGATTGGCTATGGGTTTGGCGGGGCCGAGGTGACCAAGGTCAGGCGCGATGGGTCCGAAGTTCGCGTGGTCGTACAGAACGCGCGGGAAAACCGCGATACGCTGGCCGATCTGATGCAGACCCAATTGCGCAGCGCATCCGGTGCTTGGGTGCCGCTCGAGACGGTTGCTGAGATCGAAGGCGCCTACACTTCTGGCTCTGTCGATCGCCGCGACGGCAAGCGCATGAACATCGTGGCCGCGTCCATCGACCGCGATCGTGTCGCCCCCGAAGAGGTTGGTCAGGCGGTGTTCGATCAGCTGGTTCCGAAACTCCGCGCCAAGTATCCCAGCGTAGCAGTCCTGCCTGCCGGTGAACTGGAAGAGATGGCTGATATCAGCGATGGCCTGAAACGTGCGCTGCTGCTGGCGGCGGTTTTGATCTATGTGCTGATGGCCGTGCCGCTGAAAAGCTATTGGCAGCCGTTCGTCATTCTGGCCATTATCCCCTTTGGCTTTATCGCGGCCGCCTTCGGGCACCTGATCATGGATGTTTCACTGTCGCTGTTTTCGTTTTTCGGCATGCTAGCTCTGACCGGTGTGATCGTGAACGACAGTCTGGTCATGATCACCCGATACAATCAGGCGCGCGAGGAAGGCCAGCCCGTGGATCTGTCCCTGAAGAGCGCAGGCATTGGACGTTTCAAGGCGATATTTCTGACCACCGCAACGACGGTAATAGGCCTGCTGCCCTTGCTGACCGAAACCTCCGAGCAGGCGCAGTATCTGATCCCTGCAGCAATCTCTCTGGCCTTTGGAGAACTCTTCGGCACCGCCCTAATGCTGCTGCTGGTGCCGGTACTGATCGCAATCACCGAGGATGTCCTCGCCGTTTTCAAGCCACCCCTTCCACAGCCTTATGAAGAAAGGGCAAAGCCATGACAAGGACCCTTCTAGCCCCCGTATTCGCCCTGATGACGCTGGCGCCGCCTGCCGCCGCTGATGGTCTGAATGTGACCGTGGACGGCATCCGCAACGCCAAAGGAAACATCGTGATGCTAGTGTTTGATGACGCGCGCGCCTTTGACAGTTTGGATGTCTGGAGCGCCGTTGGCTACGCCCAGATTCCGTCCCGCAAAGACAGTGTCAGCCATGAGTTTTCTGACCTGAACGCAGGCCCATATGCTGTGCTGCTGTTTCATGATGAAAACAAGGACGAAGATTTGAACATGACTGCGACGAAACTGTTGGAGGGTCTGGGGTCCACAGGCGCGCCAAATCCTGACGATGAGCCTGATTTTAAGGCCGCCTCGGTCTGGCCGGGCGATGTCCGTATTCGCATTCACTATGATCAGTAGTGCACCATGCTGACAGATCGAAAGCTGACCATCGGCGTCCTTCTGAGTGTGTTTCGCTGGCGCGTAGGGCTTACGTGGTTTCTGATCCTGGCGGAAACGGCCTTAACTGTGTTGATCCCGCTTTTCATTGGCTTCGCTATAGATGGATTGCTGAGCGGAAAGTTTCAGCCTTTTGTGCATCTAGGCGCTCTCTTGGTCGCCCTCACTTTGATCGGCGTGATCCGGCGGATTTACGATACGCGTGTATACGGAACGATCCGTGTCGAATTGGGCAAGGCGCTTGCTAAGCGATTTTCGAACCTGCCAATTTCATCGTTGAACGCCCGGATCGGAATGGGGCGTGAACTGGCCGACTTTTTGGAGGAGATACTGCCTTCGGCAATCTCAGGGGTCGTGCAGTTCGTCGTGTCAGCAATTCTGTTGTTTTATTTCTCCCCGGCTCTGGCTTTGTCAGCCTGCGGAATTCTTGTCGGAATGATATCCGTCTATGCTCTGTTTCATTCGACATTTTGGCAATGGAACCGTGCGCTGAATGAGCAAATGGAGCATCAGGTCAGCGTTTTGGAACAACGCCGCGACCGCCCGGTGCTGGTTCACCTGAAAAAACTGCGTCGGTTCGAAGTAAAACTCTCGGATACCGAAGCCATTCTCTACGGTGTGATCTTTGTTCTGCTGATAGGCTTGATCCTGTTCAATCTGTGGTTCGCAACGCAAAACCTGGATGCGACACCTGGAATGATATTTTCGATTGTCAGCTATTCGTGGGAGTTTGCTGAAGCGGCGCTTACCTTGCCAGTGACCTTGCAGTCCTGGTCACGACTGTCCGAAATCACGACCCGATTGCAGAGCGATTGATCAAAGGCAATCAACGGCAGCATCAGAAGACCTGCACCAAGCGCCATGGTGCCAAGTGATAGGGTATGGGAAATAGCTGAATCCTAGGGGGTCATGAAACTTAGTAGTTGAATCTGAGACCGATTCCAGCGCCCTGGTCGTAAGGGCGATCAGCGCCGATCCCGATCAGCACATCTGCATAAAGGGCAATACCGGGGCTAAGATTTTTGCCAATCTGAAACTCAGCGGTTGCAGGCCAGGCGTCGTTTTCCCAATCATAGGGCGCTTTTATATCTGCTTTGACCCAATACCCATCGCCAAATGGTTGAAGCGCAATCAGGCGCATAGCAGTTTGGCTGACATCAGTCGGTCCATTATACGATGCGAAATGCTGAACCAGAGGGATCAGCGTCAACCCGGTGTTATTGTTTGCAAAGGCGAAACCGCCAAACGGGGCGATCTGATCAGATCCAGTGCCAATACCTTCATCGGGGTCGCCGAAATCAAGGATCCACTCCAGTCCAAGTGCGGATTTGACGGCCCAGGTGTCATTCAGCGGTTTCTGTGAAGGGAAGTAGATCAGCTTGAAACTGGTCTTTTCAAACCCGTTGAACCTCTCCCCGGTCGCATTCGTCGAGTTGTAGTGGAGCTCGTATTTCAGCTTCAGGTCGGGGCGCAGCATATATGCGCCGTCGATGAACGCATCCTGACGGTCTGCCCCGCCTTCCAGATCAAAATATTGATAGCGAATGTCCGTGTTGTTGACTGCAGCCAATGGGTTGGACGCGTTTTCTTCTGCTCGTGCAGCACTACCCGCCATCAGCAACGCGGATGTCAGGATTGAATGAATAATGAAATGGCGGGCCATCGTGTACCTGAAAAGAATTCGTGCGATTGGTGGGACGGTGGCTTTGCCACCACCATCCCGAATTTGTTATTGCCAGCTTGAAAAGACTTCTCTGGTCAGTTCGCTTTCGGGGCGAAGATTCTCGATTCCTTCATAAGGAACACCCTTTCCAAGTGGTAAGTGCGGGTGTTTGGCGATGGTTTTCTGATGGCGCTTTACCATGTCCTGGAACGACGCTCCTGACCAAAGCGAATATCCCACGAGGGGATGTTCTTCACGTGGGTCGCGGTAGACATTGAACACAGGAGCCGCCGCGCCGGGTTGCCCGGGGGCAGGCAGGTGCATCTTGAACTCCTGCTTGACTACTGAGCGCAATACCGGTCCTTCGTACACGTAGACGTAGTCACGGCGCGAATTGCCTTCGCCCTCAAGCAACAGCGCGGTCTGGTCAATCCCGTCAATCACCCGGTCGCGTGGAATGCGATCGGTCGCACCTGCGATCCGGACAAAGGTGGTGAACAGATCCGAGACATGCACGATATCACCAGCTGCGCTTCCCGGCTCGATTACTCCGGGCCACCGGATAAATGCATCTGTACGCACGCCGCCTTCCAGGTGTTGGGTCTTGCCGCCACGATAAATCAACTGGTTTAGACCTGATGTTCCCTCATAGTGATACATCAAGCCATTGTCAGCCATGATCATGACGACGGTGCTGTCTGCCTTGCCAGTTTCATCGAGCTTGGCCAGAACTTCGCCGATCCAGCCGTCCAGAACCTGTAATTTGTCGGCATGGAAGCCACCATTGCGGGAAACGGCCTCATCAGGATAGGCAAAGTTCAACGGATAAAGCGGCCAGTACTGCAGGAAAAACGGGACGTCCTGCGAGGCCAGTTGCTCCAGCTGTTCCAATGCCTGACGCTGATACCGTAGGTTCATTTCTTCGTATTTTGCCTGTGTCCATTCTTCGCCCGGCGCCATGTCGACTTCGCGAGCAAGGCCCCCTGCTTCACCTTCAACACCCGTTACGAGGCCGTAAGGTTTGAACCGCTCATCTAACTGGAACTGGTTAGACTGGCCCGATGCGTGGAAGCCAAGCATGTTGTTGGCAACCATCGCATCACGTGTCATCAAGCTGAGCTGAACTTGCTGATGCAAGGGAAAGGCCGCCCAGTCAAACCCCTGATTATGCGGGTAGGATTGTTCAATATCGCCCTGATGCCATTTCCCGACATGCACGGTGTTGTACCCTTCTTCCTTCAGGATTTCGGCAATCGTCACCTCTTCGGACGCCAGGCCTTCACCGACCAGAGCAACCTTGACCTCTTCCACGCCCGCACGCACCGGATGACGGCCGGTCAACATTGCCGTTCGTGTCGGTGTACAGGACGGCTCGGTATACATTCTCATCAGGGACATGCCCTCAGTGGCAAAATCGTTGATGTTGGGCGTATCGAAACCGGTGACGTAGTTCATCGTCCGGTTGCCCATCTGACCGAAACTGACATCGTCAATCAGAATATAAAGAATATTGGGTGGTTTACCGCCATTGGCGTCACGGATCTCGGAAAGCTTCGCTTCGATTTCTTTATCCTGCGCGTCCCATTGTTCGCCAAATTGCGCGCGGAGAAACTGAAACTCTCCATCATGAATGATGGGCGCATCCTGAGCAAAGCTCGGACCAGCCATCAGCACCATGGCCGAGACATGTTTCAATATTGATCTCATCGGTCTCCCTTCCCCCTTGTCGAATTACATCTTTCCTGCGCGCCGCAGCGACTGGACAATTTCATCCCGAAGTCCATCCAGGGTCTCGCGGATGTCGCATTCAAACTGGTACGATTGGCTTCCCGGCTCAGCATTCATGGAGAGATACTCGTCGCTGAGAAGCTGGTAGTCCCGGCAGATTTCATCGAACACCGTGTCCGCGCGCCGTAGGTTCGCAATTGCGGCGCGGTGGTCGGGAAACAGGGTATCAAGGACATAGCCTTTCAATTCCGACGCTCGTTCGACTGATCAACAGATTCCCGGATTGTTCGCCGAATTCACTTCTCACAATAGGTATATAAGGGCATAATACGGTATAATCATGGATATAAACCGCTGATACTATGGGATTATTCAGAGAAACCTCGCCTCTTCTGAATGAGGGTATTGCACCTGACAATGAGGAGGTGCGGGCTGCACTTCGACGACTTGTCAGGTCCTCGACCTTCGTGGGTTCACAACGATTGCAGGACTTTCTTGTCTATGTGGTCGAGGAATCGCTTAACGGCCGGGCCGATGACATCCGTGCCAAAACCATCGCAATGGATGTCTACGGCGGGACCATGTCCGAGATGGCGCGTCGAGAAAATGTGGTGCGGGTAGACGCTGGTCGCCTGCGTCGCAAGCTGGCCGAATATTATGTCGAAGATGGCCGCGATGAAATCACTGTTTTCGATCTACCAAAAGGCGGATACGCACCTAAGATATCGTTTAGGTCGCCAGGGACGGATCAGCCCGAAATACCCAAGAAAGAAACCAGGACGTACACCTGGCCAAGCCGGTTCATTGGGATTGCGGGGGTTTTCCTAATTATCTGTGTTGCTGTGGTAATTGCGTTAATGTCGACAAATCGTGGGGTTCCGGTCAGCCTGCCGGTCGATAGCCTGAGCCAAGATGAACGTCGCGCTATATTTGATGCATCCCCCATGCGGCTTCAGGCCGTGAACTTGGCCAATTCGGGCCGCGATTTGATCTTTCCGGCCTTAGAGCCTGCGCGACTGAACGGAGCCCTGACAATATTCAAAGGGGCAATCGAAAACGACGACAGCTATTTCGGAGGCCATGCAGGAGCAGCGCAAGTTGCAGCAACTATGGCGCTGGTTACACCGGACGCTGATCCGACCGGCGACTTGCTGCGTTACGCGGACACACGGGCCAGCAGGGCGATTGAACTGGCACCCGAAACGGGGTGGAGCCAAGCTGCAAAGGCCTGGGTCGAATTTACCAAGGGAAATTGGCCTGAAGCTATGGAGTTTTCGTACAGGGCACAGCGTTTGGCACCAAACGACGTGCACGTGCTGGAGTTCGTCTCACTGATCCTGTTGTACTCAGGTGAGTTCGAAAAAGTCGTGGCGATCAGCGAAGATGCGCTGTCGAAAATAGATCTGGACCGGGGTTATGTGTTTCAGAACGCGATGGGGTCTGCAAAGTTCCATCTGAAAGATTTCGAAGGTGCAATTTCCGCCTTTGAGCAGGTGACCGAAAAGGGCGGCCCCGTCGGTCCTGTGTCTGTTGCCTATCTGATGGCAGCTCATCAGATGCAGGGTAACGAAAGTGAAGCCCAGGCCTTGGCGGACAAACTCTCGCGTGAGTGGCCTGAAAGTCGGGTGGATATTTTGTTTCAGAGACTGTTTGCGAACCCGGAATACGGGGTTGAATTAGGTGACGCTATGAAACAAGCCAATTGGAAGCCAAAAGCTAACGAATGAAGTTCGTGTCTTGGCTAAACCCGTGAAAATTATGTTGGAAGACTTACGCGGCCAACTGTCCTTTCAGTGATACTCAGATGATGATTGAGCGAAGAAAGTTCGCATCAAACGGGCTCCTTTGGTCTGTGCGGCAGCCTAGCCGACGTGTTGCTCGGCTACGATTTCCCCAAACCTGTCGAAAAACTTGGCTGAAAGTTTTTTTGCTGTCCCTGCAATCAACCGGCTGCCCAATTGCGCAATTTTACCGCCGATTGTGACCTTGGCGGTATAGGATAAAACCGTTTCCTCGCCCTCCGTGCTAAGATTGACATCTGCACCCCCTTTGGCAAAGCCCGCAGCGCCACCTTTTCCTTCACCAGTCAGGGAAAACTCATCCGGCGCTTTGGAGTTGTCCAACGTCACCTCGCCGCTAAACCGCGCTTTGACGGGGCCGATTTTGAGCACAACTTTAGCCTCCAAGTGCTCGGGAGAATGTTGGATCAGTTCCTCACACCCGGGAATGCACTCACGCAACACATCCGGATCATTCAGCGCTCGGTACACGACGTCACGCGGAGCAGAGATACGGATTTCGTCATTTAGTTCCATTTGAGAGTCCTTTACTCAACAACATCTTGGGAAAACGCGAAGTGCGGTCTCGGCCGCCTCTTCCGGGGTCTGTTCTGGCATCACAGTCCGAAAGGACTGCAACCAATTACGCCATTTTTTCATCATGTGACGTCTCCTCGGATTTGTCTGAATTCCGCCAGAGGATGATCTCGGCAAGGATCGACAGGGCGATTTCGTGCGGGTCGATTGCATGGATATCCAGACCGGCCGGTGACTTAAGCCGACTGGTCTGCTCGGCGGTCAGTCCCTGCGCTTCCAACCTCTCGCACAACACCTTGGCCTTGCGGTGGCTCGCGACCATCGAAACGCTTCGTGCTGGTGATTCAAGCGCAGATTTCAGCGCTGCGCCATCGCCCTTACCCTGTGAGGCGACCACTGCGAAATCCCGTGGCTCAACCCCCAAAGCACTTAGGTCATTCGGATCAAAACCGATAAATTCCACCGAGCTTTCCGAACCTTCAGGCAAGCAAACACGCAATCCGATCAGCGCCGCGTGCGCGGCAAGCGCGTGTGCAATTGGAGACTCTCCGAATATGATCAGGCGCGGGGCGTGCTGATAGGGTTCGATCAGCAAATCGACCGTTCCGCCCGAAGGACAACCGCTTTTGAAGGTCTCAACACCATCTGGGTCTGTCATCGCCACTACCTTGTCCGAAGGTTTCACGCGGATCATTTTCGGAGTTCCACCAGACAGAGCCTCCTGCGCCGATGCGCGTACGACGCGCTGCACGCACGCTCCGCCCAGATGCCCCAAAATACACCCATCCCGCGTGATCACGGCCTTGCCACCTGCCTTGGCCGAGGTTGCGTCGGCAGTGCGAAGGACCGTTGCCACGCAAAAGGCGTCGCCCTTTTGGCGCAACTCCTCAATCGTATCGAAAATGTCGAAACCTGCCATCGCCGTGTCCTTTCACAGTTTTCGAAATTCGGATTCCAATGCCACCAGCGCGTCGAGCGTGTTGGCCGGTAGGTGCGCATCCAGATACGGCTCCGCAGCCTGCATAGCGGCAGCAATAGGCTGATAGTCTTTCCATCCTTTAAGAGGATTCAGCCAGACGATCCGCCGTGCCTTGCGCCGAATCCGAGCCAGAGCATCTCCCAGGGCCTCAGGTGACGAGCTGCAATAGCCGTCCGAGAGGATCAAGACGATCGTCCGCCCGTTCAATGCGCGGGCACCGTATCCGTTCAGAAACTTCTCAAGGCTTCCCGAGATGTCGGTCCCACCGCCGAACCCTTCGGCCATGAGTGATAACCGACCAGCTGCGCGCAGCGTGTCGTGATCGCGCAGCGCATCGGTTACGCGCATCAGACGGGTGTGAAAGAGATAGGCATCCGCCTCTGTTCCACTGCCAATCAGACCTTTGAGGAAGGCCAGAAAGACCCGTGAATAGACCGTCATCGATCCGCTGACGTCACACAAGGCCACAATCCGCATAGGGCGTGATGGGCGAGCGCGGCGATACAGATCCATCGGCTCTCCTCCTCGTGCGAGGCTGGCGCGTTGAATCCGGCGCATGTCCAAAGCAGAGCCCCGCAGAGCTTGCTTTCGCCTACGCGAGCGGCGGTCGCGGATCGCACGCGCGATGGCGGTCGCGGCCTGTTCCGCCTGCCTCAGGGCGTCTTCATCCATAAGTTCGCGCAAATCCCGGCGCGACAGGTTAGCCGTGCGGGTTGCAATTAGCTTCCCGTCTCTCCCCACGGCCTCCCCATCGCTGGAATCGGGTGCGGTGGCCTGATCGGTGCTGGTCTCGGATTCCTGAACATCCTGGCTCTCTTGCTGCCAGATCATCGGCTTGGCGGATTGAACTCGCACATGCGCGGTTTGGGCGGTTCCCGAGCGTTGCTTGCCGGTGTTGAACCAATAGGCTTCGAACAGGTCATCGAACCGCCGCCAATCGTCGGCGTCGCCGGCCAGCAACACGCAAAGCGCCTGCTGGGCCTGTCTGACATCCGTCGCCTCAACCGAAGCCAGTGCAGCCAATGCGTCTCCCGTCTCAGCCGGCCCGACGCGCAGTCCGTTCATACGCAAATGCGCGATGAATCCGGACATGCGATCCGCCAAACCAGATGCGCGAGTGGGGAACCGGGTGACCTGCATCACGCCACCTTTCCAATCAGACGATCCGTCACCTCTGGCGGGGCAGCGTCGTAATCGGCTGCAGTTTTCAGAAGGCAAACAAGGGTCGCCTGAACCTCTTCGCGGGACTGCGCCATGTCGTTTACGCCCAGCCCCGAAAGGGCAGCCGCCCAGTCCAACATTTCGGCAATGCCAGGGGTCTTCTCCAAGTCTTCTTTGCGCAGCGCCTGCACAACGCCAACAATCTGGCGCGCCAACAGCCCTTCGACTTCGGGCATGCGGGCTTTCAGGATTGCCAATTCCGTTTCACGCGATGGGTAGTCAAGGAAACTATACAGGCAACGACGCCGCAGCGCGTCCGAAAGGTCGCGTGTTCCATTCGCCGTCAGGATCACGATGGGCCGCGAACGCGCCTTGATGGTGCCAAGCTCGGGGATTGTGATCTGAAAGTCCGACAAAATCTCGAGCAGATAGGCCTCAAACTCCTCATCTGCGCGGTCGATTTCATCGATCAGCAGAACAGGTGGCTCTTCTTCGCTGATTGCTTCCAACAATGGTCGCTTTAGCAGATAGTCATCGGTAAAAAGCTGGGCCTCGCTGGTGCCACCCTGTGCTTCGCTTGCACGGATGGCCAGCAACTGGCGCTGGTAGTTCCACTCATAAATCGCATGGCTGGCGTCCAGCCCTTCATAGCACTGCAACCGGATCAACCTCGCCGCGCGCTGCGCTGCCAACGCCTTTGCGACCTCGGTTTTGCCAACCCCAGCCGGCCCTTCCAGCAACAGCGGGCGCCCAAGTGTCTGCGCCAGATGCAGCGCCATCGCCAAACGGTCGTCGGCAACATAGCCCACCTCGGCGAGGCCTTGCTGTATGTCCTGCAAGCTCATGCCATTCTCCCGGATTGCCGCCGCGCCGGGATGCAGCGCGGCGGCTTTTCCTTTTAGCCGTGCATTCCCAGACCGTTAGCGATCTTCCAGATGCGCCAGTGGTCATGCGGCATGTGGCTCTGAACAAGGCCAAATGGGCGGAATGCATCATGCACCGCGTTCGAGAACGCGGGCACACCGCCGACATTCGGGCTCTCGCCCACGCCCTTGGCACCGATCGGGTGATGCGGAGATGGCGTCACCGTGTGATCGGTGGTGTAGTTGGGCGTCTCCCATGCCGTGGGCAGGAAGAAGTCCATCAGGGTACCAGTCTTCACATTGCCCATCTCATCATAGGCAATTTCCTGACCCATCGCGATGGCCAACGCTTCGGTCACGCCACCATGGACCTGTCCTTCGATGATCATCGGGTTGATCCGAGTACCGCAATCGTCCAGCGCATAGAACTGCCGAACGTCCCATTCGCCGGTATCCACGTCGATCTCCATGACACAAATATAGGCCCCGAACGGGTAAGTCATATTCGGCGGGTCATAATAGCTGACAGCCTCAAGACCGGGTTCGAGCCCTGGGATTGCCTGATTGTAGGCGGCAAAGGCGATTTCCTTCATGGTCTTGAACCGTTCGGGCGCGCCTTTGACTAAGAACCGGTCCACGTCCCATTCGACGTCGTCGTCATGGACCTCAAGCAGGTAAGCCGCGATCATCTGCGCCTTAGCGCGGATTTTACGGGCGGCCATCGCCGTTGCCGCACCGGCCACAGGTGTCGACCGAGACCCATAGGTGCCAAGACCATAGGGCGCGGTGTCTGTGTCACCTTCCTCCAGAGTGATGTCATCGGCAGGTAGGCCGATTTCGCTGGCGATGATCTGGGCAAAGGTCGTAGCATGACCCTGACCCTGGCTGATCGTCCCCAGCCGCGCGATGGCGGAACCTGTTGGGTGGATTCGGATTTCGCATGAGTCGAACATACCCAACCCAAGGATATCGCAGTTCTTCACGGGTCCGGCCCCAACGATTTCGGTGAAATGCGTCAGGCCAATTCCCAGCAGTTTGCGGGTCTTTCCTGCCTTGAAATCCTCAATCCGTTGCGCCTGTTCGGCCCGCAGACCTTCATAGTCCACGGCCTTCAACGCCTTATCCCACGCAGTGTGATAATCGCCCGAGTCATATTCCCAACCCAGCGCGGACTGATACGGGAACTGATCGGCCTTGATGAAGTTGATCCGGCGCAGCTCGGCTGCGTCCATGTTCAGCTTGATGGCCAGAACCTCGATCATCCGTTCAATGAAATAGGCAGCCTCGGTCACCCGGAACGAGCAACGATAGGCAACACCGCCCGGAGCCTTGTTGGTGTAGACACCGTCTACAGCCAAATAGGCGGTCGGGATGTCGTAGGACCCGGTGCAGATGTTCATGAACCCGGCCGGGAACTTGGTCGGGTCGGCACAGGCGTCAAATCCACCATGATCCGCTGTTGTATGGCACCAGAGACCTGTGATCTTGCCATCTTTGGTCGCAGCGATCTTGCCCTGCATCCAGTAATCGCGGGCAAAGGCGGTGGACATCAGGTTTTCCATCCGGTTCTCGACCCACTTCACCGGCTGGCCGGTGACAATCGAGGCGACAACCGAGCAGACGTAGCCCGCATAGGCACCAACCTTGTTACCGAAGCCACCACCGATATCGGGGCTGATCACCCGTATATTATGCTCAGCTAGACCTGAGATCAGCGACACAACGGTCCGGATCGCGTGGGGGGCCTGGAAGGTGCCATACAGCGTCAACTTGCCGGTGACCTTATCCATCGAGGCTACACAGCCGCAGGTCTCTAGCGGGCATGGGTGGGTCCGATGGTAATAGACCATCTCTTCGGCCACGACATCGGCTTCTCCCAAAACGGCCTCGGTCGCGTCTTTGTCGCCTTGTTCCCAGGTGAAGATATGGTTGTGATGCTTGCGCGGGCCATGGGCGCCCTCGGTCTGACCCGCAAGGTCTTCGCGCAAGACAACATCGGATTTCAGCGCCTCGAAAGGATCGGTCAGGACTGGCAGTTCTTCGTAGTCCACCTCGACCAGCTCTGCCGCATCCGCTGCGATGTATCGATTTTCGGCGACGACATAGGCGACTTCCTGTCCCTGGAACAGAACCTTGCCATCGGCCAGCACCATTTGCTTGTCACCGGCGAGTGTCGGCATCCAATGCAGACCCAGCGGCGCCAGATCCTCGGCCGTCAACACGGCAACAACACCGGGCACGGCCAGTGCGGCTTCCTTGTTCACACTGACAACACGGGCGTGGGCATAGGGCGACCGGACAAAAGCACCGAACAGCATTCCATCCAGCTTGATGTCGTCGACATAGTTACCTTTGCCTTGGGTAAAGCGCACATCCTCGACGCGTTTGCGCGAGCTTCCCAACCCTTTGAGATTGGCCGCGCGTTCTTCGGGGGTCATGGTTTGATCGTTCATTCCGCGGCCTCCTTCTGAGCGTTCAGCATGTCAGCCGAGGCCGAGATCGCCTTGACGATGTTCTGATACCCGGTGCAGCGGCAGAGGTTCCCAGACATGCCAAAGCGGATTTCTTCCTCGGTCGGGTTCGGGTTTTCCTGCAGCAAGCGGTGCGCGCGGGTGATCATTCCCGGCGTGCAAAAGCCGCACTGCAGCCCATGATGTTCACGGAACATCTCTTGCAATACACCGAGGCTGCCATCGTCATTGGTCAGCCCTTCGACCGTGGTGATATCGGCGCCGTTCACCTGCGCCACGAAGGTTGTACAGGATTTTACGGATTTACCGTCGATATCCACGGTGCAGGCACCGCAATGGCTGGTCTCGCACCCGATGTGAGGACCGGTGATTTTCAGGTCTTCCCGCAGGAAGTGGATCAGCAGCGTGCGCGGCTCGGCCAGACCTTCGACCTGCTTGCCGTTCACGGTGAGTTTGACGTGCATCTTCGACATAAGTGTTCCTCCCCTCAGCCCGCGCGGCTTTGCGCTCGGTCGATGGCGCGGCGCAGCATTACGGCGGCCACGTGTTTTTTGAATTCGACGGGACCGCGGTTGTCGGCCACCGGGTCGATCGCGGCGAGCATCGCAGCAACGCAACCGTCCACGTTGCCCCCGGCCAGCTGTGCGCTCGCTTCGTCGGACCAGATTGGCGTGTCGGCCAGGTTAGTCATCGCGACCGAAGCCTGGCCATTGCCGACCATCACCGCAGCCGCAGCCGTCGCGTAATCGCCGATCTTGCGCTTTTGCTTTTCATAGGCTTGGCCAACACCTGCACCCGGCACGGGGATCGAAATCCTGGTCAGGATTTCCTCGTCCTCACGCGCGGTGAAATAGGCGGCCTCGTAGAAATCCCGGGCTGCGACGCTGCGGGTGCCATCCGGACCGGACAGCTCAAACGTTGCGTTCAGGCACTGCATCAGCCCGGGCATGTCATTGCCCGGATCGCCGTTTGCGACGTTGCCGCCTACGGTCCCCATGTAACGCACCTGAGGGTCCGCAATCTGCAAAGCAGCCTCGCGGATCAGCGGAATGGCGGTAGCCAGACCATCGTGGGAGATCAACTCATGCTGCGTGACCATCGCGCCAAGCGTCACGGTGTCGGATCCGACCTCGATGCCTTTCAATTCGTCAATCGCCTGAAGGTCCACCAAATGGCCCATCTCGGCCATGCGCAGCTTCATCATGGGGATCAGGCTGTGACCGCCCGCGATCACGCGCGCTTCGTCTCCATATTCTTGTAGAATGCCAATGGCCGAGGCGATATCGCCTGGCCGGTGATACTCAAATCCGGCTGGTATCATGTTTTTCCTCCCTGGGTCCGAGCGGTATGCCTTGGGGAACCTGCGAGGTAGGAAAGAACGTACGACCTAACGCTTCCAGCGGTCGAGAACAGGTCGCGCGGCTTGTTTCACGAAATGCGAATAGGCTGCACGAACTGCGATCAGAGGCCTAGAGCCTCGCGAATGTCCGTCAGGCGGGACCGGCTAACCGGCACTTTGGTCAACGCGTCGACCCCGTCAAAATAACAGGTACCGTTGTCCTTGTGACGTTCAAAGCTAGAGACGTGTTTGGGGTTCACCAGATAGCTGCGATGGGCGCGCAAAAACCCGTCCGGTTTCAGGCGGTTTTCAGCCTCGGTGATCGACCATGGACAGAATAGTTTTTCAGCACCCATATAGAGAACGGTATAATGCCCCTCGGCCCGGATGGCGGCAATGCTGGCGGGCTCAGTGAAATATGTCTGGCCTTCACGCTCGAACGGAACTCCGGCGCGCAGGGTTGCAGGTTCCAGCGGGCGTTCGGGCACCAACTTTTCCTTCGGTTCGATGAACGAGATCCCGGTTAGCAGAAAAGCTCCGCAGATCAGGAAAACGGAAACGGTGACGCCCATCGCCAACACCTGATTGTCCAGCGCGGGCCCCGCACCGCCAGCGGTGTCACTTGCCACAAAGTCGGTCAGACTGGTCGCCACAAAGTGCATAGTGAAAACGGCCAAACCAAAGCAAACTGTGCCCAGCAGAATATTGCGTTGCGTGCGGTTGCCATAAGCAACCCAAATAGCCGCGACCGACAGGATCACCGAGGCCAACGTCGCCAGTGCTACGTCCAAAACATTGTACACGGGGCGGCATAGCTGCATTCCGGCCATACCAATGTAGTGCATCACCACGATGCCCAGCCCCACGATCACCCCCGATCCGATCATCGTCTGAGGCGTACGCGGACGGAAATGCAGTAACAGCAGCGCCAGCCCAACCATCAGGATCGCTACAAGCGCGGAGATCAGAGTTATCAGAGCGTCGTAATAAAACAGTATCGGCAGCTGCAGGCCCAGCATGGCAACGAAATGCATCGACCAGATACCGCCGCCCAGAATGACCGCAGCCAGAGCAACGACAAGCTTGCGGCGCTGGCTATCCAGCCGGGACGCGCCATGCGTCAGATAAAGGCCGGTAAATCCGGCCATCAGCGCCACGGCCAAAGAGGCCGCCACAAGCCAAGCGTTGTGCGAATAGTCCAACATATAGGTGTACCCGCCCTCCCCAGCGCGTGCCTGACGTTAGCAAACTGAAATTCCCGGCACAATCTACTCTGACCGGACTGCAGCAGCGGCGGAACGTGTCTGCACGAAAGTGTCCTGGCTAGAGAGGGATCGCTCTTGCTCAAAATGGTAGCGGATCCAGGCATGAAAGGTGGCGATTACTGGAAATTCCATCCAAGTTGCGTCCAAGCAAGCTTCACCCCTTCAGACATTTTGCCTGCCTCCTACTGCCACCGACCTATCCAGGCGATCACGATGTAGAGTAAGGGCCAGGCCCGAGCAAATATCCAGTTGGCGCGAAGTCCTTTTCGGGCTGGAAGAGGCAGCTCGTGGCCCTGAGCGGACAATCAACGCAGGTCAGCGATGCTGCTACGCGGCCCGTCAGAAGAGACATTCGTTGCATGAGCGAGATCAAGGTTCATGCTAACTCGCAGATTGCGGGCAAAACTGTCATCCGTTTGTTGATTTTGAATGCCTAGTTTTGCTTTTGGTGGCGCCCAGAGCGATCGCTCAGGCAGCATTTGGTAGAAGAAAGATTGAGCGAGCTTTCTCAGCGTTGAGCCTTTCACGGTCATACCACTTCATTAGCACGTCCTTCGACATGAGGTCGGAGTTGCCCGCAACAAACGCATCAAAATCTACGTTGGGATTACTGTCCATTCGTTCAGCGATCAGGCTCATGAAGGCGTAGGTGATCGTTAGATTGAATTTCCTTGGTGCTCCGGCCATTGTAGCCAAAGTTCTGATGCCTTTCGCGTAAATTGAGGCGGCATCGATAAAGTCATATTTCCGAAGAAGATCGAAAGCCACGCGAACATGATCCGCGTGGTGAAACGCCGTGTTATCAATCTCGTGCGCTTCGAATGCGACGGTAATCGGGGCCATGTCAGGTGTCTCGGTCAATCGTCGACCTCCTTGAATTTGTGACTGTCCTCCGCGCTCAAATCCAAGTCATACACCGACTTGAGTTGCGCTATTTTCTTAATGGTTTCCGGCGAGAATGGTGGTTTGTTTTCAAAGCTGTGCAGCGCGATACCCTCAACGAGATCGCCTAACGACATATCCAGATGCTCTGCAGTAGCTTTGAGAACTTTCAGCAACCGTTTCTCGATCCGTAGTCCAGTTTGGGTTCGTTCTACTCTTGAAGTCATTTGTTACCAATGTACCAATGTAACAATAGAGTCAAGAACAGAATTAGAGGTTTGGCATTCACCAACCAATGGTCAAAGCTGGCAGGAAACCCATGCCAATCACTTGTCAGCAATGGATGTGCACTGCGATAAACCGAGAGACAAAGTGCAAAACGGCAGGTGTAGATATGAACGCGGAATCAGTAGTCGCAGAATACCAGTCATCTCTTCGGGCGTTTCTGCTGTCTCGACTGCGCGATCCATCAGATGTCGATGATGTCCTACAGGACGCTTTGGTGAAGACGTTTCGAAACCTTCACACACTGAAAAACGAAGACAAAATTAAGCCTTGGCTGTTTCAGATCGCCAATAATGCCTTGATGGATCACTTTCGTCGGAAGAGACACGAAACATCGATTTCGGCCGATGACCTTTGGTATGATCAGCAAGACGCCGTAGCCGAACATGCCTTCGAAGGATGCGTCGAGCCATTCCTGAACGCACTGCCCGGCGAGGCCGGAGAACTTCTTCGCGCGGTTGAACTGGAGGGTGTATCTCAGAAGGAATATGCAGAGCGTTTGGGCATTAGCTACTCAACGCTTAAGTCGCGGGTGCAGGCTAGTCGGAAAGAAATGCGCAAACTTTTTGATCAGTGCTGTGACATCGCCTTTGCCGCCGACGGATCAGTATTGGATTACAGCAGAAAGTCGCGAGGGTGCGATACCTGCTAAGGCCGCTCAGCGGTGCAACTAAAAAAGTTCATCCGACCTTCGTCTTTCTCGAATGCCGAGCGTCTCACTCATAGACATCGACATTGAAAGGACAAACCGATGATCAAAATCGTGAGTTTCAAAATTTGCCCCTTTGTTCAGCGTGTGACCGCGTTACTGGAAGCCAAAGGAGTTCCATATGACATCGAGTTCATCAACCTCAGCGACAAACCACAGTGGTTTCTCGATATTTCTCCCACCGGACAGGTTCCCATGCTGATCACCGAAGACGGCGAGGCGCTTTTTGAAAGCGACGCCATCGTTGAATACCTCGAAGAGGTGACGCCGGCTCTCGTGGGCGACGTTACTCCGGTCCAACGCGCAAAAGATCGGGCATGGAGCTATCAGGCGTCTAAACACTATCTGGTTCAATGCAGCACCATGCAAAGCAAAGACCAGACCGTCCTTGCAGACCGTGAGGCCAAGCTGACCAAGGCGTTTGAGAAAGCCGAGAAGCAGCTGGGAGATGGCCCATTCTTCAACGGGAAGACGCTTGGAAATGTGGACATAGCCTGGCTTCCTCTATTGCACCGGGCGCAAATTGTCAGGGAGCATTCTGGATACGACTTCCTTGCCGACTATCCGAAGGTTCAAGCGTGGCAGTCCGCCCTTGCTGAGACCGGTCTCTATGCGAAATCTGTGGCAGATGACTTCGAAGAGAAGTTCTCGGAATTCTACCTGTCGGATCTTACGTTTTTAGGCCGCGGCGCCGATTTCTCGGAGCCAAGTTTGGCAGCAGAACGCTCGAAGACAGCAAGCTGCTGCGGATGAATAGATCAGTGGGTCACCGATCTTGGTGACCCATCTTTTTTCTCGAAAGCCGTCATTCGCTGTGATCGCTTCAAGGAGAAGACTGGGCTCACTACCGACCTCGGAGCGAACGCAGCATCCGATCGACAAGCGCTTTGCTCTTGGTGAGGGCGGCCCATAACAGACCTTCAGGTTACTGCCTGCAAGAAAGCTGATTAGGGCGAAACCTGCCATTGCATTGAACAGCTCGCACCAGTTTGAGTGTTTACTGTTTCACTTCTCCCAATCAGTTAATTCATTCTATCGGGGTGAATCGAGGTGCCGCAGAAACGAAGACCGAGCCGGTATCTCGGAGAATTGTCCGGCGAGACTTCATATGGCCACTCTTTCCGACCTCTTCCACTGGAACCACCCATGAGAGGCAGGCGTCCGGTGTGTCTACTGCCCTCTGCAAAGTGTCCAAATTCATTCTCTCGATTGCGCTGGCAACTTTCTTGCACATCTCTGGCCAATTTTTCCGGTTCATCTGGTCGGAAAAAATAGGGTCAATCAGGTTCAGAGCCTCGCACATGGCCGCGTAGAATTTCGGCTCGATCGCCCCGGCTGCGATGTAGCGGCCATCCCGGGTCTGATAGCAACGATAAAACGGGGCGGCACCATCAAGCAGGTTGCCCTCTCGGCCTGGTTGCCAGACCCCCGCATTCGCCCAACCGTAAGTCAGGGCCATCAACAAGGCAGCGCCATCAACCATGGCAGCATCGACGACAGATCCCTTACCCGTCGTGTGGGCAGCAAAAACTGCAGCGACTATACCGAACGCTCCCAGCATTCCGCCCCCACCGAAATCGCCAACCAGAGAGAGCGGGGGTGAAGGTGGTTGATCCGCTGGCCCCATGGCGTGCAGCGCGCCGGTTTGGGCGATATAGTTGATGTCATGCCCGGGGTGCAAAGCAAGCGGCCCGCTCTGCCCATAGCCCGTGATACGGCAATAGACCAAAGCTGGATTTACCTCATGACAAGTTTCGGGGCCAAGCCCCAATCGCTCCATGACGCCGGGGCGGTGCCCCTCCAACAGGACATCCACCTTTGCAAGCAGGGCGCACACCCGGTTGCGTCCCGTTTCTGACTTCAGGTCTACGGGTATCTCGTCGGCGCGACCGCGCAGCAGCATGTCACTGTCGCCAACATCTACGCCATTCGGCTGCCCTCCGGGGCGTGTGATCCTGATGACTTCTGCTCCGTGATCGGCCAGCATCATGCCGCAAAAGGGTACCGGGCCGATGGCGTCGAATTCCAGAACCTTCAGCCCAGCCAGAGGTTGGACCACGGTCATGTTGCTGGCCTTTTGCGCATGAAGGCCACACGCTTGCAGCTGGCGACCAGAACGCCATCCTGATTGCGTGCTTCATGTAAGAAATTCACGATCCCTGCATCAGGCCGGGAACCGCTTTCCCGGGAGCTTTCGACCGTGGTCTGGATACGAAGCGTGTCGCCATGAAAGACCGGTGCAGGGAAGGAAACATCACTCATGCCCAGATTGGCGATGGTCGTGCCAAGTGTGGTTTCATTGACCGACATGCCGATCATCGCACCAAGGGTAAACAGCGAATTCACCAATGGCTTACCGAACTCGGTTTTCTCTGCAAAGTGGCGGTCGATATGAAGGGGTTGCGAGTTGTAGGTGAGCGAGCAAAAAAACATGTTGTCCGCCTCGGTGATCGTGCGGGTGATCGCATGGTCGATCACCATTCCCTGGGTAAACTCTTCGAACCAAAGTCCGGCCATGGGTTAGCCCTCCACGTCTGTCAGATTAAGTCGAACAAGCAATGAACCCGCCTCCACGGTCTTGCCTGCTTCTGTCTGGATGCCCGCAACCGTGCCCGCGGTGTTGGCCTTCAACTCCATCAAAAGCTTCATGGATTCCATCACCACAAGCGTGTCCCCCTCGGCCACCTCTGCCCCCAGTTCGGCGCGCAGCTCGACGATCAGTCCGGGCATCGGTGCCGTGATGTGGTCGGGAGATGCAGCAACGTCTTCCTGTCGCGTGGCGTTGAAATCCCCCAGCATGACGGCCTGATGCGTAGCATCGAAATTCCGCCCCCAGAGATGGACAACTTCCCCGCAAATCACTGCGCCAATTCGATCTTGAACACCGTCCCGGACGACGGTCAGTGTATGTGGATCGCTCCAAACCGCCTGAG
The DNA here is from genome assembly GCF_056537325.1 of Ruegeria sp. CF5. NCBI lineage: Bacteria > Pseudomonadati > Pseudomonadota > Alphaproteobacteria > Rhodobacterales > Roseobacteraceae > Ruegeria > Ruegeria sp. CF5. Next base: position 214,340 of record NZ_JBQFRI010000003.1, on the reverse strand, counting down.
CCGTTTCCGAACGGCCATCCCGTGTAACCAAGATCCCTTCGGGCGTGTCCGCAAGCGTCACGCGCTGTGTGGGGTCCTGCGCATCCAGATAGGTGGTTCGCGCCGGATGTCCGGCGGCTTGCAACAGGCGGAACCCTTGGACATTCTGCCAAGGAGAGGTCGCCAGTTTCGGCTGAACATGCAATGCAAGTGCCGCAAGGGTCAGGCTTTCATTTTCCTCTGGTTGCCAGCCGTCAGGCCATTCTTGCGGCAGGAAGTCGGTTGTGGCACGACCGGAAAGGAACCGTTCGCGCAGAATAGCATCACGCAGGAATAAGCGTGTGGTCTTCAGACCTGCCACTTCCAGGTGCTCCAACCCCTTGGCGAGTTTCTGACAGGCCATTTCGCGATCGCTTCCGTGCGCGATTAACTTGGCCACCATGGAATCATAGCTCGACCCGATAACGGACCCGGTCTGAATACCACTGTCACTGCGCAACTCGGGGCTGACCGACCAGTGCAGGATCATTCCTGTCTCTGGCCGGTACCCATCGCTTGCATCTTCGGCGGTCAGGCGGGCCTCGATAGCGTGGCCGGAGCACGTGACTTGATCTTGAGTGATTGCAAGAGGCTCTCCTGCTGCGGCACGCAATTGCTGCTCCACCAGATCTAGCCCGGTAATTTCCTCGGTCACCGTGTGTTCAACCTGAAGTCTTGTGTTCATTTCAAGGAAATAGAAATCCTCGGTTTCGGCATTAATGATGAACTCAACTGTGCCGGCGCTGTCATAATCGATCCTGCGGCCCAGCCCGGTGGCGGCCTCGTAAAGCGCTGCGCGGGTGTCGGCGCGCAAATTTGGTGCGGGGGCTTCTTCCAGCAGTTTCTGATGATTGCGCTGCACCGAACAATCGCGTTCGAACAGGTGCAGCATGTGCCCATGCTTGTCGCCGAGGAGTTGAACCTCGATATGGCGCGGATTCTGGATAAGCTTTTCCACCAGAAGCCGGTCATCGCCGAACGACCGTTTCGCCTCGGTACGGGCGGCTGAAATGGCGGCGGCAAGCTCTTCCTGATCAAAGACCGCACGCATTCCTTTGCCGCCGCCGCCAGCACTGGCCTTGACCATGACAGGCAGCCCGATATCGCGGGCGGCTGCGATCAGGGTGTCATCGGACTGATCGGCGCCGGCATAGCCGGGGATGCAGGGCACGCCTGCGGCCTCGGCAATTATTTTCGCCTCGATCTTCGAGCCCATCGAGGTGATCGCTGCAATATGCGGCCCTACCCAAGTAATGCCCATATCGGCACAGCCTTGCACCAGATCGGGTTGCTCGGACAGGAAGCCATAGCCAGGGTGGATGGCCTGCGCACCGGTCTTTCGGGCAGCGTCCAGAATGCGATCGGTGCACAGGTAACTATCAGCAGCTGCGGCGGGACCGATATGCACGGCCTGATCGGCCATCTGCACATGCAACGCCCCGGCGTCCGCATCCGAGTAGACAGCAATGGTGCGCAGACCCATTTTTCGGGCGGTTTTGATGATGCGGCAGGCGATTTCACCGCGGTTGGCGATAAGAAGGCTATCAAACATGTCGGGCCTCACATTCTGTAGACCGGGCGCGGGCCTGTATCCTGATCTTCCCCGGCCGCCAAGGCGATGCAGAGGCCAAGAACGTCGCGGGTCTGGTTGGGTTCGATGATGCCGTCATCCCAGAGCCGGGCGGTGGCATAGTAGGGGTCGGACTGTTCTTCGAATTGGGCGCGAGTGCGGGTATCCAGTTCGGAGATATCTTCTTCAGTGGCAGGGGATTTCAAGCTGGCGCGTCGCAGATCGGTGACGACAGTCGAGGCCACGTCCGGGCTCATTGTGGCAATCCGGGCATTGGGCCATGAAAACAGGAAACGCGGGCGGAATCCTCGACCGCACATGCCGTAGTTGCCTGCGCCATAGGAACCGCCAACCAGCACTGTGTATTTGGGCACCCGTGCGTTGGACACCGCATAGACCAGCTTGGCCGAGTGCTTGGCGATGCCTCCGCGTTCGGCCTCGGCACCAACCATGAAGCCAGTGATATTTTGTAGGAAAATCAACGGAATCTGGCGTTGATCGCACAGCTCGATGAAATGCGCGCCCTTGACCGAACTTTCGGAAAACAGCACCCCGTCATTGGCAAGGATGCCAACGGGGTAGCCATGAATGTGCGCAAAGCCGGTGATCAGGGTTTTGCCGTAATCCGGTTTGAACTCGGAGAACTCCGACCCGTCCACCATGGTCTTGATCAGCGCGCGCATATCGATTGGGCGTTTGAGATCAACCGGGGCGTGATCTTGAGTTTCTCCGTGGGTAGGCGAAGGGGGACAGCTGGCCTGAGAAGGAGGCGTGATACGGCGGCAGTCACCTAAATTGGCGATGATCTCGCGGAGCTTTTGCAGGGCGGTTTCCTCATCCGCTGCAATATGGTCACTGACACCAGAGACTTGCGTGTGCATTTCCGCCCCGCCAAGGGTCTCGCCGTCCACAATTTCGTTGATCGCGGCCTTGACGATGGGTGGACCACCCAGATGGATGCGCCCGGTGCCCTTAACCAAGATCACCTGATCCGAGAGCGCGGGTATGTAGGCGCCACCTGCAGTGCAGCCGCCAAAAACCACCGAGATCTGCGGGATGCCTGCAGCCGACATCTGGCACTGACGCCAGAAGCCGCCGCCGAAATGATCCTGGTCGGGAAAGACGCGATCCTGCTCAGGTAGAAAAGCGCCGCCGCAATCCACCAGGTAGATGCAGGGCAAACGATGTTGCTGGGCAATTTCCTGCGCTCTGGAATGCTTGCGCACGGTTTCGGCAAAGAAGGACCCACCCTTAGTGGTCGCATCATTTGCGATAATCATGCAGCTGCAACCATGGATCATACCGATGCCCGTAACGATCCCGGCACCGGGTACTTCACCGCCGTACAGGCCATGCGCCGCAAGCGGGGACAATTCCAGAAACGCGCTTCGGGGATCGAGGATCATCTCGATCCGATCACGCACGAACAGCTTGCCACGCTCATTATGGCGGGCGCGGAACTTCTCTCCGCCCCCTTGTGAGGCATGCATGTGCCTTTCCCTCAGTTGGGCAACCAGATCGGTGATGTCCGTCATAGTCGAATCCCTTGCTCTAATTTTGGGTTGTAAAACTACCTAACGACCGTTAGAAAAGCTGTCAACAGGCCAAACCAACGGAGAATCGCCATGACGGCACTCGGATTTGACGCCACGACCTCCAGCAGCTTCTTTTTCGAGGAGGAGCACCACATGTTGCGCGCCCAGGTGCGCCGTTTTGTCGAAGAGGAAATCAAACCTCACGCGGAGGCATGGGAAGAGGAAGGGGCCACGCCCCGCAAACTCCTACGCAAAATGGGTGAGCTCGGGTTCTTTGGTATCACTTACCCTGAGCAATATGGTGGTTCGGACATGGACGAACGCGCCACGGTCGTTCTGGCCGAAGAGTTGGGGCGCAGCACCTATGCCGGAGTGGCGATCACTGCGCTGGTTCATACCGACATGGCGTCGGTCCACATCTTCAACGCCGGCAATGAGAAACAGAAGCAGAAATACCTGCCCAGGGTGATCTCTGGAGAGATCATTACTGCAGTGGGGGTGACGGAACCTGATGCCGGGTCGGATGTGAAAGGCATTCGCACTACGGCACGGCGTGAGGGCGACCACTACGTCCTGAATGGTGCCAAAACCTTCATCACAAACGGGGTGCTTGGCGACGTGTTCTGCGTCGCCGCCAAGACCGACCCGAAAGGCACGCCAAGCCAGAGCGTCACAATGTTCATCGTCGAAAAGGGCGTGGAGGGGTTCACGGTCTCACGATCCTTGAAAAAGCACGGCTGGAACAGTTCGGACACGGCAGAGCTGTCTTTCGTGGATGTTCGTGTGCCGGTTGAGAATGTGCTTGGTCAGGAAGGCCGAGGTTTCTACGAAATCATGAAGAATTTCCAGAACGAACGGTTGGTTCTTGGTGCGATGGCCATGGGCGAGGCGCAAGCTGCAATCGAGTTGACCGTGCAATATGTGAAGGATCGCAAGGCGTTTGGAGCACCTCTCTGGGACAAACAGGTGATCCGCAAGCGGCTTGCCGAGCTTTCAGCCAAGGTCGAAGCCGGGCGCCAGATGATCTATGCCACCGCGGCAAGAGCAGCAGCGGGTGAAGACCTGGTGCGTGAGGTTTCGATGATCAAATCCTACTGCGGCGAATTGGTGAACGAGGTCATGTATGCCTGCGTCCAATACCACGGCGGTATGGGCTTCATGCGTGGAAGCGCCGTCGAACGCATGTCGCGCGATGCCCGTGTTCAGTCCATCGGCGGCGGCGCAACGGAAGTCATGCTGGAAGAGATCGCCAAACGGATGTGATCCCCTTGCAGTTGGAACAGGAGTTGGAAAGACTCCTGTTCCGAAGTTCAGGAGAGTGATCGTGCCCGAGACCACGCAAAAACCGCGCCAAAAAACCAAAGCCGCGACCGCACGCCAGGAAATACTTGCTGTTGCCGCAAGCAAGATGCGCCGAAATGGCTATGCTGAAATGTCCCTAAGGGACCTGGCCACCGAGGTCGGCATGAAAGCGGGAAGCCTGTATTACCATTTCCCCTCCAAAGATGCGCTGGCCACCGAAGTCATGCGCCTTGGGGTCGAGGTAGTTCAACAGGCTGTGCAAAAGGCATTGGAGGAACAGGACGAAGCTACGGCCCGAAACCGCCTGATTACCGCAATGCGCGTTCACTTAGAAACTCTGCTGTCGGCAAGTGATTTCTCTTCGGCCCACATTCGTTGCTATCCGTTCGTGCCGGATGCGGTGCGCGCCGAATTGACAGAAGTGCGCAAAGGCTATGACCGAGACTGGGATGACATCATCTCGGCCTATCTGGGCCCCTCGGCAGAAGCGGCACAGATACGACATCTACGCCATACCCTGTTGGGGGCGCTCAACTGGTCGCTGGAATGGTTCGATCCGAACCGGGACAGTGTCGATACCTACATAGTCTCACTGGCTCAATTGCTTCCTGAATAGGAGAAACTGATGAAGCTCCCCCCTCATGCCTTCGGTTCCTGGCTGTTTGTGCCCGGAGATGACACGAAAAAGCTGTGTAAGGCTTTGGGGAGTGATGCGGATGTGTTGATACTGGACCTTGAAGATGCCGTGACCCTCGACAGGAAGAGTATTGCACGTTCGTTGACCTCGGCGGCGCTACGCAAAAAGGCACAACCTGCGCGCTATGTCCGGGTTAATGACTTGTCTACGGGGCGTACGGCTGAAGACGTGGCCGAAACGATTGCGGGACGCCCCGATGGCTATGTTCTGCCGAAATGCGAAGGGCCACAGGATATCGAAGCCTTGGCGGTTATAATCCGATCTCATGATCCCGAACATCTGCCCGGCATCCTGGCCATCTGCACGGAGACAGTCCGCGCAGTGCGCAACCTGATGCGGCTGGATTGGTCGCACCCGATGCTGATGGGCTTGGCCTGGGGCGGAGAGGATCTTAAGGCAGACATTACCGCGTACGCGAACCGATCAGACGAAGGCCACTACCTCTCGCCCTTTGCCATGGCCCGTAATCTAGCCCTTTTTGCAGCACGGGACGCGGGCGTGTTGGCAATTGATGCCGTATACACCGATTTCCGAAATGAGGCGGGTCTCGTCGAAGAAGTACGGCAAGCAAAACAGTCCGGGTTCGATGGCAAGATGGCCATTCACCCGGTCCAGGTCGGGCACATTCGAGCAAATCTTAGGCCCGATCAGGCTGAAAAGAACTGGGCCGCGAAGGTTGTTGAATTGTTAGAAGCAACCGAAAACGGCGTGGCTCAGTTGGATGGTCAGATGCTTGACCAACCCCACCGGAAGTTGGCACAAAAAATTCTTGACAGTGCTTGATACCCGAACAGCATCCCTTCTCAATCGAATGTGTTTCGAAAGGGCAACTCGGAGCAAAGCCAACGTTAGCAATCATTGCTGCAAAAGCCCGCATTCCGCCGACCCGCGGATTTGAATTGTCCCCTTCGGGCTGCGACCTGCCAATTGAACTGATTGCAGAATATGGCAACTTCGAACTCTTGTTTCCGATTGCCTTCAGGTAAACGATTCTAAGCCATCGCCGAGCAATTTTTTGTTGTCATTTTAAGACGTTTCTTGAGATTCTGGTCGACCTTCTGAACCGTCTCGATTGAACCAGCCGTTTTCCTGGTGTTGCTCCACAAGCCAGGCTTCAATCTGTTGCGCCAGATTTTCGGATAGTCCGTCCAACTGTTCTTGCTTCGTGCGCACATAACCTGAACCAGCGGCGAAAGACGCCAGTGTCGTGTCTTCAAACACTGTGAATTGCTTGGGTTGATCGGTCAGTTTATGGCGTGCCGCATCATCCCAGACAGAAACCTCGGCAATCAGAGCCGATTTTGGGCTCAGCAAGATTGGTATACCCGGCGGGGCCAGCATGTAGCCCCCAATACTGACTGCAATATGATAAAATCGGGTGCCGGGGTAGTCACCAAACCGTTCGTCAATTGCCTGGTCCACACTACGCTTCAGTTCCAGTTCGGAAGCCCGGCGCGAGAGCGGGATGCTACCGGCGGAATCGGCGACTACGACGCTGTGTCCCAGCTTGAAGTCACCAAGGTTTTTGGGTGCATCGACCAACCGGCCCGTGCTGCACCCCGCGGCTAGAAACAGTACCGCAATCTTTAGTAGTTTTTGCATGGCGCTACTGGTGTTTCAGTTCTGAACGAGCAAGTTTTTCCTGATCGCTTCGACCTCTTCATCACTGATGCCGAGAACATCGCGACGATAGGTATCGAAAGAGCCATGAGCATCTTTGACCGCCTGGATGGAAGCCCTGATTTGTTCCGGATGCGCGCCGAAGGCGGGGCGTAGCGAGTGAGGGCCCATGCCAACAAGATGCTCCAGCTCGTCATAGGTAAAGGCATTGGTGGTGAGGTAGTCGCGCAGAGCGTCTTCTTCGGAGTAGCCCAAAGTCAGCATGGTGATGGCGGCCATGAATCCCGTGCGGTCCTTTCCCCCGGCGCAATGAAAGAGCATCGGAAAGTTGTTCGCATCTGTCAGCAAATGCAGGAACCGCGACACTTGCGGATCAAACTTGGTTGCAAAGTCCTGGTAGCGGTCGATCCTGATCTGGCGCAGATCTACATTGTGATCCGCAAGCAACCGGTCGATCTCCTCGAACTTTCCGTCGAACCACATCGGACGGATTTGCGACGCGATCTCTATAGGCATGATCTTGGCGATGTCGGCGGGGTCTGATCCTATAGGCAGATTGACGGTGAAATCTACGGAAGGAATCTGCGCGTTCGGGTGTGTTTTCAGTTCTTCCGGGGCGCGCAAATCAACGATGGTTTCTATGCGAAGGCTATTCAACTTGGCAATGGCGACGTCGGAAAGGTCATCCAATTGATCCGAACGAAAGAGAACACCAGGCTTGATCCCCTTATCCGGCGTCGTGAGTTCGCGAAAATTCTCAAGCCCCTCAACCGGATGGGTAACTTTCACGTGTTCACACTCCGATGGCAGATCAATGTCCAAATCAGTGTTGCAGGCGTTAGTTTGCGCGGTCGCTGTGCCGACAGAGAATGTGCACGCAATTACCGCTGCCAAACTTAGTGGGGAGTGCGCCTTCATACCGTGTTTCCTCAAAGTAGATATCTGGTGATCAGACGCTCTTTAATCAGAGGCAGGGCCGATATAGAAAGTTAAAGTCCATATAAAATTCCGATAGAGTTTCGAATGCCCGAAATCGAACAGTTACGCGCTTTTGTCACCGCAGTTGAATGCGGCTCGTTCTCGGCCGCTGCACGAAAGCTGGGAAAAGCACAATCTGCCGTTAGCGCGACGATCTCCAATCTGGAGATTGATCTAGATCTGGATCTGTTCCACAGGGATGGCTATCGCCCAGTGTTAACGAAATCCGGTGAATCAATTCTGAGGCACGCAAGGTCGGTGTTGAGCAGCATAGACATGCTTCGCGGGCAAGCTGAGGCGCTCTGCGGAACTGTTGAGCCCAAATTTTCCTTCTTTGTCGAAGACGGTTTGTTGGTGGATCGGGTTCGAAGTCTGATCTCAGGCATGGCCGACAGATTCCCAAGCGTAGAACTCCAGGTAGAGCAGCTTTCGAGGTCTTCTGTTCTAAACGCAGTTGAAACAGGTGAAGCGGACGCTGTTTTCGTAAGTGAGGCGCCAAAGGGAGCGCGCAGCTACAGGTGTCTGGGCGTCGGGTTTCAGAGGATCGTGCCCGTGTGCCACGTTGACCACCCGCTGGCTAGGCTGGCAACTGTAGGCCGGCAAGATCTGTCGCAATACCGTCAGGCAGTCGAACGAAATTTAGAACCGAAAACCACAGGCGAACGCGTGTTCAGCCCTAATATCTGGATCTCAAACACCCCGACCACCAGAAAGGCACTTGTGATAGAACGCCTGAGCTGGGCCGAATTGCCAGTCGTTTCGGTGGAGCAAGAAGTCTTGCGCGGCGAGTTGAAGGTTCTGGAGTACGAATTCGCCCAGAACGCGATCCTAAAGACGGTGGATTTCCTTGCTACAAACGCGACCGATCAAGGACCTGTAATGAGGTGGTTGACGAGTGAAATCACATCCTGGGATCAGCGCGCCTGGGTTGGCGATCATCAAGTTGGCAGGCGATAGCAAAGCCGAAGTTCTAGAAAACAACGAGAACTCACCATTTGTCCGGTCAACCGTTATGCGACACTGTGGTTCTCAATGCCCGGTCCATGCGAGAATTCAGCGGTCTGCAATGGCGGCGTCTTGGAGAGAAAGCGCGTTCTCCAAAACAAAAAGTCATTGCCTGATCCCGCTGCGGCCGACGATGGCCATCATGGTTCCTGTCATGGTGGCTATTACCTTCTCGGTCCCGCCCTTGACCGCATATGCAGTTGCATTCACCACGGTCAATGTGCGCCCAGGTTTGACCACCTCCGCCCGGAACAGGAACCTGTCGCCATCTGCAGGGGCAAGCAGGTTGGTTTTGAACTCGACGGTTAAAATCGCGGCATCGTCCTCCATCAGCGAAAAGGCCGCATATCCACACGCGCTGTCGAGCGCTGTCGAGACGATGCCGGCATGAATGAAACCGTGTTGCTGCGTGAAATCCGGACTGTAGGGCATCATCAATTCGATCTTTCCCGGTTCAAGAGCGACGATCTCAATGCCCAGCGAACCCATCGCGGGCTGTTTGGCAAAACTGCTGCGAACTTTCGCCTGATAATCGGCACTTCTGGGTTTGTGTTCCGACACGCCTGCTCCCTCCATACTGGCTGTTCATCAATCGAACGAGATAGCCAATCGTATGGTGGAACCTGGGTCGCGGTCTTGAACGAAATGGACAGAGTGGGCCTTCCACAGATTGGAAAATTGCCGGGGCGTCTTGCCGGACATTTTACGAAAGTCTCTGGAAAAATGGGGTTGGTCCGAATAGTCGCAACCATAGGCGATGTCGCTCAGGCTTTGGTCGTTTTTTGCCAATTCAGTCAAGGCCCTATGAAACCGCGACAAGGTGTTGTGCCGTTTGGGAGCTAACCCGGTTAGAGCCTGAAAGCGACGGCGCTCGGTGCGCCTGCTCATGGGACGGTCAGGGCGAAATCTGTCCGCTTGCACAGACCCTTGACGCTCAAGATTCAGGAGGTCGCACAGGTTTCGGGTTGCAGCCCGGAATTCGGTTTCGAGCTCGGCAAAAGGCAGGTCCGCCTTCATTAGCTTCATGTGCTTTTGCTTTATTTTGGCCAGATCATCCGGGGCAATGGCCTGCAACGCTTCGCCAATACAACAGCGAAATTTGGCACCAAAGACCCACCCATTGTCCGGAGCCATTCGCTGACGGGGCGCAGTTCCCGGTGGTGTCACCATAATTTCGGGCTGCCCTGAACATGCGCGGGCATCATAGGCGAAGCGAACGGTTGTCAGATGCGACGCGAATTCTGTTTGGCTTATCCGGCTAAACTTACCTCGATCTCGCAGAATAAATGCACATTCCAACGCAGCCGTTTGATCCGCCGCAGGGTCAAATTCAAGGTAGAACGCGTCGGAGGGATGGGTATGAGGCAAAAGGCGTCTTTCTTTGCGGTGCTTTATGTCAAGCAAGCGGTAACGACGACATCTCGTCAAGAAAAACGCCGGGTCGCCAGTTCGCGTTTCCATCGTTGTTTGATTGGGACACAGGGTCAGAACCAAAGAACACGGGGGGCTTGAGCGAGTATCGGTGTGCAGGCGCAATCGCTGAAGCAGCGCGTCGTCGTAAGGTTCTGAGCGACCGCTCTTGGATAGTGGATGAAATGCACATCAAAGTGAAAGGCACGTGGGCCAATCTCTATCGCGCTGTATATAAACACGGCAAAACCCTGGATTTCATCCTGTCCAAGTGGCGAAATAAGCCAGCCGCCTGATTAACCTTCAGCACAGAGCCGCACTCAAGGCGTGTTCTTCGCAACTGTTTCAGACAGCACACATATAAGCTCAAACATCAAAGATATACCCAGCCAGGCCGTGCCACCTGCAGCATCAAAAGGAGGCGCCACCTCAACCAGATCAGCCCCAATCAGATTGACACCCGCCAGCTCGCGGATCACTTGCTGCGCTTGAAAACTGTTCGGCCCGCCGATTTCAGGCGTGCCGGTTCCCGGGGCATAGGTCGGATCAACAAAGTCGATATCATAGGTGCAATAGGTCGGCTGTTTGCCGACAATCTCTCGCACTTCGGCCATGACATGCGGGATGCCACGTTCGAACAATTCCTCGATGCGGATGATGCGAACGCCCTGATCGATACCCCAGTCAATATCCTCGGTATTATACGCGGTGCCCCGTATTCCGACCTGCACAAACCGGTGCGGATCGACCAGCCCTTCCTCGATAGCGCGGCGGAAAGGCGTGCCGTGAGTGAATTTATTTCCGCCGAAATAGCTGTCGAACAGATCGGTGTGGCTGTCGAATTGTATCAGACCAAGCGGGCCGTCAGCCGCCAGTGCCCGCAGGATCGGCAAAGTCACCAGATGGTCGCCACCTGCCGTCATCGGGGTGATGCCGTTCGCCTTCAAATTAGCGTAGAACGCAGTGATCCGATCCAGACTGTCGTGGATGTCCACCGGGTTCGGCGGCACATCCCCCAGATCGGCACAATTGACAGATGAGAACGGACTGACGCCCGTGGCAGGGTTCATTGCGCGGATCATGGTGGAATAGTCACGCAGTTGGCGCGGCCCGTGCCGCGCACCGGGGCGGTTAGTGGTACCACCATCCCAGGGCACGCCGACCAGACCCATCTGTACCTCGGAATATCGCGGATGATCCGGCGTCAGAGCGGGCAGCCGCATGAAGGTCGGTACGCCTGCAAACCGTGCCAGTTCCATTGCCGAAACCGGTTGAAAGAAATCGCTACCCTGCTTGTTCACTGTGCTGTCTCCGTCTTCACGTTTTCCGCCACCATCGAGATCATTTCAAACATGATCGCCGAAGCCGTCAGAGCCGTGATCTGATTGGGGCTGTCCTTGGTCGGCATCATGCAAACGATATCACCACCGACGATGTTCATCCCGCGCGCCGCGCGCAGCAGGGTTACGGCCTCGTCAATGTCGAACCCTTTTTCACCTGGTTCCAAGTTCGACACAGCAGGCGCGATCGACGGATCCAAACAGTCCAGATCAAAGGTGATATATACTGGCCTGCCTTCCATGACGTCCTTTATTTGCTCCACGACATCCTCAATCCCGCGTTTGCGGAATTCCTTCATCGTCACGACGTTGTAGCCGTAGTCATACGAGGGCTGCAGCCAGTCCAGTGTGCGCGCGTGGCCGCGCAGACCAATCTGCATCGAATGGTGCGGATCGACATTGCCCTGATCGACAAGATAAGCGCCCCAATGGGCGGCCGATTTCTTGGCGCCGAGGAAGTGATCAACCTTTGTGAAGACATCCGTATGGGCATCGAAGTGCAGAAAACAGACCGGCTCGCCTCCCGTTATATTGCCGCGTCCCAGCGCCTGCACGATGCCCCCGGTGATCGAATGATCGCCGCCGACCGAAATCGGGCGGGCCCCCGCCGCGTCGATTTCGTTGTAGAACCGGGTAATCTGCTCGATACAGTCTTCGTTGTCATTGGCGCGGGGAAAGGGCACATCTCCGACATCGGCAATCTTCGCCGCGGTCCATGGGTCAATCTGAAACTCACTATGCACCCTCCGCGCAACCGAGGATACGTTGCGCAGCGCGCGCGGGCCAAGGTGCTGATCCCGCTCAGTGGTTCCATTGCCAGCGGAGTGCGGCACGCCTACAAGGGCGATGTCCAGCCCTTGCGGGCCTTCGTTAGGACATCGGAACATGGTCGGAATACCCCACCAATAGAGATTGTCCATCATGGATTTCAGATGTTCGTCAGCCATTCCACAATTCCATTTTGACCTTAAAAGAACGCCCCGGCGCAACAGTACGCCGGAGCAGTTGGGGGGAGGAAACCTATGACCTGCCCACCTTACGGCGGTACATGCCTTGGGCTATCCGGTCGATCACCATGGCGCAGAACAGAATGGCCAGACCGCCCAGCAGCCCCTGTCCCTTGGCCGCGTATTGCAGCGCTTCCAAAATCAGCGCGCCCAGGCCCTCGGCCCCAATCAGCGAGGCGATAACCACCATCGATAGCGACATCAGAATGGTCTGGTTGATACCCGTCATGATCGACGGCAGCGCAAGCGGCAGTTCGACGTTGAAAAGCAATTGCCGTTTCGAACAACCAAAGGCGATTGCGGCTTCTTTGGTGGTTTCCGGCACACCGCGCATTCCAAGCGCCGTCAGGCGGATAACGGGAGGCATGGCAAAGACCAGCGTTGCCAGAACGCCCGGTGGTTTGCCGGTGCCGAAAAAGGCGATGATCGGGATCAGATAGACAAACGCGGGCATGGTCTGCATAAAGTCCAACACCGGCTCGGCAAAGGCATAAGCGCGTTTGGATTTGCCGAACCAAATGCCCAGCGGAATACCGATCACAATGCAAAGGAACGCCCCGGCGCCAATCAACGCGATGGTGATCATCGACAGTTCCCACAGGCCCATGAAGGCGAGATAGGCCAGCGATGCGGCCGTAAAGATCGCCACCCTTGGCCCTGCAAGCCGCAGTGCCAGCACCACGGTTACAAACATCACCACGGGCCAGGGCGTCTGGATCAAAAGGATTTCCAGCCCATCCAGCACCCAGCGGATACCGGCGGTTACCCCGTCGAATACATCGCCGAAATTGTTAGCCAGCCAGTCGAAACCCGCGTCCCCTTTCTTGGACAGATAGGCGAAGTACTCGCGACCCACAGGGAATTCTGTGATTGAAATCCGATCCCCCAGCAGCCCGCCGGTCAGCTTGGCGACAAAAGCGTTAGGATCAGCGACGGTAAAGCGGATCAAGGTCAGCGGCCAGATTGCCAGTAGACCCAGCAGACCGAACATGATGCTTGAACGGTTGATACCTGCCTGTTCCTTCTGCGAAGCGCGCCAGCGCAGATACTGCGCCTCATAGGCGTAGTTGGCATAGAACCCCTCAGCCAGCTTGACCAGGACCAGCAGGACCAAACCGGTGATCAGGATACCGGTTGCTTCGTTTGAGGCAGCATTCGCGGCCTCAAACGCCTTATCCGCTGCACCGCGCAGGTTATCGGCGATCTTCAGTTTGGCATCGGCGCCTGCAACGTCCCCCGAGGCGGTCAGCTCGGCCGCCTGCGCCTCTCGCTTGGCGATATTTTCCAGCAAGCGGTTGTAGCGCTCCAGTTGGTCGGCCCCCAACTGGCCCCACAAGCCTCGGCCAAGTTGCACTAGCGCAAAAAGTTCCAGTACCAGAAAAATCCAAAAGAAGCCCCAGGCCCCACGCGCCGCGCCCCAGATCGGACCGAACACAGCAGCCATCGTGTTCCACGACCAGGCAAAGCCGGTCTGGCCTTGTATTTTAGCGAACTCGGTAGCGTAGTATTCTGCGTTTTCGACCGCAAAAGCCTCGACGCTGTGGTTCTTGACCACCGCATCCCCCGCGCCCATCATTCCTGTTTCTGTCATGGTTGCATCGGTCATGCCTTGCCCCCCTGAATACCTTTCAGCAGCGTTGCCCGATCGACCACGCCGATATCTGCACCGTCATCGCTGGTGATGACGATCACGTTGTCAGTGGTGATGGCGATATCGATCAGATGATCTAGATCGGTGCCGTGATGCGCGCGAGGGCTTTCATCGAAATTCACCGGGCGCGAGGGCACATATTCGCTGATCGGCACCATGATCGAATGGGCAAAGACCAGCTTCAGCTTGGAAATACCGTCCACAAAGTCACGTACATAGTCGTCGGCGGGTTGGGTCACGATTTCCTCGGGCGTACCAATCTGCACGATGCGTCCGTCTTTCATTATAGCAATACGGTTGCCGATGCGGATCGCCTCATCCAGATCATGAGTAATAAATACGGTGGTTTTGTGCAGTTCAGCCGACAACGCCATGAACTGATCCTGCAATTGACGACGGATCAACGGATCAAGCGCAGAAAACGGCTCGTCCATCAGCAATACGTCAGGATCCGAGGCCAAGGCCCGCGCCAATCCGACCCGTTGCTGCATGCCGCCGGATAGTTCTCTTGGGAACCGGTCCTCATACCCCGTCAGGTTGACCCGTTCCAGACAGCGCTGCGACACTTCCCAGCGTCGCGATTTTGGTTCGCCACGTACTTGCAGGGGAAAGCCTACGTTGTCTCGGACGGTACGGTGCGGCAGCAGCGCCATGTGCTGAAATACCATGCCGATGTTGTTGGCACGCATGTCGCGTAACTCATTGTCGGACAGGTTCAACATGTCATTGCCCATCACGTCGATACTGCCTGCAGTGGGCTCGATCAGTCGGTTCAAATGGCGCACCATGGTAGATTTACCAGACCCCGACAGGCCCATTACGCAGAAAATCTCGCCCCGTTTCACGGAAAACGAAACGTCGGCGATCCCCACCACGCAACCGAACTCCTGCAATACTTCAGGTTTGCCAAGGCCCCTTTCGCGAATGGCCGACATGGCTGCATCTGCGTTGGGGCCAAATATCTTCCAGACACCGTCCAGAGTGATTACGTCGTCTGTCATGGCTTGCTCCCGGCCTGACCAAAGATGTTTGGGAGTGTTGGGCGGCACGAAATTCGTGCCGCCCGGTGATTGTCAGTTGAACCAGGAATCCACCAGATCGGTGTTTTCATCGACCCACTGACGGGCGTATTCCGCCGGATCAATCCCATCCACGGACAAGGCATAAACGATCGCATTAACCTGATCAGTGCTCAGCTTGACCTTGGACAGCATATCCGCCGCCTCGGGCTGCGCCTCTTCCAATGCCGAGGAGTAGAACACGTGCAGCTTGGCCGCATCCCACGCGGTCGGTGCGGTCGAAACCTCCAGCCAGTTTGGGTCATCCGTTGGCTGGGTAATCGACCACTGCGCCTCGTCATAGGCAGGCTCAGTCAGCGGCACCAAATCATAGAGCGAGAACATGTGATGCGGCGTATAGCAGTAGAACACGATGTTCTGACCCTGCGCGACGGCATTGTCGACCTGCGCCAGCGCCAGTGCCTCGTCCATTTCCATCAAGTTCATGGTCTCGGCATAGCCATAGGATTTTGCCCGGATTTTCTCGACATTGGTCGAGGCCCAGCCCGCGCCGCCGATCCACATCTCGCCCAGACCATCACCATCGGTGTCGAAATTTGCCGCCATGTCCGGATCGGTCAGATCGCTGAGCGCGCTGATACCGGTCCGTTCCTGAGTGTCCTTGGTGACGCAGATCTGCTGGTCGGACAGAACAGCGTTCGGGTTGAATTTGACGCTGCCTTTTTCAGTGACAAACGTGTCATGCAAGTTCTGCTGGTTAGGCAGCCAAACCTCGGGATGGACATGCATCGCACCGGAATCCATCGCCTCGAAGATGATCGGGTTGGTACCATTCTGCAGCTCAACCGACAGGCCAAGGTTATCCTCCAGCGCGACCTTGAGGATATGCGCCGTACCGCGGACCGAGGCCCAGTTAGGTACACCGATGATAACATCCTCGGCCAGCGCGGTGGTACCAAAGGACATCGCCAGAGTTGCGGAAGTCAGTGTTTTCCAGACTTTCATTGTTTTGATCTCCTGATCTGTTGGACATTTTTTGTTATTGCCGCTTCAAACAACCGGTTCCGGTGCCAGTGCGGATTGGTGCGACAGCGCCAGCGCCGCCTGAAACAGAACATTGCAGCCCGCCGTCAAATGCTCGGGCTCAGCCCATTCCGCCTCGTTGTGGCTGAGGCCATCTTTGCAAGGAACGAACACCATTGCGGTGGGCACTTTGCGCGCAATCATGCAGGCATCGTGCCCGGCACCCGACACCATGCGGCGATGGGGATAGCCCAAGGCGCGGGTGGCGGTTTCAATGGCATCGACACAGCGCGCATCGAACCGGACCGGCGGGTTGTGCCAGATCATCTCGGGCTCCACACGCGCCTCGGTCTCAGCCAGCGCGGCCTTGCAAAAGGCGCTATCCATGGCGCTAAGAACCTTGTCGTCGGGATTGCGAAAATCGATGGTGAACTTCACCTCACCGGGAATGGTGTTGCGGGAATTGGGGCTGACATTCAGCTCGCCCACTGTACCGACCCCATCCGGGCCATGGGCCAGCGCGATCTCTTGCACCGCGTTGATCATCCGCGCGGCCGCGACCAGCGCATCGCTGCGCCCCGGCATCGGGGTGGATCCGGAATGCGCGTCGCGGCCGGTCACCTTGACATCATACCAGCGCTGCCCCTGCCCGCCGGTGACAACGCCGATGACTTCACCATGACGCTCCAGCACCGGACCCTGTTCGATGTGCACCTCCAGAAACGCGCCCATTTCATGTGCGCCGCAGACTTCGGACCCGGCATAGCCAATTCGGTTCAGTTCTTCCCCCAGGCGCAGCCCGTCAGCATCGGTACGCGACAGCGCAAAGTCCAGTTCGAACAGCCCGGCATAAACGCCGGAGCACAGCATGGCGGGTGCAAACCGCGCGCCTTCCTCGTTGGTCCAGTTGACAACTTCGATGGGCGCGTCGGTTTCAATCCCGTGATCGTTCAGGCTGCGCACCACCTCCAACCCGGCTAGCACACCGTAGACACCATCGAACCGCCCGCCATGGGGCTGCGTGTCCAAATGGCTGCCGATGGCAATTGGCGGAAGATCGGGCTTGCGACCGGGACGGCGGGCAAACATGTTGCCCAGCCGGTCGAATGTCACGCTGCACCCCGCCTCTTCGGCCCAGCGGGTGAACAGATCGCGCGCAATCTGGTCATCGTCGGTCAGTGTCAGTCGCCCGCAGCCGCCTGCGGGCAATGCACCGATCCGCGCCATCTCCATCAGGCTCTGCCACAGGCGATCGCCGTTGATCCGCAGATCGGTTATCATGCGTCTTCGCGGTGCAGTGCCTGACACAGGCAATGTACGCCGCCACCACCGAGGGTAAACATCGACATGTCGGGGTCATAGACTTCGAAACCCAGCGCGCGCATCTTGGCGTTCAGATCCGTAGCCCCGGCCATCGACAGAACTTTGTTACCGCCCAAAGCCACCAGATTGACGCCCAGGTTCTTGGCCTCTCGGTATTCGACGTCGACGATCTCGATACCCCAGCCTTTGACGATATCGACCAACCAAGGCTCCATCGCGTCAACACAGGCCACGGCCAGTTTCTTGGCCAGAGGCACAATCAAACCGTCCATATGCACGAATTCGCGGCTGATCGGGGCTACAACAGCCTCCCACCCTTCGGCCCGAACAAATTCGGCCACCTGTTCCGAGCCTTCCTGTTCGGACCTCTCGCCGCAATATCCGATCAGCACGCGGCCCGGTTCGATGATGTTGAAATCACCGCCTTCGAAATGGCCAGCCGTAGCGAATTTCCAGATCGGAATGTTGTTTTCCTGATAGAACTTGATCGCGGTGGCGTAATCCGCCCGACGACATTTTAGCTGCATATGGCAGATCAGAGCCCCCCAGGGCGTCATGGCCGAACTGTCGCGGGCAAAGAAGTTGCGGTGCAGCACCTCGTCACTGTCCAGATAGTGACAGGTCACACCGTTTTCTTCGTAGATCGAGACCATCTCGGCATGTTGCGCCATCGCCAGTTGCAGATCGAATTTCACGCCTGTCTTGTGCGCATTGGCCAACGTGCGCCCGATCAGAGGACCAGCCTCGACCCATTTGAAATATTCGGGGCGACCCAGCAGAATATCCGTCAGCTTGGCATAGTCGTTGTTGATGCCCCAGTTTTGTGAGAGCCCGCCATCTAAACCCATATTGCTCATATCCTCCCATGGGTAAGCATTTCGAGCCCGAGCGTCGCATGGGATTCATTTTGATTAAATTACAAAGTAAGGGACTTAACTTTTACAAATATACAAGTATAATCTGCTTATGCTTCCCCCTTCCCATTCAAAGGCTGACTTACATCTGCTCTACGTCTTCTCTGTCGTTGTGGAAGCACGTGGGTTTTCGGCAGCGCAAATCGTGCTGAATGTCTCCGCATCGACAATTTCCCGGCAGATATCCGACCTCGAAACCCGTCTGGGCATGCGATTGTGCCAGAGAGGCCGAAAGGGCTTTCGACTGACGGACAAAGGGGAAATCGTCTATGCCGCTTCTCGAAAGCTGTTTGCCGCGCTCGACCATTTCGGCGAGGCGGTGGATGGCACACGTGGAAAACTCGTCGGTCGCCTTTCAGTTGCCGCGATAGACAATTGGGTATTCAACGATGATGCTCCAATTATGGGTGCGCTCACCGAATTTACCAAGATAGCCCCAGACGTATCAATCGAGCTGCATTCTCTCGCGCCCGACGATATCGAAGTCGCAGTTCAAGACGGTCACGTCGCCATAGGTGTAGGAGTGTTTCACAAACATAAACCTGGGCTGATTTATGAGCTTCTTGGAACCGAGAAAATCGGCCTCTATTGTGGAAAGGGACACCCTTTGTTCGACGCTAAGGCGCCAGCAGATTTTGAGCGTCTTTTGTCAGAAGCAAATTATTGCAAGCGCGCCTATTTGAACGAGGACATTGTGGCCCCGATTTCATCTGGATTGCGATCAAACGCTTGCGCACATCAGATTGAAGGAATTGCGATGCTGGTATTGACCGGCAGATATATTGGGTACTTACCCGAAAGCTTCGCCGACATCTGGGTACGTGATGGAAAATTGCGAGCAGTCGCAGGAGGTACGTTCGATTTGAAGTCAGATATAAAGCTTGTCCGGAAGCGTGGTGGGGAACCAAATTTAGTTAGCAAGACCTTCATCCAACTCTTAAAGGGCTCGAGGCAATGAACAAATTTGTCCGGGATTTCTTTCTTCTACCCAAACAATGCTTCGTGTTTGCGCGCAAAATTGGTCTGTCGCGATCTGGAAGAAATCATGGCGGAACGTTGTGTTGAACTGGATCTCGCGACGTTGAACCGCTGGGTGGGCAAATACGCTGTGCTCGTGGCTAAGGCCGCGAAATATCGAAAGCGTGCTGCGGATCGTTCTTGGCGCTTAGATGAGACTTGAGCCTCCCCAACTAAACTCAACAAGTATCGAGCCGCACTCATACTTCAGAGCGGTTTGCGACTGAACCATCACATCTTTGTAGCTGAGTTTCGTATGGCAGAGTTTCTTTCAATCACCCTTGCCTCTAGCATTTCAGCTTCTGGTCTCTCCTGAGTAGAAATCCACCTCGCCAATGCGGCCGCTGCCCTTTCGCCCATTCGGGAAACCGGAAGATGAACTGTGGACAAGGAAGGAACAGCGACGGCAGAGCTCGGCAGATCATCCAGGCCCATCAAAGATACGTCTCCCGGAACACTTACTCCTTTGGATTGAAGGCCAAACAAAACTCCTAACGCTACGACGTCCGAAAGGCACAGAATAGCGTCCGCCTTAACCGAGTTGCTTACGATGCGCGCAGCTGCCTCGGCCCCACCGCGAAGACTGATTTCAGTCTCGACTGTTGCGAGTTCACCATTCCAATCCACCGCGCGTAGCCCAGAAAGCCGAGCTAGTGTCCGGTCATTATTGTGAACCGGGCCGTGTACCACGGTGATTTCCCGATGCCCTAGTTCAATGAGGTGCTGCAATGCCAATTGGGCCGCGGCCTTGTTGTCGTATCCGATCGTTGGCAAAGGATTGGAGCCGTCAAAATAGGATGTGATGATCGTGGGGATCATCGTACGTTCGACAAGTTCGTGGAACTCATCGGAATGGGTTGCGCCGGTAACGATCAGGCCTTCTGCCCCAATATCGACAAGCCCCTTCGCCTTTTTGGCTTCTATCTGCAGGTCAGAGTCAGTCGTGGCCACAATCAACGATAACCCATCTTCGGAGAGTTTTCGCTCCAGAGCGGCCAAAAACCGAGCGAAAATGGCGTTGTCCAGTGTTGGAACCAGCGCGCCTACAAAACGCGTACGGCCAGAGTTAATTGCTCGGGCAGCCGCACTAGGGACGAATCGAAGCTCAGCAATTGCTTTCTGAACTTTTTCCAGTGTGTCCTTTTTCACCACCCCCGGTTCGTTCAGCACCCGCGACACCGTTGCGACTGATACGCCGGCAGCTTTTGCTACATCTCTGAGATTTGCGCGTTTTTTCAGCGCCGGGTCTTTTTTCGTCACTTGATTGTGCATCCCATTTGCCGGGTTTCAACGAAAGTGTTGACATATGTAACTAGTTTCATCAACCTCTGTAACTAGTTTCATAACTGAGAATCTAACAGAGACATGCAAGGTTCTGCCGTCTTACACGAGTTCACGAATTCCGGGTTCATAAGCCCCGGACGGAGATTCCCCGGGTTCCCGAGGACTTCGGGCGTCCGAAGATATGTCTTGGCATCTCGAGAAGCGATCCGCCTAAAGATGGGCCCAGGTGATTTGTTGTCATTGGAAGCGACATCGCAGACACAGCCTCTGGAAATTGTTGCATTTCTCGACGGGCAAACGGCGCTCGCTCATCTGGGCTTAGAGGCAAACGGAGCAGTTGATAACAACGAGTTCAACAGCGAGCCACTCGCAGGTTGGATTGGTGCGAATGGCGGGAACCCAGCGCAAGAGGCTCCAAGTTCCAGGGTAATGCCCTCTGTAGAGCCGCTGGTCTTGCGCACTGACAAACCCATCACAGTTTGGCTGATCCGGCCAACTCCTATTTCCGGCTTGATTGAAGGAACCGGTTCTGGCTGTGTCGCGATTTCTCATACGATTGCAGCTTCAAGCGAGCCTTTGCTGCCGCCCCTTTTGGGCGATACGCGAGACGAATTCACTGTGCCGCGCGGTACGGGGCTTTCATACGAGCTGAAAGCCGGTGAATTTGTTCAAATCATCGATGTAGAGGGGCAGCAGTGCTCTGACTTCATGGCGCTCCGATCCGACGGATTGGATCGCGGAGCCGAATGGATGATCGACTCGACCGCGACGCGTTCGATGGTGCGACGCGCCTATCCGGGCCCCGGGTTGCTGGACAAGTTCTATGACAGTGAGATGCGGCCGCTTCTCAATGTGGTTCAAGATACCTGTGGGCGTCACGATACGTTCGGTCTGGCCTGCACCGCCCGCGGTTATGAAGAGCGCGGCTTTCCCGGCCACGTGAACTGTTCCGATAACATGTCAAATGCGCTGGCGCCTTACGGTGTCGCGCTTCGGACAGCTTGGCCTGCGATCAATTTCTTCTGGAACACGTGGATTGACCCGGCGACGCACCACATCCTTACCGAAGAATCCTATTCTCGCCCCGGCGATTATGTCGCCATGCGCGCAATGGAGGATCTGGTGTGCGTTACAACCGCCTGCCCGGACGATATTGACCCAATCAATGGCTGGAATCCGACGGATGTGCACGTGCGCATCTACCGTCCGGAAACACCGATCCGCCGAGCGGTTGCCTATCGTGAAAAGGAAGATGCCCCGATGTCGATCAGTCAGGAATCCGCATTTCATGACCGGCTTGCCCCTCTGACCCAGCAATTCGCACCTGCTCGCGATTTGTGGGCACCTGTCAGCTTTCCCGCGCACGGTACATTGGGCGAGTACTGGGCATGCCGCGAGGCCGTGACGGTGCAGGACATGAGCGGGTTACGCAAATTCGATATTGTCGGTCCGGACGCCGAAAAATTGCTGCAGCAGGCAACCACGCGAAACGTCGCCAAATTGGCGGTCTGGCGTGGATCTTACACGTTGATGTGTGACGAAAGCGGGTCGGTCATTGATGACGGCACGCTTTTCCGGCTTGCGCCCGAGATTTTCCGCTGGTGCTGCGGCTCCGAAGAAAGCGGTCGGGCGCTGCAAGCATTAGCAACGGATCTGGACCTGCAGGTTCGGGTACACGCAATGCAGAACGCAATGCCGAACCTTGCCATTCAGGGGCCAAAATCTCGCGACCTGCTACGCAAGATCGCCTTTACTCAACCACACGTGCCTTCGTTGGATGACCTGAAGTGGTTCGGGGCCACGATCGCCCGCCTCAATGATCGGGAGGGCGCGCCATTCATGCTCTCGCGCTCGGGGTACACCGGAGAGCTGGGCTACGAAATCTTCTGTTCCAAGTCTGACGCGATTGCGATCTGGGACGCGGTTATGGAAGCGGGTCAAGAATTTGGAATTACACCCATGGGCTCGGCTGCGCTGGATATCATCCGGATCGAAGCCGGGTTGGCCGCAGCAAATGCTGAATTTGCACACGGGGTCGACGCATTTGAGGCAGGTCTGGGCTTTGCAGTCGATTTGAAGAAAACCAGTTTCACAGGCAAATCCGCGCTTGAAAGAAACGCAAGAGAGCCGCGTCGCGCGCTCAAAGGTTTGCTGATCGGCTGTGATGATGTGCCCGCCCAAGGCTCCCCGGTCTTTGCAGGCGAACGCCAGGTCGGCGTGGTCACCTCGGCCACCCGCTCACCGATGCTGGAACACGCAATCGCCATGGCACGTTTGTCAGTCGAGCATGCAGAGAACGGCACACAGTTAGAAGTAGGTCAACTTGACGGACGAATGAAGCGCCTGGGGGCAACGGTATCGGACATTCCATTCATAGACCCGCAACGCAAGCGGGCGCGCGCCTGATGGCGCAATCAACACAACGCAACGGGAGAAAAATGACATGAGAAAACTGACTTCACTGACAGCAACCCTGGCTCTTGCCCTTGGGGCTACTTCAGCGTTGGCGCAAGAGAAGGTCATGGTGGGCGAACCCAGCTGGCCCGGCGCAAAAATCATGAGCCGGGTCATCGGTCAGGTCATCGAAACACGATTGGGAGGAGAAGTCGGGTATGCGCCGGGCGCCAATGCCGTGATTTTTGCTGCCATGGACGGCGGGCGTGGCGACATTGATGTGCACCCTGATGTCTGGTTGCCGAACCAGTCTTCTTTCACCGACGAATATGTCGATCAGAAATCCACCGTTGCGCTGTCTTCCGGCAACTATGAGGGCCGTGCAGGAATCTGCGTTCCGAACTACATGGTCGAAGATCACAATATCAAATCGATCTACGATCTGGCCACGCCAATGGCGCAGGAGCTGTTCGACTCGGACGGTGATGGCATGGGCGAAGTATGGGTCGGTGCGTCCGGCTGGGCATCGACCAACACCTTCAAGGTTCGCGTGCGCGACTATGGCATCGAAACCTTCCTGACACCCACAACTGAGGACGAAACCGTTTTCTATTCTCGACTCAAGGATCAAATTGATCAGAAAAAGGGCGCTGCATTCTATTGCTACGCACCGCATTACGTGCACGCGCTCTATGATGTGACGATCCTAGAAGAGCCTGAGCACGACGCGGCGACATACAAGATGGTTCAACCGGATCAGGACGCCGACTGGTATAACAAATCGCATGTCAGCACAGGCGAGCCTGTGAAAACCGTGACTGTTGCCCATTCTAAGTCGTTGGAGCAGCGCAACCCGGCTGCGGCTTCTTTCCTGAGCAACATCAACATGGATGCCGATCAGCTCAGTGGCCTGACATACGAAGTCGTGGTCAAGGGGCGCGACACCGATGAGGTTGTCGCCGAGTGGATTGCTGCGAATGGCGATATGGTCGACGGCTGGCTTGGCCTGAAAACCAACTGATACCGACGGGCCCCCGGCCAATTTCCGGGGGCACAATCTGCAAGCTAGACCAAAGTGGGGCCAGTATGACGGCAGATATTGCAATCGATGCACGTGGCGTTTGGAAGGTGTTCGGCGCACGAGCACAGGACGCGCTGAAAGCCATTCACAGCGAAGGGCTGAGCAAGGCCGAAGTGCTAGAGCAATTCAACTGCGTTGTCGGTGTTGCCGATGCCAGCTTTGAGATTGAGCGCGGTGAGCTGTTTTGCGTCATGGGCCTGTCCGGGTCGGGCAAGTCGACCCTGGTGCGCCACGTAAACCGCCTTTTGGAACCTACCGACGGCCATATCTACCTGGACGGCGATGACGTGATGGGCCTGAACGACGAGGGCCTTCGCGACTTGCGGAACCGCCGCGTTGCGATGGTGTTCCAGAACTTTGGGCTGATGCCCCACCGTACCGTCCGCGACAATGTCGCCATGCCTCTGGAAATTCGTGGCACCGGAAAGGCGCGTCGCTGGGAAGAGGCAGATCGCGTTCTTGAGTTGGTGGAGCTTAACGGCTGGGAAGACAAATACGCACATGAGTTGTCCGGCGGCATGCAGCAGCGAGTCGGCCTTGCCCGTGCCATTGCTGCGGACCCTGAGATCCTGTTGATGGACGAGCCGTTCTCGGCCCTAGATCCACTGATCCGCAAGCAATTGCAGGATCAATTCATGGATCTCAGCCACAAGCTCAACAAGACTACGATGTTTATCACGCACGATCTTGATGAGGCGATCCGCATCGGCCACCGCATCGCGATCATGAAGGACGGGCGCATCGTCCAGATCGGCACGCCCGAAGAGATTATTCTGAACCCGGCCGATGATTACGTCGCCGACTTCGTCGCCGGGATATCCAAGCTCAACATGATCTTCGCTCATTCGGTGATGAAACCTGTCGACGAATTTGAGGCACGCCATGGAGAAGTGCCCGATGACGCCAAAGAGGCGCATCCCGATATGGACTTGTCCGACCTGATGAACCTTTGCGTTGAAGGACACGGTGTGGTGGCGGTCACGCAAGGTGGCAAGACCGTGGGTGTGATCAACCGCGCGGGTCTTATCCGGGCAATCCAAGACAGTCAGGCATAAGGGGGCCGTGATGAAACACGTTGATGCACAACAGGTTCAACCCGAAACCGCCTACCGTCTGGAAGGTTTGATCGGCGACTTCGTCGGACAGAACCAGACCTATTATCAAAAGACTTTCGCCTACATGATGCAGGCGCCAGGCTACCGGTTCACCCTCAATAAGGCTGCGGCCATACTGGGCCCGATCTGGTTCGGGGCACGTGGCCTCTGGTCGTGGTTCTTGGGCTTTCTGGTCCTTGAGACGCTCGCCTACATTCAAATTGGCTTGGGGCTTTTCGGCGATCTCGGGCGGGAATTCCGCGAGCGGGCTGAACAGATTGAACAAACCCTGGCATTGCGACGCCAACAGATCGAGGCCGCAGAACAATCCGGCGCTGCTTCGCTGGACTCCCTCAAACGCGCAGCAGAGTCTCTGGAGGGCGCATTGGCCGGAGCGCAGGAAGCTGCCCAAAGTGCAGACTCCACCGGTATTACTTATCTAGCGGTGGGGATTGTCCTGCTGCTCGCGGTGAAGTTCCTGGCGGCATCGTTGGCCAACTGGACGCTGGAAGGTCAGTTCGCACGTTGGCGGTCGGATTCCAGTGTGGCGCATGGATGGTCCGGGACCCGGATGGTCGTTGCCTCCGCTTTGACTTTGGTGGTCGTCGTGTTGTCAGCCATCAAGTTTGCCCAACCTGATGCGCTGGCCGTTTTGAAAACCTTCCCAACCAACCGGGACTGGCGGCTGAATGTCGGAGACGGCGTACAGGCCGTCTTTGAGTGGACCAAAACAGCCGGGCGGGGATTCTTCGACGGGCTGACCTATGGAATGCGTACGCTACTGGACTGGATTGAAGTCGTTCTGGTCGATACCCCCTGGCCGGTAGTAGCGCTGGTTATCATCATGTTGGCGTACCTTTCCGCAGGAGCACGCGTTGCGATCTTCACCGGTGCAGCACTGGCTTATCTCGGACTTCTGGATTTCTGGGAAAAAGCAATGACAACCATTGCGTTGCTCGGAGCGGCCGCGTTGATCTCGATCACGCTGGGAATACCACTTGGTACCTATTGTGCACGCCGTCCGCGCGCGTTTGCGATCGTGCGACCAATTCTGGACTTCATGCAATCAATGCCGTCATTTGTGTATCTTATCCCGGTTGTTGCTTTCATTGGGTCCGGCAAACCGGCCGGTGTTGTGGCGACAATGATTTTCGGCAGTCCTCCAGTGATCAGGTTTACTGTTCTTGGATTGCAACAAGTGCCTGAAACGGTGCGTGAGGCCGCAATGGCTTTTGGTGCAACACCAAGCTACCTACTCTGGCGTGTCGACCTGCCATTGGCACACAAGACAATAATGGCGGGCGTAAACCAGACCATTCTCATGTCTCTTGCCATGGTTGTTGTGGCGTCACTGATCGGGGCAAAAGGTTTGGGTGAGGATGTGTTGGAAGCGCTGCAATATGCTGCGGCAGGTCAGGGCAT
This sequence comes from Ruegeria sp. CF5, assembly GCF_056537325.1. Lineage (NCBI taxonomy): Bacteria > Pseudomonadati > Pseudomonadota > Alphaproteobacteria > Rhodobacterales > Roseobacteraceae > Ruegeria > Ruegeria sp. CF5. The sequence goes on along the minus strand of NZ_JBQFRI010000003.1, from coordinate 187,636 downwards.
ATTGGCAGGGCTCGCCATTCTGTTTTGTGCTCTAATTCTGGATCGTATTGTGGCCGGTAAGAAATGAGCCCTATTGCGAATTGGATATCAACCAAGGGTTCTGTCGCTAACTTTTTGTGGGCCACATAGATGGGGTTGATAAGCTGACTATCCCGCCATTAGTGCGAACTGGTGAATATCCGGAGTCTGGGCATGAATTGACCTTTGCGGATCAAATTGACCAATTCGATAGGCTCTGTTGCGTAGAGGCCAATCCCAGTGCAACGACCTCCGGTTTTCGACTGTTTTGAGAGATCGCGGGATAGGTGTGCCCAGAGAATGGTGATCTCTTCACTTGTAACAAGTTTGCGACACGTCCCATCTGAACTGTGCTCAGGTTTGTCTGCTCGCCTCTGAATACTTCAATAGAAATTGTGACAAAGCCTCAATCTCCTGAGTAAGTGGTCTATCGCCTTCGAGAGAAGGAGACATACCTCGCACTTGCACATAGGTGTTTTGAAGGAACCCTCCCATCTGGCTACAAGTGTTCCGCAGTTCCGTTGCCTGGCAAGCGATAAGCAACTCGATTGCCGCCAGGCTCAACACGTTATCGACAATACGGTCCAATGCGGCGACAGCAGTGGGAGAACCTGTCAGGCAATCCTCCACCCCGTTGGCATTCACGCTTGGCCAAATCGGCGCCGGTTGTGCGCTATGCGCGATTTCAGACACCAGAGCCTCGGCAACTTTCATGACCGGGGCGAACCCGTTAGACGAACTGTTCGGCATGGCAAGGAAGTTGGGCAAACCGCTGAATTCTGGATTCAGGAGCTTGGACACTCGTGCCAATTGCGCCATCGCCAAAGGCACGAAGGATCGGCTCAGTGTTTCTGTCACCCTGGTGATGTCAGAAGAGAAATAGGCGCCGCACGACACCATCCTTTCGCTGTCCGCAAGTGCAACCGGATTGTCGCTGGAACTGTTGATTTCAACCTGTAGACATCCAAGAGCCTGGTCCAGTGCAGTGCGTGCCGAACCGTGGATCTGCACAACATTGCGGAATGACAGTGGATCCTGCAAGCGCCTGGCTTGTTTGGGATCCATTAGATCGCTTCCGGCCAACCTCCTGCATAGGCCCTCGCCAACTTCAAGATGACCAGCATGAGGTTTGATGGCCAGAATACTCGCGCACAAAGGGCCGGTATTAGCCCGGAACCCTTCCATCGACATGGCCGCAGAAGTCTGAGTGGCTTCGAATGCAGCGATAGCTTTTGACACGGATAGCGCCGCCATTCCGACAACCATGCAAGAGTGATTTGCCAGCGCCAAACCTTCGCGCGGTGCAAGCTTCAATGGCGCTATACCATGCGACCGCATGACCTCGGCGCTCGCTCCTATGCTTCCGTCAGGTCCGCGCATTTCTCCTTCGCCAATCAGCGCCAGCCCGATTGTGGCATTTAGTACCAAATCCGCCGCGCCGATTGATCCCAGCGAACCCACCACCGGAACCAGACCGGCGTTCAGACAGTCTGCTATGTGCCGGGCGACCTCGGGCCGGGCCGCGCTGTATCCGTCAAGCATCGTGTTCAACCGAATGATCAACCCTGCCCTGACCGTTTCTGGCAGCATTGGTGGACCAATCGCATGAGCCCGACCGCGCAGAGTCTGCACCGAGAAATCAGACAAGACCTCGGCATCAAGCACTTCGGTGGCCCGTGCGCCAAGGCCGGTTGTCACCCCATAAACCGGAGTTTTTTCATCGATAGCCTTCTCGACCAGAGCATGCGTCCGGGCCATCTTGCGCAGCCCTTTTGAGCTCAGATCCAAACGCCAGCTTTCGCGCGCTGCCCGAACAAGCGCCTCGACCGTCAGAGGCACACTATCGAGCCGCAGAGTGTGCACGTCAGGCATCCCGGTACAGAAGGTTCTGCACGATCCCAAGCTCTCGGGCGCGCTCCAGTATCTTTGCGCCAAGGGCTATATCGCTTGTCGACATACCGCGATGCCAAAACAGGATGGTTTCATCATCTGCTTCGCGTCCCGGTTTCAGACCTGCGGCAATCTCGCCAATCTCGGCGTAGAACGAGTCCTCACTGACAAGTCCCGCATCGATATGTGGTCTGAGCGCGCCCAGATGACCGGCACGCATTTGTCCAAGATCGTCCATAACGAGCTTGTCGAAATTTTCGATGAAATCCATAGGCAATGTGCTCATGGTACCGTAAGGCACCACGAAGGCGCCCTTTTTGACCCAGGACCGATCAAAGAGTGGTGTCGGCGTTGTCAGGCGGGTTGCTTCAACCAGAATGTCCGCGCCATCCAGGCAACTTTGCCAGTCGTTGGTCACGATCACGTCTTTGCCCAAATCTTGGCGCAATCGCTCCCCAAACGTGTCCCGGCTTTCCGGGCGCCGTGAGTGCACCCGAATTTCTTCGAAGTCGAACAGATGGTCCAGCAACCGCACATTCCAATAAGACGTGCCGCGTGCCCCGACATGACCCAGAACTTTTGGCTTTCGGGGACCCAGCCATTTGGCCCCCAATGCGGTCAGCGCACCCGTTCTCATGTCAGTAATGCCCGCCGCGTCGATCACCGCGCGCGGCGCTCCGGTACGGGGGCAGAACAGATTCAACAGTGCCAATTCGGATGGCAAGCCGTGTTTATAGTTGTCAACAAAATCCCCAACAATCTTGACCCCGGCATAGTCCAGAGGTTCGACATACCCACGCAAGACATTGAAGTGCCCGTTAAAGGCCGGATCAGGTGTCAGGTGCATGCGCGGCTCGATCACGGTCTTGTTTCGACCAGCGGCAATCAGAGTCTGCTCGACCGCGTCCAGTATGTCGTCATTGCTGAGAGCCACCCGGTCAACTTCCCGGTGGCCTAGATACTCGATTTCTATACGAGCCATGTTCGCCATTCCCTTTTTTCCGCATGATGACGTTTCTGTGGTGTCGTTACAGACTAAAAAATGTGAGGCTTGCTTTAGATTTTCTGATTCCGAAAGGGTCAACGTGATGCGCCTTCCTCCGCTAAATGCGCTCAAAGCCTTCGAAGCAGCAGTGCGGTTAGGAGGGTTCACTCAGGCCGCGTCCGAGTTGGGAGTGACGCCTGCTGCAGTCAGCATGCAGGTTAAAAACGCTGAAGAATTTCTGGGCAAAACGCTCTTTCTCAGACAAAACAACCGCCTGCTACTGACGGACGCCGGGCGAACGTATTACCCGGCAATTTCCGAAGCTATAGCCGCGATATCTGACGCAACAGAAAAGCTGATGGAAATTGATGCCCGTTCTGGGATCGCAGTCAGTACGATCCAGTCTTTGGCAGAAAATTGGGTGGCACCGGCAGTTTCACGCTTTCGGGCCAAGTTTCCCAATACAGGAATCGAGCTTCGGATCGAAGCGGATCCAATCAATTTGCGGGACACGCGCACCGATCTCCGGATCACTTCTGAAAGCCACCTCTATCCGCATCACGATCACGTGCCGCTGTTCAAGGACGCAGCTCATCCGTTTTGTACGCAGGAGTTTTACGACAATCACATCGCAGGATCAGGGATTGCCAACCTGCCCGATCATCTGTTGATCCATACCGATTGGGGAGAGCAATATGCGTCGCACCCGACATGGGCCAACTGGTTTCGTACTGCTCAGATCGCACGGACGCCAGGCATGCGAAACGGTTTGCGCGTGGGCGGGTCAGCAATTGCCTTTGCGCTGGCAAAACAGGGGGCGGGCATCGCGTTGGTGCCCCGGACGCTCATAGACGCGAGACGCGCCGGTGATGACGGTTTCCATGTCGGAGAGTGCGGGCTGCCGATGCCGTATTCATACTTTGCGATTTTGCCCGAAACGTCTCGACACGTTGGCGACGCGGGTTGGAGTTTGACCCTTCAGACGTTTCTTGATGAACTGGTCCCGGTATCCGGCGCGGATGTCAAAACGATTGCCGAAACGCTCGGTTCAGGAAAAATCTCAAAAACATAAGCTTAAGAAGCTTTGCTGTCCGTGCTGGCTTCCTCTTCCTGAACCCAACTCTCTGCTTGCAACACCCCTGGCTGTGCTGTGCCGATAACACCAACAACTTGCACATCCCCGGTTTCCGAAGGCGCCGCAACCCGGACGCGCCGGATCAACGCGAGCATGGCAACCGCGACTCCGAGTCCGGCCAGAAGAAATTGCAACCCCCGCCCGCCAAACAGGGAAATTGAGTTTGGCCCTAGCATGGTTCCCACGAGTAAACCAATGTTCAGCAGCAGGACCATAGTGCCGCTGGCGGGCACGATCTGCGACAGCTTGAGTTGATCGTTCGCGTGCGCCGTGAGGATCGAATACGCCGGATACAGTCCTATCGCGATCAGAACAAACCCATAGACAATATGCGAGGGCGTTGTGTCGATCGCCATCCAGAGGCTTGCCAGAGCCGTTATGACCCCCAACCCGATGACCACATACCGCCGATCGGTCTGATCGGACAGCCAACCGATTGGGTATTGAACAACTGCTCCGGCGATTAGCGCGGCAACCAACGCTCCGGAAGCCTGCGCCGCAGTGAAACCCTGTTGCAATGCGTAAAGAGGCAGCGTGATGTAAGATGCCGCAACACCGATACTGACAAGAACAATACCGATGACGGCGATTGGTGACACCTTGTACAGGCCGGGCACCGACATGCGCTCGGGCGCGGTGTAATCAGGCGCTTTGTTGCCGGACAAAAGCAGCGGCACGATGGACAGGGAAATCAGAATGGAAACGAGGCCGAACAGAAGGTTTCCGGTGGGATCGGGGAACCCGACAAGAGCGGTCCCCAGGGCTGGTCCCGCAAGTTGGATAATGAAATAGAGCGACAGTACTTGAGCGCGCGTGCTGTTTTCTGACTTCGCGTTCAACCAGCTTTCGGTGATGACATAGAGACCCGGATAGCAGAATCCGCCAAGCAGCCGCATCGCGCTCCAGCTGATCGCGTCACTGGTCAGCAAATGCACGATGGCCGCGATGGAAACCAGTGACGCAAGGGCGGAAAATGCCCGGATATGCCCGACATTCTCAACCAGTCTCGGTGCCAGAGCGGTCCCAGCCAGCGCGCCCAGAGGATAGCTGGCCTGCATTACGGAAATTGTGAAGTCACTGAACCCAAGGCTTGCACCACGGATCGTTAACAAGGTCGCCAAAAGGCCGTTGGCGACCATCAGCATCAACATCCCGAGGAACAATGCCCAGTTTTCGTTTAAAGCGCGTATCATAGCCAACGGCTACTTCGGGCGGCAGTGTGTGTATACTATCCTCGCGACATGCGAATGTCGCATGCCTATCGTCGCGCGTCTTGCTGCAAAGTTGATCTCTTGCGAAAGCTTCTGGTTAGATTTCGGGTTCAGGAATTCCCGGTCAGATCCTCGGCCAGCATGAGGGCGTTGTTGTCTGGGTCATAGAATGTCGCTGTCTTGACCATCCCCTCGACTACATCCGTCTCGCCGTCGAATTTCACGCCGGCTCCTTCCAGTTTCAGACGGGCATCATCGAGGTCGGCAATACCGAAGACCGGAACGCAATTCCCTGGCACCGGTTCGGTATGTTCACCCAGACCTATTGTTACACCATTGGTCGCGGAATGAAGCTCGGACCAGCCTGCCTCATCCGCATGATATATGGTTTTGAAACCAAGTACCTTCTCATACCAATCCGCGCTTTCATGACGATCTTTGACTGATAGCGCGATCGTTAAAGTGTTTTTCAGCGACACAAGTGACATAGCGGTTCCTGTTGATTAAAAAATGTAGTAACTATACTTTATGGACATTAATCTGCTTGTCAACATCACGTCAAGGGCCTGGTCCCTCCCAATTCTGGCAAGTCTTCACGCAGCGGTCCCCGGTAGGCAATCAAGGCTGCTGGCTGCAACTGGCGCCAGCAGAACTGCCTTAACGCAAAGCATAGATCATCTGATCAGAATCGGTTTGCTGGAGCGGAATCCGGGGCATGGGCACCCTCTCAGACCGGAATTCCGGTTGACCGCTACGGGTAGGCAGGTTGCAGTGACCGCTCATAAAATCATGGCGATGACCGAAGTAAATAGTCTGAAATTGCTCCGTAAATCGTGGACTGTACCGATATTGGCTTCGTTGCGCACGCCGCGGCATTTCACTGAAATCAGTAATGAGCTTGCCCCGATTAGCGACCGGGCGCTTTCCCAGTCCTTGAAAGCGATGGAACAGAGCGACTGGGTGCGCCGAAGCGTCATTCAATCGGTGTATCCACCAAGGTCTCTCTATGAAGCGGTCAAAACGGGCAGAAAAATCAACGTGATCCTGACGTCCGAGAACAGCCTCGGATGATCGCCGAGGTTCTGTGGCGATCTTTTACGAACCATGACCTGTTTAGGCGATTGAAATGGAGCTAAACGGCCAGTTCTGTGAATTGACGGCTCGAACAGATGCCCGGAGTGAAAACCGGGCTTTCGCTGCTTGCGGCACTTGTGCCCGCTAATGCAGACGAGTGTCGATTGACACTCATCACATTGCGATGCGTCTGTCATGCATCAGATGTAATCAGCTTCGCGGCCAGACCAAGGAACACCACACCCGCCAACCTCTGCAAAACAGTCTGTGTCTTTTGTGAATTCGAGAGGCGTTCACCGGCAAGGCCGGCCAAAGCTGCGAGACCTCCGAACAGGATTAGGGTTACTCCAGTCATGGTCAGGCCCAGAAGTAGAAGCTGTGTCTCGACACTTCCAAGAGCGGGATCGACGAATTGCGGCAGAAAGGCCAGCATAAAGATCGCCACCTTAGGGTTGGATATGTTCATGACCAGCCCCCGGCAAATCAGGCGCGACGCGGAAGATTGGGCGGCACCTTGCGCGTTCAGATTTCTCGCACCCGCACGAAGTGCACCCCATGCCAAGTAGACGAGGTAAGCGGCCCCCAGGGTCTTCAAGACAGTGAACGCCGAAGGCATGGCCTGCATCACGGCAGCCAGCCCAACGGTCACAGCGAGAGTGTGAAGAAGAAGCCCTGAACACAGGCCAATAGTCACCAGCACCCCTGCGCGCCGTCCAGATACCGCCGATTGCGTCAGCACGAAGATATTGTCGGGACCGGGAACAAGCGCCAGCAATGCCGATGTGCTCACAAAGATTATCAGGGTTTCAGCGGTCAGCATTTTCGAGTCCTTGGGCGTTTCTGGTTTCGTGGTGCCTGGCCAACTGGAATAAGCCAGTCGCCATGATGGCGCAAAGAGATAGACCGGTGCTCAGCGGCAGGGCAGTTTCATCGTAGTAGAGACCAGTCACGTAACCCGCAGCGACACCGAGAATGATCTGGATACTGCCGATCGCGGCAGATGCGGTGCCTGCGCGGGCTGCAAAAGGCTGCATGGCGCGGGCCGTCGCATTGGGCAGAACGATAGACAGACCAAAGACTACGCCGGCGGCAGGGGCAGCAACAGCAAGGGGCGTTCGAACCTGCAACAGTGAAAAGGTCAACATGAGCCCTCCACCCAGCAGCGATACAACGAGCCCCAAGGCTGAGACCAGATGAAAGGGCATCCGTTTTAATAGCCACGCATTTAACAGGGCGCCGCACAGCAGAGCCGAGGCCGACAGAGCGAAGTAGTAGCCGTATCGTTCGGCGGGCAAACCAAATCCGTCGATCAAAACTGCCGGCGAGGCCGTGATGTAGCACAGCATGCTGGCATAGATGAAACCTCCGGCCAGCATATAGGCACGCGAGGTTGGATGCCCGAGCACGCGGGCATAGCTTTGCAGAGACCCTCGCAGGTCAACCGATCCACCATGTGTGGCCGGGGCAGTTTCTCCATACCAGAGAATCGAGATCGACAAGGCCAGTGCGGACAGTGCGGCAAGCGCCCAGAACACCCCCGCAACACCAAAGCCTGCTACCAGAACACCACCGATGGTTGGGGCGATCAGGGGACCGAAAGCCATGGCGAACATGACCATGGCCATGGCTCGTTCCGCTCGCGCACCCGTGTAACAATCCCGCAGGATGGCGCGCGCGATGACCGGACCACAACCTGCCCCCATGCCTTGCAGGAACCGCAGCGCATAAAGTGCTTCTATCGAGGCTGCCCATAGCGACAACACGCTGGTCAAGGCAAAGATGGCCAGCCCGGCCAACAGGACGGGTTTTCGTCCATACCTGTCCGAAAATGGCCCGTAAAAAGGTTGCATCACGGCATATCCCAGCAGGAACAGGCTGACGATGGCATGGGTCGCGGACACGTCCACGGCAAAAAGCTCGGCCAGGGCTGGGATGGCTGGCAGCGAAATGTCGGTTGCGATCGCTGTCAGGCTGGTCAGCCCGCCCAGAAACGCGAGCATCGGGGCGTCACTTCGTGCTAGTGTATTGGTCGTATCGGTCAATCAGGGCTCCGCACGAGAGTCTTCAGTTAGCGGAGCATGTCTCTTCAGGTCGTTTTCTTCTGTCCTTCCAAAAGGGGGACAAAGGCGGCGTCAGCGGTCTGCGCCGCAAAGCGTGAACAGGGCTGATTTTGAGTTGACGCCCAGCTTAGCATAGGCCCGTTTGCGGTAGGTAACGACGGTGCTTGGGGCGACGTTAAACTCCCAAGCGATTGCTTCTGCTGTCTTGCCGCGCAGGATACCTTCGCAAATTTCACGCTCACGGTCGGACAGTGAGAGCAGTGGGCTGCGCATGTCCTGCGGTTGGCGGTCGGAAAAATGCAAAAGCGCCAACTGCCCCAAAACATCCAGCAACGGGCTGTTTGCCATTTCCGGTGCGAACGCCCCGCTCTCGGTGAAACGGTAGAAATTCACTCCCAGACAGGCGGTGTCGCGCCGCGCCAGGACCGTCAGTTTGTCGGTGATGCCCGGCTTTTCAAAATAGCGGTGGCGATAAAGCGGCGCCATGTTGTGCATCAATTGGGCCAGCGAGAAAACATTCGTGCCGTCGCTATCCATCAGGCAGGCGATTTCCGGTTTCAGCGGATCATCGACATATCCGGTTTCCAGATATTCCTGCGCCAACCGGTTTGCATTCTTTTCCGGGTGGGTGTTGAAGGACAGATAACAGGCAGGTTTACCTGCTCCGTAGGAAAACACCATCACCTGATCGGCCCCTAGCAAGGAATCTGCCAGATCCAGGAAGGATTGGTTGAAACTCTTTTCACCTACCTTTGCGATGCAACCAGCCAAGCTGGCCAGCGTGTCGGGCGTGCAAAAGACAGAATTGTGCGCAATGTCAGGCATGCGCACATTCTGATGAATTTTCAAAGGGCTGGCAACGGCGGCGTCACGCTTGTTCAAGATGGCTCTGTGCAAAGCGGATCATCTCTATCGCCCGGGTTACGTCCCCAAGTTCACGCGCCATCAGCAGGCTCAGCTTACACAGGAAGAGTTCGCGGTCGTTTTCAGCGACGGTGTCCAGAGCCTTGGCCATGTCTTCGTAGAAGATTTCGAGATCAGAGAAATATAGCGGCATCAGTTAGTCTCCTTCTTGCCAAAGGCGGCTTTCATCTGGGCAGCAATTTCATCCACTGCACCGTTTTCCCAGATACCCGCGAGATAGCCGTCGGGGCGGATCAGCAAAGTCGCACTGGACTGAATGCCCAGACGGGCCTGAAGGCGCTGTAGGACATCGTCGCCAAAACTTTCGCGGATTTGCCAGGCGGTGATCACCTCCAGCTGTGGATCGAAGTCACCAAGGGATGTCCTGAGGCCCGTAAGCTCTGACGAAGTCGCGTCGCCCAGTACAACTAGCGTGAATCCGTTGCCAAGCAGATCACTGAGATAAGTTCGGTCCGACAGTTTCTCGTCCGGCATGACCGCTCCGATACCTGTCGGCGCAGCGTCATTGGTCAGGACAGCGCCGCCAGCGGAATAGACATAAGGTTCCATTTGGCGCGGATTGGCGAACTCCCCGGCCCATTCATGATCAAGCGACAGGGACAGAGCTGCATCTCGCATGAGCGCCCAGCCCTTGGTGGGTGGGGTCATGAATCGCGCGGATTTCGAAGCGTTGGCAAACACATCCAGCGTTGCGCCGCGCCGTTCAGGGCTGTAGCTGTCAATCAGTCTCTCATCGCTCAGCCCTTTCAGCACTCGCGCAAGTTTCCAACCTGCGTTTTCTGCATCGGCCAATCCGTTATTGAGCCCGCGCACCCCAAAAATAGGCACGATGTGGGCGCTGTCTCCAATGAAGATCACTCGACCGTCGCGGTAGTCATCCAGTGCAAGCGTATTGGCCGAATAAATGCTCCACCATTCCAATTCCCAGTCGCCATCATAGCCGATATCGTCGAGAATCCGGGCCACGTTGGCGCGAATATTGTCTTCCAAAATAGCTTCTTCTTCGGATTGCCCCTCGGGAAGCTGATAGTCCACGCGCCAGATATTGTCGGGCTGACGGTGGATCAGGATGGTCTTGTCAGGGTTCGACTTGCTGTCGAACAAGGCCCGGCGGATGGTGGGATAGTCGTGATCCATCTGCACGTCGGCAATCACATACCGACCCGGGAAATTATTGCCTTTCAGGCGCAGCCCCCGCATCGTGCGGATCGGGCTGCGCGCGCCATCGGCGGCCAGTATCCATTCAGCATCACAGGTATAGTCACCATTAGTGTCACGGACGCTCAGCGTTATCCCATTTTCTGTTTCTTCGATGCCTGTCACCTCGCTGCACCAGCGGGTCTCGATCAGGTCGGAAGCCTCGGCCGCATCCCATAGGTACTGCTCAATATACTGTTGCTGTATATTGTACATCGGCAGGTATTTCTCGCTTTCGGTATGCGGCATTTCAAACTCCAGGATCTGCTTGCCACGATAGAAGCTGCGCCCCTTGGTCCAGCCGTAAGCCTTGTCGACAAAAGCCTTCACGACCCCTGCGCGTTCAAACGCCTGGTAACTGCTGCGTTGAATGCAGATCGCCCGACTGCCGTCGTTGAACGTGTCCTTGTTATCGAACAGGACCGAAGGGATGCCGAACCGCGCCAAGGTCAGGGCGGCGAACATGCCCACGGGACCCGCGCCGACAATGGCCACTTTGAACGTTTTCCTCACCAGAACATGATCCCGTTGCGGTGCGGTAAATGTGGGGTAATTGAAATACAGCGAGTCTAATTCGCCCTTTCCTGCAGGTCGCAACGTGTGATCCTCCTGATAGTTGACGCGTTGACTATCAGGATGGCCAAGGCAGCTCGTCCGTGCTGTCCCTCATTAAGGAGGACAGCCTTTCAAAGAGATCATGCACAAGCGCGGCGTATCGGCCGATCAAACGACTCTGAACCGATGGATCACTCGGTATTCCGCTGCAATCGCAGAAGCAGCGCGTCGACGGAAAGGGCCAGCTCAAGCCCGGAGTCTGTCCATTTCGTCAGTTCACAGAATTGGCCGCCTAACCTGCTGCATTGGTGAGTTCGCCTGGCCCAGCGAATATTGCGCAACAGAACCGTTCTTTAGACCGCAATCACAAGGACAATCAGAAACAACATTGTCATCACGCCGCCGACTCTCGAAAAGTCTTTGACTGAATACCCGCCAGGCCCCATGATCAGCGCATTCACCTGATGTGTAGGTATCAGGAAAGAATTCGATGTCGCCAGAGCCACGGTGATGGCAAACAATGCCGGATCAGCACCCAACCCAATCGCAATGTTTACTGCCAAGGGAACCAAAAGCACCGTAGCACCCACGTTGGACATCAGCAGGGTAAACACCGTTGCCAAGCCCGCGATCGCCGCCTGCGAAATCCAAATCGGGGCGTTGCCAAGCAGTTTCAGAACTTGCTGAGCAATCCACTCTGCCGTTCCGGTCGACTGCATTGCAACCCCAAGAGGAATTAGGCTGGCCAACAAGAACACCGTGCTCCAACTGACGGCGCCGTAGGCGTCATCAATGATCAAAACGCGACTAACGATCATTCCCGTGGCCCCGACAAGCAGGCAGATCGACAGTCTTAAGTCCGAAAACAGAACCAAACCAAGCGCGGTGGCAAAGAACAACAAAGCCCATCCCACCTTCTGGGGAACCAGTTCTTCGTGGGGGAAGTCCGAAGTCACGACGACAAAATCGCGGTTCTTTTCCAGTCGCACCAGCGCGTCCCATGGCGTGTGACACACCAGAGTATCACCCGCCAGATAGGGAATTTCACCAATATCCTCCTGATCGCTGGAAAGCGTCTCACCGCCCCGATAAATCGCCAGCGGCGCAAGGCCGTAGATTTTGCGCAACCAGCTCGACCGACCCGTTTCTCCGATCATACCGGACCCTGGAGGGATGACGACCTCAGCAATACCAGCCTTGTCCGGCTCCAACGCATCCGAAAATCGATCCAGCTTATCCAGTGATGCGAGCGAATAACGAGCATTGAATTGCTTCAGCGCTTCGACATCCGCGATAATCGCCAGCGCTCCGGGGGCTTCAATGACCATGTCACGCGGCGGTGCCATGATGACGGTTCCGCCCTGTTGAACAGCAATGATCTGGAGGTGGTTACTGCGTTGGATATCATCGACCGTCTGCCCACCAACGGTGTGATTTTCCGGCAAGGAAACTTCGTGGATTGTTCCGACGATCCCATACGTTGCATTGATATATTCTTCCACACTGAGACCCTCGGCCACGCCAACATCCTGTCTGGCAGGCAAAAGAAAACGGCCCAGCACCGTAAAATACACAAGTCCAGTCACGACCAATGCTGCGCCGACTGGCGTGACATCGAACAGGCCGAACGTATCCATCTGTTGCTGGGCCGGCAGCGTGTCGTTGATTGTCAGGATCAGGTCATTGAGCAGGATCAGGGGCGATGAGCCGACCATGGTCATGGTGCCGCCCAGAATGGCGCAGAACCCCATCGGCATCAGAAGGCGCGGCATCGACAAGCCGGTCCGCACGGATATCCGGGATACGACGGGTAAAAACAATGCAGCGGCTCCGACGTTCTGCATGAATGATGAGATAACGCCCACGGTCGATGAAATCAGCAACATGATCCGGGTTTCGGTCGTCCCGCCCACCCGCATGATCCAGCGGGCGACATGCGACAGGACCCCGGTTCGATCCAACCCGCCCCCGATGATCATGACGGCGATGATGGAAATCACCGCGTTGCTGGCGAATCCTTCAAACAGATGCCGGGGATCGGCCAGACCCTGTAAACCCGGCACGGCGGACAGAACGCCTAACGTGACCATAATCAGTATGGCCGCCACATCGACCCGGACGATTTCCGAGACAAAAAGGAACACCGTAACGCCCAACAGGATCAACACTACGACCATTTCTGTCGTGAGCCCGAATGCTTCCATCATGTTCTTCCAACCTTGGGTTTAAGGCCTGGCCCGCCTGCGCGATCAGGCCGTCGATGCCCCGCAAAAACCCCCACCGAAAGTCCTGGTGAGGGTCAAGTCTTGGGGATTTCAGATGTTCCCAGCGTGCCGCGCGCGTACAGCCTCCAGCAGCGGCCGCGGGTTGTTGCAGCGATCAATGGCTCCGTTGCGCACGAAATAGCCCCGGTCCACATCGACCAGAGTATCGCAATACACGCGCGTGTTTCTGAGCCTTGTTCGGGTATCCATCGCCTCCACAACCCGCGCAACGGTCGCATCATCGTCGGTATGCGGCACGGCGGGGTTGTCTCCGGCAAAGCGTAGATGCACCGATGCTTTCAAGCCGTGGGCGGAGGCCGCGTGATCCATTGCGGTAAGCCGCTCGGCCACAGGATCAGTATTTCCCAAGCGGAACACCGCGCCCACGATCCCGCAGGATTTCGGCTTCGCAGCCAGTGCGGCCAATTGGTCGGCATCCGTCGCGTTGAACCCGTGGTTTATGACGTGGAAATAGGTACCCTCGGCCTTGATGTCGTCCTTCGTGCGCATGCGAGAGATATAGATCGGTAAACCGGTTACCTGATGCGCATTGGTCAACTGATCAACCGAAGCCTCGACATCGCGCCAATTCATTGTGATTTCCCAGTCCTCCAGATTGCTTGCTTCGGCCGCGATCATGTCCAGCACCGATTGATTGACACTCCAACCGAACAGCGTTGTCCGAAACCCCAGATGTTTGAGAACGGCCAGTCGGGCGCGCCGCGCGGGATCCAGCAGATCATGGAGCGGTATGCGAATGTCGCGCACGCCCATCTCTTGCAGCGCCAGTAGGTGATAGTCGTTGCGCACGGGCTTTCGGTCAAACTCGTCCAGGCCGCCACTGGGCGGTACTTCCGAGATTTCGGCCCAGTTCTGGCGCAAGTCGAAACCGATCAACGGGCTGGTGTTCTCTCGCGGTTCCGGTGCCAGTTCCAGCATCTCGCCAGCCGGTTTTTCACCCGGTGACAACTCGACCCCGTTCGTGCGCACAAATTTGGTGACGTGACCATTTTCATAAACGTTGACCACGAAGTAACCCAGCTTGGCAGCATCATTGCGGCCAAATTCGCTGCCTTCGGGCGGGATCGCGCGCAGCATCTCCGAATAGTCCTGCCGGACAAAGCTGGTGGAAGGCGCAAGGTAGAAATCCGTTTCGCCATAGCGGTCATACCAGAAGTTGTGGGCATGACCCGAGAACATGGCCTCGACCCCATGCTTTTCGAGCAGCCCCAACAGCCAACCCCGGCCCGGTTGGTCGGTGTTGTCATAATGATCCAACTCGTCGGAGTAACATAGATAAGCCGGATGGTGCAGCATCAGCATAATGCGTTGCCCTTGGGCATCGGCCAGTTCAGCCTCAACCCATTGCTGTTGATCCGCCTCGGCCTGCAGCCCGGAATTGATCAACTGTGCATTCATCAGGACAAAGCGCACCCCACCCTTTTCAAAGCTGTGATACTGCGCCCCGAACTCACCTTCCCAGGCCTCGATCATTTCGGGCGTGGTTGGGCTGGCTGGTCCACCACTGATCGGCGTGTCACCTATATCGTGGTTACCCGGCAGAACGTGGATTGGCACGTTCACGTCGGACACAATTGCGCGGTAGGCTTCGGCGGCCTGCGCATACAGCACACCGGTTTCGGGTACGGGATGCAGCAGATCGCCAAGATGGATGACAAATTCCACATTCCTGCGATTGATGTCAGCAACGACGTAACGCAATCGTCGGTTGGCCCGGGCGTTCACGGGAAAAGGCGAATTGCACTTGTCCTCGTCCGGATTGACATGCGTATCCGAAATCACTGCAAAGCTGTATGCAAAGCGCCCCAAGCCAGCATTGTCTGCGTTACCCATGGAATTTTCCTTGTTCCTCGGAATTATCCGCCGGTTGTCAGCACGGAAGCCTGTCCCGTGCGCGAGGCGCGGATGCGGGATCGGATCAGCACGAATATCGACAGCGCCGTCAGCAGCCAGAACAGCCAGCAAATCGCGTTTCTGACAAAGATCGACAGGCTGCCATCAGACAACAGCAGGGACTGGCGGAAATTGTCCTCAAGAAGCGGTCCAAGAACGAAGGCGATCAGGAAAGGTGCAACCGGGATATCAAGCCGCAACATTGCGAAACCAACCAAGCCCATGCACAGCATCACCAGAATGTCGAACAGGTTGTTGTTCACCGCATAAGCGCCATAGACGCAAAGGGTGAAGACGATCGGATACAGGATACGGTTCGGGATCAGTGCAACGCGGCTGAAGGTCTTGATGGCGACTTTGCCCACGATAAACAGGTACGCGGAACTGAGTAATATCCCCATGAACAACGCGTAAATCATTGGCAGGTTTTCAGCGAAGAGGATGGGGCCAGGGCGCAAGCCATGGATCATGAAGGCACCAAGGATGACGGCCGTGATCACGTCCCCAGGCACGCCCAGTGCCAACAGTGGGATCATCGTCGCCCCGGCCACGCCGTTGTTCCCAGCCTCGGCCGCGGCAACGCCCTCGGGCTCACCCTTGCCGAAGTTTTCCGGATGTTTCGAATTTCTGCGCGCTTCGCTATAGCTCAGGAATGCCGCCGGGGCGCCGCCGATGCCGGGGATGGCCCCCAATATCACGCCGATGAAACTGCCTCGGATAACCGATTTTAAGGTATTACGGAATTCAGCAAAGCTCGCACCGCTACCCAGTTCCTGACGCTGTGCGCCGGGCGGACGGGGACGGCGCGTCGCACGGTCCAGAATTTCAGGGATCGCAAAAAGGCCGATGAGCACCGGAATAAAGTTCAGCCCGGACATCAGCTCGTAATTGCCAAAGATGAACCGGTTCGTGCCATAGATCAGATCCAACCCAACAGTGGCCAACATCAGCCCGAGGCAAGCAGACAGGATACCTTTGGTCAGGCTCGGACCCGCGACACCTGCGATTATCGTCAGGGAAAAGACGATCAGAGTGAAGAACTCTGGCGGACCAAAGCGCAGTGCAAAGGTTGCCAGAAAACCGGCGAACATGATCAGGGCGATGTTCGAGATCAGATCGGCCACACAGGATGCGTAAAGCGCTATATCCAACGCCTTTCGCGCCTGTCCCTTTTGGGCCAGCGGATACCCGTCCAGAATGGTACAGGACGCAGCCGGGGTTCCGGGCGTTTTGATCAGGATCGCTGTCAGTGACCCTCCATACAAGCCGCCTTTATATACGCCCAGCAACAGCAGGATGCCGGTCACAGGCGGCATCGTAAACGTAAAAGGCAGGGCCAGAGCCACACCCATTGGTGTCGTCATCCCCGGTATCGCACCGATGATGGTACCGATCAGTACGCCGATGCCTATTACCAGAATGTTCTCGAAGCTGAGGAATAGCTGAAATGCCGTGGAAATATTCTCGATCATGCTCACGTTCTCCTCAGCCTAGCGTTTCGAAAATGCCGAGGGGCATTGGCACACCTGCGACGTGCAAGAAGAACAGGTACAAAAGAACGGGAAGAACGATGCTGATTGGAATGATGTAGTACCATTTCCGCTCGCCGAAGAAGAGCATCATGGCGAGCATCAGAACGATGGAGCTGGCTACGACCCCCAAGGTCGTCAACGCAAAGTAAAACGCGAACAAAGCAAAGACCAAAATGACCGTTCGCAGGGTTCCGGGAAGCGTGTCCAGTTTATAGACAGCATCGGCTTCTGCATCTTCGTCCGGATCAAGTTGCGGCGCTTTCAAAAAGTAGGACTCGGCCAGCAAACACAGCGCGACCAAAACCACAGCGATCGATATCACCCGGGGCCAGAATTCAGGCGACAACGCCGAGATTTCCACGGAACCCGGAGAGTCGACGCCTGCCGGGATAAGGATAATCAGGGTCAGAATACCAAGGACAAGAAAAAGCGCCCCGGCAAAAAGGTCCCTTTTCTTTGACTGGTCCATTACCTGCTCCCTCCCTTGAGCACATTCAGATCAAGTTCAGCGTTTGCGATGTTTTCATTGAGTGACATCAGCCGCGCCGCGCCCATATGGGTCATCGAACTGGACTTGATCTTGATTGGCTGCTGCAGATCGGCTTTCAGGTTGTCGATCTGCTTTCGAAACGCCTCCAAATAATAGGGTGACTGCGCCAACGGACCGGCAAGCAACACCAGTTCAGGCTGCAGAACTGTCAGGCTGAGCGAAAAGCAGTTTGCTGCCCTGGCGCCAAAATCCTCCAAAGCCAATCGGTATTCCCCGTCCGCCTCATTTGCAGAAGAGACAATATCCCAGATTTTTTGGGCTCTTTCTTGATCGGACAGCGCGTCAAACACCTCTGGGGCCAGCAGTTGGCGCAGCAACGCTTTTCCGCCGCACAGGTCGGACAAGGCAACGGGCGTATTAGACCCTACACCTTCAGTGGTTTTGGCTTCGGTAAGAACACCACCAACCCGTCCTATCCCGCTGTAAGGTTCGCCATTGACTTGCAGACCAATACCAAACCCCATCGCGCAATAGATCACGGCAACATTTTCAATGTTCCGCGCTGCCCCAAAGGCAGCCTCTGACTGGCAAATGGCAGCGCTTGGCGTTTCCAGCACAACCGGAACTCCAAGCTCCTCTCCTACGATTCCGCAAACATTGGTCTCTTCGACCCAACCGAGAGTGGGCGCGGAAATTACGATCCCGCGGGCTTTATCCAGATTACCGGCGATGGTCAGACCAACCCCGAAAAGCCGGTCCTTATCCTGGACATGCTCTTCAATCAGAGCTTTGGCTTTTTTACAGCACGCCCTGATAAAGCTGGTGCCATCGGTCAGCCCGGCCCCGCCCGCATCCCATGATGCAATACGATTGTTCGAAAGATCGGCAAGCGTGACCACCTGTTGGTATGCATTGATGCCGATACCGATCACATAGCCGCCAGATCGATCCATGGTCAGCTTTTTGGTTCTTGGCCCTCTACGCCCCTCGGGCTGAGACACACCGACCTCTTGAACCAGACGTGCTTCAATCAGTTCGCGCGTGATCCTTGAAACACTCGCGGCATTCAGCGCGAGGTTATCTGCGATCTGCGTTCGGGAAATGGTTCCTGATCCCAAAATCTCGCCAAGAACCCTCTGCCGGTTCCCGCGACCAATCTCTTCCTGTGACCAACCTGCCATTTTGCACCTCCTGAATGTATCTTTACTTAATTATTTACTTACTGCAAGTATTTTATTATGGTGAGTCCCACTCGATTCAGGGAGACGCAACAAATGACACTCAGAAACACAGTAGCCTCCGCGCTAAGCAGCCTTGCTTTGCTCGCGATCCCGATGGGAGCGGCGGCGCAGGATTATCCAAGCAAACCAGTGACTTTAGTGGTGCCATATGGCCCCGGCGGCGCCGCTGATCTGGCCGCGCGAACCCTCAGCACTGAGGCGCCGGACTACCTGGGTGAGAACATTCTGGTGGTAAACAAGACCGGTGCGGGTGGAGTCGTCGGCTCGACTCAGGTCGCGAAATCACGCCCTGATGGCTACACCCTGCTGATGGCGCGCGTTGGCTCTCAGGCCACCGTTCCGGCGATAAACCGCACAATTCCTTATAAGTGGGACGACTTTACCTTTCTGGGTCTGATCGAAAAAAACCCCTTTGTTTTGGGCGTCAGCGCAGACTCGCCGTATCAGAGCTTTGATGAACTGAAGGCCGCGATCTCAAATGGCGAACGCCTTTCCTATGCGTCCGCCGGTGTAGGCACGCTGTTGCATATGGCCATGCTCATCATGTTGGATGATCTTGGCGTCGATTCCGAAGCGCTGATCCATGTCCCATTCAAGGGCGGCGGCAAGGCGACCGCAGCCGTGGTCGGCGGGCATGCTGACTTGATCTTCCACAATCTCTCTGGCCTTTCCGGTGCTATAGAATCCGACCAGATCCGCCCCCTGCTGACCACCACACCTGAACGCTTTGCCGCAATCCCGGACACGCCGACCGCGCAAGAACTGGGCCACCCGAACCTAGAAAACGTCGTCGGCTGGACCGGCGTCTGGGGGCCTAAAGACCTGCCCGAAGATGTCGTAGCAAAATGGGTCGAGGTGCTTGGCGCGATTTCGGCCGATGAAAGCTGGGTCGAGACAACTGAAAAACTGGGCTCTGTCCCAACGGTCCTGTCACCAGAGGAAACCAAGACTTTCGTCGAAGGTCAGGTTCAGACCTTCAGCGACACTGCCGAAAAGTTGGGAATGGTAATTCAATAACAACTTCAGCATCCCGGGCGGCCTTCCCTTCTTCGCGCCGCCCGGGACTAACCTGCTTTTTCTCAGGAAACGAACATGGCACGTCCAAACATCCTATTCATTCAGGCGGACCAGCTCGCGGCAAACGCGTTGGCGGCCTATGGCAACAAGACTGTCAAGGCGCCCAACATTGACCGGATTGCGGAAAATGGAGTGGTGTTTGAAAACTGCTATTGCAACCTGCCCATGTGCGGTCCGTCCCGCGCATCGATGCACGCGGGCAAGCTGCCCTTCTCGATTGGCATGTACGACAACGCCAGCGAATTCCACTCCGATATTCCGACATTTGCACACTACCTGCGCAGCATGGACTACCGGGTCGAGATGTCCGGCAAGATGCACTTTGTCGGGCCCGATCAATTGCACGGATACGACAAACGTCACACAACCGAAATTTACCCGGCCAACTTTGCCTGGACCGTGGATTGGTCCAAAGGCCGTGAATACAAACCCACCAACCTGACAATGGCCCCCATTCTGGAAAGCGGCCCCGCGATCCGCACCATGCAGATGGATTACGACGACGAGGTCGAATACCATGGCGTTCAGGCCTTGTATGATCTGGCGCGAACAGGCGACAACAGGCCCTTTATGCTGACGGTTTCCTTCACTTCTCCACACTCACCTTTCGTGATCGGACAGGAGTACTGGGACCTCTACGATCATGATGAGATCGAATATCCAGCCGTCCCGCCTCTGGAACTGAACGAGATGGATCATCTCAGCCGCAACCTGCACTATTGCCAGTCGCGTCACGAGTTCACCGTCACGCCTGAGGACCGGCGCAAAGCCCGCCATGGCTATTACGGGATGATTTCGTATATCGACCAAAAAGTCGGGCGCCTTGTCGACGTTCTGAAGAAGACCGGCCAAATCGACAACACCATCGTTTTCCTCACCGCCGACCATGGCGAGATGATGGGAGAGCGTGGCATGTGGTTCAAACAACACTTCTTCGAATGGGCCTCCAGCGTGCCCTTCATCGTCTACGCACCGGATCGTTTCAAACCGGCGCGGGTGAAGGAGAATATCTCGCTCATTGATCTTCTGCCCACACTCACGGACCTCGCCGCTGAAGGTTCATTCGCGGATTATGCCTCTCCTATCGACGGGCAATCTCTGGTCCCTGCCCTGAACGGCGACACTTCTGGTCTTTCAGATGTTGTTATCTCGGAATTTGCCGCAGACGGATCCACCGGCCCCAGCCGCATGGTCAAAAAAGGTCCGTGGAAGCTGATGTGGCTCGAAGGAGTCGACACGCTGCTGTACGACATTGAAGAAGACCCCAACGAAGTGAACAACCGCGCAGCCGATCCGGATTGCGCGGATATCCGGGCAGAGTTGGAGGCGCTCCTTTTCGACAACTGGAACCCGGACGAACTGAACGACACGATCCGTGCCAGCCAAATCCGCCGCCTCGCCATTCACAAGGTGACCGAAGGCGATCCGACTTACGTCTACACTGTCCGCAAAGACGACGATGAACGGTACATCCGCAACGCAGGCGCTGCGGACACCAAGGCGCGCGCGCGCCTTCCCTATGTGGCTCCGGCCAAACCTGATCGGGTGTAAGAATGTCGTATGATTACATTATCGTAGGCGCAGGCTCAGCTGGCTGCGTCATCGCAAACCGATTGTCCGCAGACCCGAAAATCCGCGTGCTGCTTCTGGAAGCCGGCGGAAAGGATACCAATCCCTGGATTCACATTCCGGTTGGGTACTTCAAGACCCTGCACAACCCGAACACCGATTGGTGCTATAAGGCCGAGCCCGACCCAGGTCTGAACGGGCGCGCGCTGGATTGGCCGCGCGGCAAGACCCTTGGGGGGTCCTCTTCGATTAACGGGTTACTTTATGTCCGAGGCCAGAAAGAGGACTATGACCGCTGGGCGCAACTGGGCAATACCGGCTGGTCCTGGGACGACGTGCTACCCCTGTTCAAACGGTCGGAATGCCATGAAGATGCCGACCCAGAACTGCACGGCAGAGACGGCGAACTGGCCGTGTCGCTAATCCGCGCCAAATCCCCGATATCCGAGGCCTTCATCGAGGCCGCCGTCGAAATGGGCGTACCGCGGACCGAAGACTATAACGGCGAGAAACAAGAGGGCGCAGGCTATTTCCATCAAACCGCCCGCAAAGGGTTACGTTGCTCCTCGGCCAAGGCTTTTCTGACGCCGATCAAATCAAAGCGTCAGAATCTTGATGTCATCACGCACGCTCACACGACCGGCCTGATGTTTGCCGCTGATGCACCAAAACAGGTGACCGGAGTCGCTTATGATCGCAAGGGAACGCCCCAAAAGGCCATGCTGAACCCCGGCGGTGAAGTGATCCTGTCCGCCGGTGCTATTGGCTCGCCTCAGCTGCTGGAAGTGTCGGGCATCGGCAATCCGGACATTCTGAGCGCCGCAGGGGTCGAACTGCGTCACGCGCTGCCGGGCGTGGGTGAACATCTTCAGGATCACCTGCAAATCCGCCTTGTTTACGAGGTCAACGTTCCGACACTGAACGATGCTATCAACAATATCTTCCATCGAGCAGGAATCGGCATCGAATACGCCTTGCGCCGCACTGGCCCCATGAGCCTTGGTGCCAGTCAGGTGGCCATCTTCGCCAAATCCATGGAGGGGCTGGATACCCCCGACATCCAGTTCCACTTTCAGCCGCTGTCCGCCGACAAGCCGGGGATTGAGATGCATCCGTTCTCGGGCTTCACCTCCTCGGTATGCCAGTTGCGGCCGGAAAGTCGCGGCCATATCCATATCACTTCGTCAAATGCGCACGACTACCCAAAGATCGTGCCGAACTATCTGTCGACAACCGGCGACCAGCTTTGCGCGATCCGCGCTGTGAAATTTGCCCGCGCCATGACCAAGACCAAGGCCCTCTCTCCCTTCATCTTGCGCGAACATGTTCCGTCTGGCACCGTTGAAACTGATGAGGACCATCTCGAAGCCGCCCGTAACATGGCGCAGACGATCTATCATCCCACTTCAACCTGCAAAATGGGTACAGATAACCGCGCTGTTGTTGACCCTCGCCTGCGAGTCCATGGCATTCGTGGCCTTCGTGTCGCAGACGCCTCGATCATGCCCGACATCGTCAGCGGCAATACCAACGCCCCGGCTATCATGATTGGAGAAAAATGTAGCGATCTTGTGCTGGCAGATCGCTGCAGAACGGATCTGTTGCAAACCTTTGGCAGTTGATGGCCTGATGGTTAGCAGTTGAATGACTTCCGGTCTTATCCAGTTGAAAGCCTACTCATAATTTCCTTCAAAGGAGCGCAGTATCCGAAGGATGTTATCCTGTTCGCGGTCTTCTCCTATGTTCGATACGGTGTTTCCTACCGCGCTTTGGAAGAGATCATGTACGAACGAGGTGTTCCGGTTGACCACACCACGCGGAACAGATGGGTCACGCGATATTCCGGCGCAATCGCTGAAACAGCGCGTCGGCGCATTCAGAACTTTGCAACAAAGCCTGTTACCAACACCTGGTCGGCAGGACGCCACGTTGTGCACTGGGGTAACATCGCGAACATGATACTATTGTTGCGCTACAAATCGGCGATCTTCGACCTGCTCAAGGCCATATGAAACCTAGCGATGCGTCAAAGAAACAATGACATACCGCCCTTCCCCGCTGGGTTTCAGCTGCGGAACGAGACCCTCGCAGACACCGGTATCCTGCGTCTCAAGCACAAGCGTGTCATCGCACATAACCTGACCCTCTAACACATGCACAATCGTAGTGCAGCGTGACCGACCCGCTACATGAGCGATTTCCGAGGCATCCAGAATTCGGACCTCGGCCTCGATCAGTTCAGGGTTAAAAATTAGGTTGAAGTTCTCAACAGGCGTGCTGTGACAACGCCCTGTGATCTTTTCACCACCGGGGAACCTTACGGGCACAAAAGGACGCGCCTCATAGTCACGCTCGACGCCTAGCAGACGCATCCCGTCGCCTCTGACCACCGTCAGGATACGCTCAAGTCCGTCAAAATTCGAGAACGGGCCATCGCCCTCAACCAGAGCAAGGCTCAGCCGCCACGCCAGCACGCCCCGGATAGCATGGTTTGCGATTTCCCGCGTCTTGCCGCCCCCATTCTTCCAAGGGTTGAGGGCATAGTCGCGCCATCGGATGATCTGCATATCGTGCTTCACTGCGGCCATTCTGAGTATATATTTATCGTGGATAACGCCAATTAATGATGTTGTGAACACCATGGCTGGACCTCATGGCAAACTGAGCAAAAGGGATATGGATCTGTCGCAAATTCCTTTGAAGGCTGAGGAGATGTCGCAGGTACGTCCCAGAACACTTATTTCCTACATCCTATGAATTGGCCGACATGACGGATGGCCAAAGGCGCGATCCGTCGCATGTTTTACAAAACCGGTATACCCATTCACCCAAATTCTGTCAGATCATTAATTTATCTGCTCTGACACAACTTGCCTCATTCCGCTTGGCCTTTGAATCCCAATACCGCATGGCCCAGTGGTTATTCGCGCAAAAAAGATTGGCAGTGTTCGACCAGCATGTGAAATGCCGGTTCATGCTGCAGCAGGATGTGGTTCTTGCTGTCCAGCGTAATAAATCTCGCATCAGGGATACTCGTGGCAAAGGCGCGTCCACTCTCGATTGGAATTTCAGCGTCGTCTCGTGCGTGTAAAACGAGTGTCGGTGATTTTACTTTGTCCAACAGATGCGAAACGTCGATTGTCCCAAACATGTCATGCAAATCTCCGGCCATCTGAGGCGACACAGATTTGCGTTGAAGTTCGTTAAACCATTCCGCCTGTTCATGTGTCGCTTCGGGCATGAATCGGGATGTAAAAAGTTGGCGAAATTCCGAGTTTGGCTGCCCCCAGCCAGTACGCATGAGCATACTCATGGCGATCCGCTGCCCAATGGCCTTCTCGTTTTTGTTAAACCGCCAGCCTTGCGCGAACCCGCCATAAATTATGATCTTGTCCACCTTATCCGGCTGGCGCGTCGCAAAATCCGCCGCCACGGATGCGCCTTGCGATATGCCGAGCAGCGAGAATTTCTTAAGCGCAAGATGGTCGACAAGACATTCCAGATCCCGAACGCAGTCTTCGTAACTGACCGTGGGGACATTTCTGTCCGACATTCCGTTTCCGCGTTCATCGTATCGGATCAGGCGAGCTCCGAGACCTAAAGCTTCGATCCAATGGCGCCAGACAGGGCTCTCCAAATCGTATTCAAGGTGTGACATCCAGTTCGCAGTTTTTAGGAGAACGATTTCACTGTTCGGGTCGCCCAATTCGGAATATGCAATTCGGGTGCCATCAAAGGATTTGAAATAGCGAACGTCTTGGCGGATTGCATCATAATCGGGTTTGGCCGCTCCAACAGCGGGCAAGGGGTCGGGCTCTATGGGCGAAACAGGACTGACAAATCTGAACCCACGACCATGTACAGTCTTGATGATGCCTTGCGCCTTACCGGTATCGCCTACAGCTGCGCGAACATCGTGAATACGGCTGCTTAGCGCTGCATCAGAAACAAATCTGCCGTTCCAAATGGTCTCGATCAACTCATCTCTAGTTACTACGCGATCGCGATTGCGCAACAGGTAAGACAGCACATCAAAAACTTGAGGTTCAACAGAAACGATTTCTCCTTCGCGACTGAGTTCGAACCGCTCGCCATCCAGAATGAATGTGCCGAACTTGTACCTCATCCCATCACCACGACGAAAACAAATCACCCTTCTTAGCCGTCACTCGTTCGAAGCCAAATCGCCACGGCTGGCCGAGTGTAGCAAGAACAGCACTTTAACGCCATTTGCTAGGTTCGGCTTCAATCTGCTGAGACACCAAGTGTTCCTCAGAATGTGTTGAGATCATTCCATGAAATTCTGGTCACTGGCACAATCACAGCTTGGCAGGGTCAAAAAATTCAGGATTTGTCCTTGTCAGATAAGTGTTTTGCCCACTCTTTGCTGAACACTCCAAGCGGACCGAGGTGGTTATACAAACGGAGCCCGAGTTCCGTAACTTCGTAACCCCCTTCAACCCGATGAACGAACCCAGCCATTTGCAACTCTTTCAGGCGCTTATTCAGCGCTGCGGGCGAAATGGTTTCACACTTGTCCTGCAAGTTTCGAAAGGTCGTCGGACCAATCTCGCTGAGCGTCCACAAAACACCCATCGCCCAGTGCCGACCGAGAAGATCGAACAAGGCCATGATAGGCGCGCCGCTCTTGGATCCGCGCACCGGCTGCCCCGGCATCGGTATCTTGCTCATTGCTATACTTTCTGTAGCACTTGCTATAAGCTATATTATTTATAGCAAAGCTGATGAGGCCGCCAGTGACGAAGACAGAAACCTACGAAATTCGCGATGAGAGATTTAAGCGTAGTGTTAAACTGGGTGAACCGGTCGAACGACTTTGGACAGGCGGGAAGTGGACCGAAGGACCAGTCTACTCACCAGCGTTCAAATCCCTGATCTGGAGCGACATACCAAATGACAGACGACTGCGATGGGATGAACTGAGCGGTGCGGTTTCGGATATCCGCAGCGGGCTTGGCTGCTATACCAATGGCTCGACACTTGACCGGCAAGGCCGCATCGTCGCCTGCGAACACGGTACAAGGAGTGTTACGCGAATTGAGCACGATGGATCAGTTTCCACCCTTGCCAGCCATTTCAACGGTAAGCGCTTCAACAGCCCCAATGATGTAGTTGTTCGTTCCGATGGCACGATCTGGTTTACCGACCCAGCTTACGGGATTGAATCCGACTATGAGGGCTTTCAGGCCGAGCCCGAACTGGATGGAGAACATGTATACCGTCTGGATCCAACGACCGGCGCAATAGATCAAGTAACCACTGACTTTGCCTGCCCAAACGGCTTGGCATTTTCGCTGGATGAAGAGACCCTTTACATCGCTGACAGCGGTGGAACACGTTACCCCAGCGGTGAGCATCACATCCGTGCATTCACGGTGGATTCAGACGGAACACTCACCGGCGGAGAGGTGTTTGCCGAATGTGAGGCGGGTGTTTTTGATGGGTTTCGCCTCGACACGCAGGGCCGAATTTGGACAAGCGCCTATGACGGCGTTCATTGCTTTCACCCGTACGGAACATTGCTCGGCAAGATTTTTGTTCCGGAAAAAGTATCAAACGTGTGCTTCGGCGGTCCAAAGCTCAACCGCCTGTTCATCACCGCGTCGACCAGTGTCTATACCGTTTTGTTACCAACGACAGGTGCACTCTTATTTTGAACGCGGGGCCTTCAACTGATTCAAGCGGTTAGCGCGATCAGGACCGGTTGAACAACACTGCTCCCATATCCAGTTTTCGCTCACAATCCAGCCAGAGGCATCGTGTATGTTGTGGCGGTGCCTTCGACACATATCTCTCCGCTGCTGTCGGTGACACATACCTTCAATTGGCAAATCGGCTTGTCATCGCGGACCGATACAACTTCGATGTGGCCCGTGATTTCTTCATCAACTCCGACCGCTTTACTGAAGTTCAAGTTTGTATTCAGAAAGACCGTTCCCGGCCCCGGAAGATCCTCAGCTACACATGCGTTCAAAATACCGGTAGTGACCCCACCTTGAACGATTAGCTTCCCAAACGGGGTCTTTCTTGCCAGCTCCTCGTCGTAGTGCACCGGATTTCGGTCACCTGTCATTTCAGTAAAGGCATGGATATCCCTGACGCGGGTTAAACGACTACGACTTGCACTCTGTCCCGCTTCTGGTTTCCCTTTGATAACGCCAACCCAACCATCCATTTCCGTGTTCATCTAAGCCTCCTATCCTTTCAAATTGATCCGTACTTTGTTCCATCACATTAGGTTGCCCAAATTACCCAGCGCGCAGTTCACCCGACCAACCAATAGCTGTTTACAGGTCCAATACCCTTCGCGACGAAGGTGCCGCGTGGTTCGAAATGGAATTTGTCACGCAGCAATTCGCGGGTGACAGAGCAGACTTGAATGCGACCCGGCAGACTGTTTGCTTCCATACGCTGCGCCAGATTTACTGTATTCCCCCAGATGTCGTAGCAGAATTTGCGAGTCCCGATCACACCGGCCATTAACGGGCCAATACATATACCAATGCGTAGTTCGAAGTTGGTTCCCTCACACGGTGACGCCGAAACCCTATTCATTTCCAAAGCCATCCCGACGATTGCTTCCGCATGATCCGCATGCGTTGTGGGTACGCCTGAAGCAACCATGTAGCCGTCGCCAATGGACCGGATTTTCTCGACGCCAAACCTTTCGGTGAGCGCATCAAATTCCGTGTGTAATTGGTTAAGAAAGGCCACTGTTCCTTCAGCGCCGAGTTTTTGAGAGATCGTGCTGAATCCGACGATATCGGCGAACAAGACCCCGGCCTCGTCGTAGTGCGACGCGAAAGAGCTTCTCCCAGTCTTTAGCTGTTCTGCGACCTCCTCCGGCAAAACGTTTTGCAAAAGCCTGTCAGATCGAAGGCGTTCATCCTCCAGATCGCGTTGAATCGCGGCGCGATGAACTGCAAAATAATAGGTAAGCATGAAAGCGAGGACCGAGATGCCGGCGAAATTCAAAACAAACAGCAGGTGACGCATGCTGTCCGAAAGGCTGTTGTCCACTGTCAAAAATGGTTCACACAACCAATAGACGGCAAGTGCCGCAAGAAAGGTTAAAAACCAAAGCGTCGATTGCTGTCTGTTGGCAAAAAGCAAAGCACCTATGGGTGAGGACAGCGACCAGATTATGACACCACTTGAGGCCTCGAAGCTACCGAGCGAAAAAGCCAACGCAACAGGCAGAGCCAAGCTCAATAAAAGCTGGCTGACAGAAAACACCTGATATCTTCCGGTTTGTGAAAAGATGGCCATACTGATGGCAGATGCGATGGCGTATCCCCAGGGAATAGCCGCTGACAAAGGTTCACCACCGAATTTGTAGATTGCGCCCCAGAAAACCGCCAATGTTGCCATCAGAATAGTTGAGCACACCAACAAAGACTTTTGCAGGCGAATTTCTGGACCGTCATCAGGTAGCTGACCCAGCTTGATCAGACTATTGGTCGACCACCGAAAAACAAAGGGATGTCCGCGGTACTCCTGATATGCAATGTTTTTAATAGTCATGGCATCACCAAGTCTCAATTCAGCGCTAAGCCGCTGTGCGTGCGAAGTCAGCGCTTTCCTCCAAAGCCATCTGTTCGTGTTTCATCGCCTCAGAAAACTCCTTGTGCAGCGACTTGAGCCGGTTCATGTCCCAGCGCCTTGAAGCTATTTTCTGAGTGATCTCGAAAACGTCGAACGCATATTGGTTTCGCGCTGTCTGGTATGCCGCCGCGTTGCCAGGAGTTCTGATCAATGCGGTGGCAAGCCGATTAGCATCCAGAAACGCGTCAGTTATGCCATGCGCTGTTGCCGGATCCTTGAAATACCCGGCATCTCCAACCAAAGCCCATCCTGGACCCGCACAATCGCGAACGTGCCCCGGAGCGCCGGCAAAACGCCGTGCTTTGTCTGTTTGACCTCTTTCCGCCAGTTTTTTGGCAAGCGCGGGCTCCCAAATCGACAGCATATTGGTCGCGCCTTGATAAGGGTCGTTTTTGAACCAACCTGCAAATTGGTCTGGTGCGCAAGACGCGAACAGACAATGTTCACCACCTGTTGTTGGTATCAGCCCGGCAAACGCCCCTTCGTCGAAATACCAGCGATACCCCTGGTTCGGAACGTTCCTCACATAGGTGTAAACAGTCGAATACCGATCCGCAGAGCGCGCAACGTAACGAGAGTTGACCATCTCGGCCACGGATGAACAGCGCCCATCCGCGCCAACCAAAATATCCGTTCCGACAATCACGGATGAACCGTCCCGCTGCCTGATAACAACGCCGACTACGCGCCCACAGTTCTTCTTTATGGTCGCGATAGCTCTGGTTCCCAGATGCATCTCTGCACCCGCATTGATCGCTGCGTTAGATAAAACCTTGTCAAGCAACCAACGGCGTGGGGCGTAAAGACCCTTAACACCATCCTCGGGCTTGATATCGACTGTAAGTTTTTCACGCCCATAGTGAAAATGGGTTTGCCGAACCGGTGGCGTTCCCGCCTGATCGATTTGATTTAACAATCCCCATCTCTGCAAAAGCGATACGGCAGGGCGCATAAGTGCGTGCGTTGAAAGAGTGTCGCCAATTTCGCAATCGCGTTCGATAATCAGGACGCGTGCACCGGCACGGGCAAGCAGCATGGCGGTGGCCGATCCGGCGCAGCGTCCGCCGACGATGATTGCGTCATATTTGAAGTGGTTAAATTGATATCCCATATTCTTACTCCTATTCAGGCAACCAGCCGTTGGCTTAGATTGCGGTGAAGATGAGAAGCCAAAGCATGCGCATCTTCTCCAGCACCGGCGATGAAGGTCGACTTACGCTGGCGCAAATAAGGAAGCCCCATCACGTAGAGACCCCGGGCGACCCAGCCACCGTGGTGCTGCAATCTTGCTTTGCGATCGAACACAGGCAGGTTCAGCCAGCTGAAATCCGGCCGGACCCCAGTTGCCCAGATCACTGAATTGAAACGCTCCTTGGCAAAATTCAGTTGCAGTCGCGGCTGGTCCGGGACCAAAGTTGCGTCGAAACGCTGTGATGGCGGAAAGAACTCTTCAAAGTCCTCGGCAGCGATCCAATCATCCACCGCTTGCAGAAGCCGGTTCATCTTGAGATCAGCAGCCGCGCATTTGTTTTCCAATGACCCCGAAAACAGAGCATTTCCGTCCCGGATCATTTCCAGACGACCCGCTATTTCCACCCCAATGTCCGTCAGAGTGTTGAGGTCGATGTGATGTTCAGCAACCAGCCCAGGCGAAGGCGTTCGCCGGACCCGGTCGATGTCATCCACCAGATCAAACGGAGTTGAATATAATCCGAGTGTATTAAGCCAGTGCAGGATGTCGGCACGGCGGTATCGCCTTGGCATCCGCACGTGATTGCCAACGGCTAGTGTAACTTGACGCCCTGAAGCCTGAATTTCCTGCGCCAGTTGAAGTCCCGAAGCGGACGCCCCGACAACCAGCACCTTGCCGCCGGGCAAGTCATTGGGGCGCTTATAAGAAAGCGGCGTCAATTGCCTTATGTCGCGCGGCAATTCGGTGGCAAATGCAGGGATTGCTGGCTGGGCGCAGGCTCCGTTGGCCATAACAACACTCTGGCATGTCATCCCACCCTGATCCGTTTGTACGCGATACCCGTCCCCAAGAGGATCAACTGCCAAAACAGTTGTCT
Source organism: Ruegeria sp. CF5 (assembly GCF_056537325.1). Taxonomy (NCBI): domain Bacteria; kingdom Pseudomonadati; phylum Pseudomonadota; class Alphaproteobacteria; order Rhodobacterales; family Roseobacteraceae; genus Ruegeria; species Ruegeria sp. CF5. The sequence continues at coordinate 156,805 of NZ_JBQFRI010000003.1, read as the reverse complement.
CGGTCCGAACTGGCGTTTGATGATAATCGGCAAAGTAGTCGATTTGCGATGCAAGTTCAGAGACAGACATAAATCCGTCTTTGTCTGCCCCGCTATAGGACATGCCTGGAAGGCCATTCATCCAATTTGGGGTCAGAAGATGCAGACTGTCCCATCGTTGGGTTTTCCAGCTGTTTGCGATCTGGCCCCGTTCCAGGACCACATGGTCAACTCCACGCAAACTCAACTCGCGGCTCATGGCGAGTCCGGAATGCCCGGCGCCGATTATGACGGTCGTAATATGTTTCATGACACTCGCTCCTGAGCCATGTCACGGTCAGGTGACCATAACTTTGACGTTTCCGGGGTTGGTGATGATATCGAACACAGCTGATCGCTTTTGTGATTGAGACACGACAGCTGCGATTTCTTCTTGGGTGGCGTCAGCATCAATGTCGAAACTCACCCGGACTGCACTGAAGCCATTTCGCACATCCGCGTCCACGCCAAGGATGCCGTAGATGTCCATGTCACCTTCGACAGACGCTTTCACTGAGTGCAGTTGAATCCCACGGTTTTGTGCAACTGATGCGACACCCGCGCTCAGGCAGCTTGCCAGTGCTGACAGAACGATCTCAACCGGAGTTGCACCATTGTCTGAGGCCGCGAACTGCGGTGGGTGGTCAGCATCGACAGTAAAGGTCTTGTCGTGCGTCTGTTCCTCGCCCAGACCATAGAACCCTTTGACCGTGGAACGGCTATGAACGCCGCCCATCCATTCGCATTCTGCGCGCCATGTAAATTGCGCTGCTGCCGGCGCATCGCGCAGAACTTCGCGTGCACCCATCAGAGCGTCTACATTTACGCCATTGTCTACGGTTTTTTGTTGCGGTTGCATTTCAGTTCTCCTTTTCTAGGTCGCCCGCATGGGGCAGCTTCTCAAAACTGAAGCGCTTCTGTTCAGCGCTCGCTTCGATAGCTATTTCTAGGAAACAGCAGCGCGCGATGCTTGAAGGTTGCTTAGGGATTTTGTGGAGATTTCTTGGGGAAACGCTTGGGTCGGTGCTGATGTGCGAACCATAAACTCGCCAAAAATCAGCGAGAACTCACGATCAGCACCTCGTAACACATTGCTATTATTTTATTTTCGTTGAGAAATTAGATTTACGAGAAAGCCGAACTACTCCAGCGTCTGCACCGACTAATTGATCAGATTTTCAGGCCCGCCTTTTGCAGACCACTCAAGAACAGATCCTGGACCGCGGATTTGTGACTGCTGCTTTCACGACTGAAAAACCCCCGCCACTCGTCAGGAGTTTCTGGGAAGCGCGCCATTTCATCTTTCGATACGCGCAGAAATTCCGCCAGAGTGTCTTCGGCATCGGCCTGCCGACCGGCATGGGCGTAGCACGCAGCCAGCAGCGCCCGCGCATTATTGATTGGAAAGACGATTTCCTGAAGGTCAGAGATGGCGGTGTCGTACGACTGCAGCGCAAAATGAGCTTCGCCCCGAATCCAAGGTATCCAGTTTAGCTCAAACGGATCCAAACTTCTGGCAATGGTCAGTCGCTCCAACGCTTCTTCAGACTGACCGCATTCCACCAGAAACGCCGCGTGGAGCGTGATGACCGCCACGTCATTGGGGTTAAGTGAAAGAGCGCGCTCATATTGGCTTTGCGCCTCAGGAATACGATGTGAATGCAGTAATGCCTCACCAAAATGTGCGTGCGCCAAGGCATTTTCGGGGTCCAGTTGAATGGCCCTACGACCGTAATCTAGCGCTAACCTGAGTGACTGATCTGGTTACTGGGACCAGCCGGTAAAAAAGGCCATATCGTGAATTGCACCAATGAGCATCTGCGCGCGCGCGTTGTCGGGGTCCTGTTCAAGAATTTTGCCGAGCAAATCCAGCGCTTCGGTATGTGCTTTTTTTGAGACCTGATTGTAATGGGCCTGGGCTCGCAGGACCAATTGGCCGACGGATAGATCCTTAGGTGGTTGCGACGATGTCAGCCGCTGACCCAACGCATCTATTCGCCCCACAGTCGTCGCCGCAAACCGCCGAGAAATCTGGTCGATTGTCTCCAAAGTATCACGAAGATCTCCATCCGAACTGTCCGCCCAGAATTTCTGACCACCATTACAATCCAAAAGGTGGGCGTTTATTCGGATTTTTCCGTTCAGCACCCACAGATTTCCACTCAGTACAAAATCCGCTCCTACCGAATTGCCAAACTTCCACTCGTCAGAATCTGATGTGTTCCGGTGATCCATTTTTCCTGCGAAAGAAACGCTGTAATGGCGGAATTGGTAGAGTTCAGTTGCGATGGATTTCGACAATAATTCTCCCAGTTGGTCTTCATCCGGATTGCGACTTATTGCAGTAAACTGAAGAACAGCAATTGTGGGTCTGGTGTCCCCTTGGATCGGAGATTTGCGAACGTTGGGGGTATCGACATCGCCAACAGGATGCAGAAACCGAAAGCCCCGGCCATGTACCGTGCGAATATATTTCTGTTGATGCCCATCATCTCCCAAGGCTTTTCTGGCCGAACTGATCCCACTTGAGACTGCGGCATCAGAAACAAATCTGCCTGCCCAAACCACCTCAATCAACTCTTCCCTGGAAATCACCCTATCCGTGTTGGTTATCAGGTGTGAGATGAGATCGAAGACCAATGGTTCTATTGAAACTGGCGCACCAGACTTGCGCAGTTCCCTCTTCTCCATATCCAAGGTGATGTCGTCGAAGTTATACTTCATGACGATATTTTATCGCTTTATCGCCAAATGTCACACAAACTGCATTGATTAAGCTGGAGCTGATCTGGGCACCGATCTTCACGTCTTCAACAGATATGTCCAAGTACCAGCAACGTTAACATTCCCGCCAACATTGAACTAAAGACTGCTAGTCAGGTGAAACCGCCCAAGGAAATTGCTTCCATGGTTGGCTCGGACAAAACCGATAACTCCCCAAACCAAAACCAAACAGCGCTGAGCATTTTTTGAAGTCCGGTTTGCGCAGTAGGAGATTAACAATCTAATTTGCGTGTGCCAGTCTGATGTCAGAGCATCCCTGGTAGGCACAATGATTGTCTTAAGGAAAACAGTAGCCTGTCGTTCCTGAACAACTGGCTCAAACAACAGCACTCTTGAGTTTGCGTTGTTTCAAAGAGTGCAACGACCGGAATACTGCATAGAAGCTGGCGAAAGGGGCGAACTAATGCGCGGAATAGGCCATGAAATACGCATTTGAATCTGTCGTTGTTGAAACGGATACATTCGACGTGTTTCTGGCTGGTGATCGTATCCGACTTGAGCCCAAGGTCTTTTCACTACTCAAATTTCTGATCGAAAATCGGGAGAGAGTTGTTACAAAAGCCGATTTGGTGGACGGCGTCTGGGATGGCAGGTTTATTTCCGATGCAACTATTTCAAGCGCGATCAAGGCGCTGCGCCAGGCCTTGGGTGATGACGGAAGAAATCAACGTATAATCCGCACCGCACACGGCCAGGGCTTTCGGTTTGTCGCAAGAGTTTTTGAGCAAGAGACGGATAAAAAAATCTGGACGGAAACCAAAACCGATATTCCGGAATACCGAGATGAAATAAACTACTGCATGACAGATGACGGTGTCAGCCTTGCCTACACCATATCGGGATCGGGTTTTCCCATCGTTAAAGTGGCAAACTGGCTTAGCCACGTGGAATACGATTGGGAAAGCCCTATATGGGCGCACTTTTTGAGATTTCTCACCGAGGACAATACACTGCTCAGGTACGACGAAAGAGGCAATGGAATGTCGGACTGGGAAGTGGAGGATTTCACCTTAGACAGGCTGCTTGATGATCTGGAAACAGTGATCAATGCATCGGGTTTCGACAAGTTCATTTTATACGGTGTATCCCAGGGCTGTGCGATTTCTGCCGCATATACAGCGCGACATCCTGAACGGGTTGCAGGCCAGATACTGTATGGGGGCTACAGTCGAGGTTGGAAAAGGCGCAAAATTCCCGAAGAAAAGGAAAAACGTACTGCGATGACACAGCTCATTCGCATTGGTTGGGGCGAAGACAACCCGGCCTTTCGGCGTATCTTTGCGTCACTTTTCGTCCCGGATGCGGATATCGAGCAGATCGAGTGGTACACAGATCTTCAAAGCAAGACGACAACTGGAAAAAACGCAGCTAACATGGATGAAAGCCTAGCCGATCTTGATGTCTCAGCAGTACTGCCTGAAGTTTCAGTCCCTTCACTTGTACTCCACTGTGAGGACGATGCGGTTGTACCATTCAAAGAGGGTCAACGTCTGGCTCAGCTAATCCCAACTGCAAAATTCATCAGGCTCTCCGGCCACAATCATATCTTATTAGAAACGGAACCTGCCTGGGTGGATTTCAAATCAGAAATCAAGAAATTCCTTGGCGAAATTTCGACCGCTCATCCCGAAATGTGAACAACAACGCCAAGTTGGGTTAGGCCGGAAGACGTCTTGTTCGATCACAGGGTGTGAAGGTCAATCTTACGCTTTCAGACTAATTCGAACGGTATCGTCGGTTTAAATGAGCTTGAATTCTCTTCCCTGCCCCGACTGCTACTATGCAGATCCAAACACTATCGATTGCCTACTGCAATAATCCGATCTTCACGCAGAAAAGTCTGGCATCGCCCTCAAGCCTATGGGCAGGAAAGATTGTTTGATGTCAAGATCATTGCCGCGCAATTATTGCAGACCGGCCTTTGCAAGACTCGTCAAATAGCTTTCCAGAACTGAGGTATCTACTCCTAGCGCGTGCGCTCTTACGAAATCCAGGGAAACCCTTGGCTCAATGTCTTTTGCAGATTGCAGAGCACTGTAAGCCTCAAACACTCGATCAGCTTCTGCTAGCGACGCCGCATAACTAAGAAATGCCTGATGCCCACAATCAACTTTCGCACAAGCCAAACGACATGTGTCAATCGCCTCGTCAAGTCTGCCGAGATAACGCAATGCAGAGCCCTTGTGCTGAAGTGTCGCCCAATTGATCGGCGCGTGCGGATTCAACTGCAAAGCCTTGTCGAATTGCCCAACAGCAGTTTTGGCATCCCGTGCGCCATAATAGTTTACATGCCCAAGGCCTTGATGCGCACCAGCGTAATTGGGGTTAATCTCTATTGCCGCGCGCATCTCTTCGCGCGCGAGATCCACCAAGCCATTGATTAGAAACAACCGGCCGCGGCAATAGCGAGCAAGTGGATCCCTACGATCCAGCTTGGCAGCGGTATCTGCGGCCTTCTGCGCTTCTGATAGAGCGTCAGACGCGTTGTTAACGTGATCGAACAGAGTTGCCGTGATCAGCGTAAAAGCCAAATGGGCGTGTGCACTGGCAAAGTCGCCAGCTTCGAGCGTTGCTTGCCGAAAAAGATCGATAGCTGACAGGTGGTTGTCCCGGCCACCTTGATAATATTGATAATTCCCTCTTTGAACCAACTCCCAAGCACCCAATGTGTTCGTCGGAAGCATCTGTGCCCTCGAGCGTTCCGCGAACTGGATTTCCGGCTCTACAGCGACGGCAATCGCCATCGAGATTTCATCCTGCAGAGCAAGAATATCCTCGAGTTCGCACTCAAAGCGCTCCGACCAAAATTGATGGGCCGTTTCAACTTCGGTCAGATTGGCAGAAATACGCACTTGGTTTCCGGACTTCCGAAAACTACCGCGCAAAAGGTAGTCGACGCGGCATTCATTTGCCAAATCCAAAGCAGCTTGCGCGGTATCTGAACTGGCTCCGGACCCCTTTAGTGAGATCACCACCAAGTTGTGCGAACGCGATATCAACGCACAGATATCCTCAACGATACCTTGGCATAGATAGTCTTGGGTGGCGTCTCCCGATAGGTTTGAAAACGGACAGGTCGCGATTGCCGGTGTACGGTTGGGCTTTGATGCAATTGGCCTGCTCCTGTTTGTCAGCGCCTCAGCTGCAGGTTCTTCAGCTACTTTGGGCAAAAACCGGAAGCCCTTCCCGTGAACGGTCTTAATGTAAGTTTGGGATGTCCCATCATCTCCAAGTGCGGCGCGAGCGGCACTGACGCACGACGATATCGCAGCGTCAGAGATCACACGCCCATCCCAAACTTCAGCCACTATCTCGTCGCGGGATACCACGCGGCCGTGGGTTTGTATGAGATAAACGAGAAGGTCCAAGACCTTCGGTTCCACAGAAACAACCAAGCCGTCGTAAATTAGCTCTCGCTTGCGGATATCGACCACATGTTTGCCAAAACGATATACGCTCGTCATGCTTTTTACTTCCGCTCCATAGAGCCAAGGACCACCACAAGTATAACATAGCTTGCTTGAACATCTGCTGCCTGACACCGCAGTTCTCGACCTCAAATACAAGGATAGTATGAGTTAGAGCGGGTTTTTGCAGCACGTGCTTGAACAGGCACCAGCGCTTAGACTGGGGCGTGCACCACACCGCAGAGGTATCATCCTACGGGCTTGAGCAAGATACTCTTCCCGAACTTTCCACAAGGATTTTCCGAACCCAAGCGTGCAGCTTTGAGTGATGGGTGCGGGTGGTCCAGAACAGGTCAATTTCCAGCTGTTCGGAAATCGGCGCTTCGACGCGATGCAAGGCAGGGTCCAAGGTATTCGCCAACCGCTGAGGCATGCAGGCGATCAGATCTGATCCGGTCAGGTAAGCGGCGACATCGCCGTATTCGGAAAGCTCCACCATAGGCTCCAATCGCACGCCGTGGGCTTTCAGTGCGTCGATATATAGCGGTTGCCAGTCGCCGGCAAACTGCACAACAAGGTGATTGGCTTGCTGCAAGGCATCGAAGGTCAGCGGAGTTTGCGCCAGCGGGTTATTGGGGTCCATCACGTACATATAAGTGTCTGAGCGGACGTGACGCTTGAAGATGTGGTCCCCCTTCAATTGCACCGGTCCGATAAGCAAATCGCATTCGCCACGTTTCAACTGCTCTTCACCCAGTGCGCTGGAGGTCAGGAATTTCAACCTGAGGTTTGGCGCCTGCGATCGGATTGATGGGATGAAGGCGGGTAGAATCGTCATGCGTTCATAATGGTTGCAGGAAATGGTGATCGTGCCAGTCGCCGACGCCGGTGAAAATTCGGGTTCGTTGGTCAACCCTTCGAACTCGGTCAGCAGTCCCGAAACATGACCCACAATCACCTTGCACCGCTGAGTGGGAACCATCTGATTACCCTCGCGTGCGAACAGCGGATCTTTGAAGATCTTGCGCAAACGCGCAATCGTATAGCTGACCGTGGATTGGGTCATGTTCAGCCTATCGGCGGCAACCGAAAACGATCCGAAATCGTGAACGTATTGAAGCACCTGCAGCGATGCGAAGTTTGTCTTCAGGGTATTTTTGGACAAATCCATGAAAAGCATTGTCTATCGAGTTTTTCGATACCCTAAATCAAATACATTCGATTGCCTATATGCACACTTGCGCGTCACCTTTGCCGTCATCCGCAAATCAATGCACGAGACGCCAATGCAATCCGCTCCGGTTCTATCCGATGTCAGCATCGAAGAGCTGACCCAAAACCCCTATCCGGCCTTTGAAAGAATCCGCGCGCTCGGTTCTGCGGTCTGGGTGGACAGCGCCCGCATCCATTTGGTGACGCGGTTCGATGACATCATGACCGTTGAACGCAATCACCACCTGTTTGCCTCGACTAACCCCGGCTCGTTGATGAACAAGGTCATGGGGCATTCCCTGATGCGCAAGGATGACGAGCCCCACAAGATCGAACGCGCCGCGATCGAACCCTCGTTCCGACCAGGGGTTGTAAAAAACCACTGGGCCCCCCGGTTCGAAGAGATCGCCACTGGCTTGATCGACGGGTTCAAGAACGCCGGTGAAGCTGATCTGTTCAATAGTTACGCCGCACCTATGGCGTCGCTGGCGTTGATCGACCTGTTGGGTTTTGAAGACGTGGCGTGGCAGGATATGTGTTGGTGGTCGCAGGCGCTGATGGACGGGGTTGGCAATTATCAGTCTGACCCCGAGATCGCCGATCGGGCCAAACGCGCCTCGGATGCGATTGACGCCGCCATCGACCAAGTGCTCGACAAACACAAGGCGCACCAGAATCCGTCGATCCTGTCCTCGGTGGCCCATGCGGAACATCCTCATTCGATCGAACAGATCCGCGCCAACGTGAAGGTGATCGTTGGCGGTGGACTGAATGAGCCCCGCGACGCGATCCTGACCGCAGTCATGGGGCTTTTGCAAAATTCGGACCAATTGGCGCAAGTGCAAGAAAACCGAAAGCTCTTTGCCAAAGCGTTCGAAGAAGCCGTGCGCTGGGTTTCGCCCATAGGGATGTATCCCCGCCGCGTGACCGAAGATACGGTTCTGGGAGACACACAGCTGAAGGCCGAGGATCAGATCGGCATCTGCGTTGGCGCCGCCAATAGGGATGTGTCGCATTTTGAGAAGGCGGAACAGTTCAACATCAACCGTCCACGCGCGCAGCACCTGGCCTTTGGCGCCGGCCCGCATTTCTGCGCCGGCACATGGGTGGCCAGACAAATGGTCGGCGAAATCGCCCTGCCGATGCTGTTCGACCGCCTGACGAACCTGCGCCTGCAACAGGATCGCCCGCCGGTGGAACGCGGCTGGGTTTTCCGAGGCCCGGTATCATTGCCGGTCGCATGGGATGTTTAAGGAAACGCCGATGATCAACCTGACTTTTGTACAACCCGACGGGACTGAGGTCACGGTCACCGCCACCGCGGGCGACAGCGTGATGAAAACTGCGCTCGATCATGGTGTGCCGGGCATCAGCGCCGACTGCAACGGCTCGGCCGCCTGTGCCACTTGCCACGCGTTCTTTGCCGAAGACCTTTTACCGGACTTGCCCGAGATGGAAGGGCATGAAGACGACCTTTTGGATTTTGCGGCGACCGAACGGCAGGCAGGCAGCCGCCTGAGCTGTCAGATCACCGTCTCCGACCGCCTCGATGGGCAAAGAATCATCCTGCCCGAGGCGCAATAAACACCCATCAGTCATGCTTCAGGGAGGAAACACATGACGACAGGAAAACTGACCAGTCTTGTTGCGGCGGCGGCGCTTGCGCTGAGCGGAACCGCCGTTCTGGCCGCGGATTACACGCTGACCATTTCCAGCTGGGCGCCGCCCACCCATGGTATCAATGCCAAGATGTGGCCGCGATTTGTTGAGATGGTCGAAGAGGCGACCGACGGCAAGGTCACGGCCGAACTCAAGCTCGGGCTGGCTCCACCGCCGGCTCAGATGGACCTGGTTATGGATGGGGCAGCCGACGCCTCGATCATTTTCCATGGCTATCAGCCGGGCCGGTTCGTTGCGACCAAGCTGATCGAACTGCCCGGCTACGAAGGTTCCGCCGAGGCGGCCTCGGTCGCCTATTGGCGCGCGCATGAGGCGCATTTCTCCCAACTCAACGAGCACCGGGGCGTCAAGCTTATCGCGCTGGTGACCCATGGCCCGGCACAGCTGCATTCAGACGCGCCGGTCACTGAGCTAAGCCAGGTGGCAGGCATGAAGGTGCGTGTGCCTGGCGGCGTGGGTGGTGACGTCGGCGCGGCGCTGAACGCGACCGGCATCAAGATTCCGGCACCCAAGGTCTATGAAACATTGGCCTCCAACGCCGCTGACGGGGTGGTTATGCCAATGGAAACCCGTCAGGGCTTTAAGCTGACTGAAGTGGCCAAGAACGTCTATTGGATGCCGGGTGGCCTTTATCGAGGGTCTTTCGCGCTTATCATGAACGAAGACGCCTTTGCCGATCTGCCCGCCGATTTGCAGGTGACGCTGGACGAAAAGGTCTTTGGCGAACCGCTTAGTCGGATGGCCGGCGCGATGTGGGACGAGATCGACGAAATCGGGCTTGAACTGACCAAGGCCGACGCAAGCAATACGATCAATCAGGCCTCCGAAGCCGACGTCGCAGCATTCAAACAAATCGCCACCAACATCCGCACCAAGGTGATTGCTGAAGTCGCCGAAAGCGGCGTCAACGCCGAAGCGGCCTTTGCCCTCATCCAGGCCGAGATGGCCACGCAATGAACCGTCTACCGGGCCGGAGGTTGGAATTCGGCCCGGTTTTTTTTATCTCCAAATACACTGTTCCTGTGTTGGCCGAACGCGGTGTGCGGGTTGATCACGCGACCCTCAACAGGTGGGTTGTGAAGTATTCGCCTCTCGTGGCGACGCGTGCGCAGTCCAAGAAGCGGCCAACTCTGAAATCTTGGCGCATGGCAGAGGCAACGCTCGACCGAATCGAAATCGCTAACATGATCCGCAAAGGTCAACTCACACTTGGATTCTGCCCGTTTCGCCAATTTTCGGAATTGGCTGTTTAACCCGGTGGTTCGGCGAGACTACTTTGTCCAGTAGAAGCTTCGCGACAAAACCCGGTTCGACATCCTGCCAACCCCGCACGCAGCGGGTGCCCTCTTCGTCGTGTCCCATCAGCCGCTTGTAGCCAACGACATCCAGCACAAGGATTGCAGCCTGTCTGCGGTCGATGTGGGCTTGGGTCACGACGATCTTCACTCATTGACGGCGCCCGTCTGCACCTCTGCCCATGCGGATGTTATCGTGTTGATGACGGCATCGACCTCGGTCAGGCCTGTCGCGTTGCAGATCACCGAAATACGCATAACCCATGCCCCCTTCCACCGGGCGCCACCGACAAAGATCACACCTCCGTCGCGTATACGTTGGATGACCGCCTCGGTTGACGCCCTGCGTTCATCGTCGGTGGCGTCCGGAGAGCCAAAATCAACGATAATTTGATTCAATTGAACGTCGTTAAGCACTCGGACACCGGCGATACAGTCCAGTTTTGCCGCGATCTGTCTTGCTACGCTACAGTGACGATCAACAAGCTCTTCGATCCCGTCACGCCCCAACGACTTTAGCATCGCCCAGGTCGGGATGCCTCGCGCCCGTCGTGACAATTCCGGCACCAGAAAACATGGGATGCGGTCATCTCTGTTTTGCGCGGGCAAATAGCTGGCGTCGATCTGCATGGCTTGCTGCAACGCGTCGGTGTCGCGTACGATTGCATAGCCGCTGTCAAACGGGGTTTGCAGCCATTTATGCCCATCAACAGCCCATGAATCTGCAAACTCGACACCAGTGGTCAACGGTTTGTAATTTGGGCTTGCGCGCGCCCAAAGGCCAAAAGCGCCATCGACATGCAGCCACGCCTGCGCGTTTTGAGCGATATTCACAATCTCGGGGAACGGGTCGAACGCCCCGGTATTGATCTGCCCAGCCTGGGCTATAATGATCTTTGGGTCTGTCGTTTCGGCGGCCCGTCGTTCCAGATCGGCCGGTACCATCCGGCCTTGCGCGTCCGTCCGGATCCGGCAAACCCGGTTGCGGCCGAGCCCGAGATAACCCAAAGCGGAAAACACCGAAGTGTGCGCGTCATCGCCGACAAGCACTGTAATCGGTGGCGCTCCAAAAAGCCCATCGGCATCGGGATCCCAGCCGTGCCGCCGCAAGATTGCCCCACGCGCAGCAGCCAGCGCCGTAAAGTTGGCAACCGTTGCACCAGTTACGAAACCCACTGCCGCCCCACGGGGTAGGTCAAGAATGTCGAGCAGCCATTGCCCGGCGATCTGCTCCACCGCAGATGCGGTTGGTGAGGATTCGTGAAAGGCCGCGTTTTGCCCCCACGCACTTACCAGCCAATCCGCCGCGATGCCCACGGGATCCGACCCGCCCAGTACCCAGCCAAAGAACCGTGGGTGGACCATGGGTGTCAGACCGGGTTCGCCCTTTTGAACCAGTTCTTTGATAACCGCTTCGCCGTTTTGGCCCTGCTTCGGAAGCGGCTCATCAAAAGTCGCCAACATCTCGCCATAGCCTTGTGCCAGCCCGCAGGGGCGACTGGAAACGCCCTTGCGATACTCTGTGGCATGGGAAAACCCGGACCTGAGAACTTCAAGTTGGTCTGACATCTTCAGACCATCTGGCTGCCGGGAGTAGATTTGGAGATGGCGATTTCTTCCTCGGTCATCTCTTCGGCGATCCCCTCGAATAACGGGGTCGACAAATAGCGTTCGCCCGTATCTGGCAACATGCACAGGATCGTGGCACCGGGGTCTGCATTTTCAGCTATCTTCATCGCTATTGCGAAAGATGCTCCGCCCGAGATGCCGGTCAGAATGCCTTCTTTGCTTGCCAGTTTGCGGGCCCATTCCACACCAACGGAACCAGGCACAGGGTGCAGCTCGTCATAGTAGGCGTTGTCAACCGACTCTTGCAGAACTGCGGGGATAAAGTCCGGTGTCCAGCCCTGGATCGGATGGGGCTCAAATGCGGGATGGCTACCTGCAGGAGAGCCGTCTTCATTCCGCTCGGTTGGAATGCCGCTGCCAAGAAGCTGCGCGTTCTCCGGTTCGGACAAGATGAATTTTGTTTCAGGACGTTCCTTACGCAACACACGCGCAACCCCTGTCAGGGTACCGCCAGTGCCGTAGCCCGTAACCAGATAGTCCAATGGCTTGCCGTTAAAATCACTCAAGATTTCCTGCGCCGTTGTTGACGCGTGAATCTCGGCGTTGGCCTCGGTTTCAAACTGACGCGCGAGCAACCACCCATGCGCTTCCGCCAGTTCGACCGCCTTACGATACATGCCAAACCCTTTTTCGGCACGTGGAGTCAATACAACCTTGGCGCCAAACATCCGCATCAGCCGTCGGCGTTCGACCGAGAAGCTGTCTGCCATTGTCACAACCAATGGGTAGCCCTTCTGCGCACAAACCATAGCCAACCCAATGCCGGTATTGCCGCTAGTGGCTTCAACAACCGTTTGACCAGATTTCAACGCACCGCTGCGTTCCGCTGCTTCGATGATGTTGAGCGCCAACCGGTCCTTCACTGACCCTGCTGGATTGAACGCTTCAAACTTGACGTACATGTTGACGCCTTCCGGCCCAAGGTTGTTGACCCGGATCGCCGGGGTGTTGCCAACCGTATCCAGGACGCTGTCGTAGATGCGCCCATTTCCTTGAGTTGATCTGAGTTTTCCTTCGGTCATCGCATTCCCTCATGTCTTAACTCGACCGGCGCCAAATTTGAGCGCCAAATCCACAAACCATTCTGCATCATACCGGAAGGTCAGTCTTGAGTAGTTCTTGAGGGTTTCGTGAGAAATAGGTCGAGAGATGCCGCCGTGCCCTCAGATTTCGGGGATACCATGGCGGCTCAGGGCTGTCGAAAACCGCTCGCGAATAATACTGTCCGAAAATGGGAAAGACCGAAAGAAATGCTCTTGGGTGATGCCCAGGCGGCTGACCCTAAGTCGCTTGGCCCAATCCGCCGCTTCACTATGGTTTCCAGCCAGCTCGTTTGTGAAGACAGCTATCATCGCGATTAAGTCATGGGCTCCGGGTGCGTTCGCAGCCCTGACACCCCAATCTGCGGCTTCATCGTAATGCCCTTCAATTGCGTGGCTCATCGCGCGTGTGCCCAGCATGGCATACAGCATCGGATCCAGTGGGCTAAGAATCCTTGCCTCATCAGACAGGCGCCGTCCGGTGTCGGCGGCGCCTGACACTGTCTCGGTCCATGCGCGCGCGTAAATCCCCTGCGCAAAATTGGGGCTAAGTGTGGTTGCACGGTTCAGCCAGCTTTTAGCACAGTCGAGGTCGCCCACAAGCCACAGAGACCGGCCCATGCTGAAATTGGCAAATGGGTCCATGGGGTCAAGTTCGATCGACCTTTCCGCCGCTGACCGCGCAGCGTTAACGGCCACATCGCGGTTATTGGAGTAGTGCATAAAAGCTGTTTTGAAATGCGCAAATGACAATGCAGCATGGGCGCGCGCAAAGCTGGGTTCCAGTGATATGGCCTTTTCGAACCTTGAAATCGCCATGTCATTTTCGTTCGCTTCAAACTTATAAAGAGACTGCAGACCCAGATGGTATGTGGCCCAAACGTCAATGTTTTCGGGTGAACGCAGACGTGCTTTGGTAGCTTCGCTTAGGGGAATCTGGATTTCGACCGCGAATATCACCTGGGCCAGAATTTTTTCACGCACCTCGTGAATGCCATCCATGTCGGACCTGAATTGGTCGGCCCAAATAACCTTACCGTCTACGGTATCCGTTAACACAACTCCTATCGAAACTTGCCGCCCCAAGACTTCGACAGTGCCGGTTACGCAATATTTCACGCCCAGGCATTGATGTATTTTTCCGAAATCGTCCACTGAAGAGCGAAATCGGAAGGACGACCCTCTGGCAATCACGGAAATCCACCGCAACCTCGCGATAGTCGCAATCAATTCGTGTGGAATGGCCTCACAAAGTGTCTTGGCTTCATCACTCGTGCCAATCATCTCAAAAGGTAAAATCGCGATGGAAGGACGCCGAGCCGCACCCACCCAAGCATCTTCACCGCCGTCCAGATCTACGGGTGGTTGCGTCACGTTGGCCGGAATTCCATTTCGCACCTCCGCGATCCAGCGAAACCCCTTTCCGTGAACGGTTTTTATGACCTCTTGCAGATTGCCCGTATCGCCGACCGCGCGCCTGGCCGATTTGACACAGGTCGAAAGGGCGGAATCGGACACGGCGCGTCCGTCCCAAAGCAGAGTGAATAGTTCCTCCTTCGATACAAGCCGTTCGCGGTTTTCGATCAAGAATTGCAAGAGTTGGAATACCATCGGCTCAACGTCGATTCTCGCCCCGTCACGGACAAGCTCCTGACGGGCGAGGTCCAGTTTCAGCTCGCCGAACTCGTAGATCATTTTGAAACTTTAACAGATTTTCCTCTCCCGTCGAATGCTGCAGAAGGAGAACATTGAGGTGGCGTACTGAACTTCAACATTTCGTTCTCAGACCAACAGGGAAAAAATTGTTTCGGAGTATTTCGGCTGAGTTCGGAAAACGTTTTGGGACGCATTGGTGAAAAGATCGACTTGGCAAATCCAGTACACAGGAAGATGGTTCTGTTGCGAAATTTTCGCTGGGCTTGGCGAACGCACCAATACAGCAGGTTAGGCGGCCAATTCGGCGAACTGGCGAAATGGACAGAGTCCTGGTCAGAGCTGACCCTTTCGGATCATGTTCGCGACTTCGATGCCTTCCAACTTCGAAGTTGCACAGGTGAACGATTTGAAGCCGAGCATCGGGCGTTTTCGTCTTTTGATGAAACGGTGATCTTGTTCCACGATGTTATTGAGATACTTGCGCCTTACCATCTCGATCGGGGTCGGACAGCCGAACCCCTTGAGCATTCTGTTGATAGCATTGATGCCAGCTGTGTTAGCACCGCTCTCGTCGATGACTGCACCTGATCGAGCTGAAACATTGCGGGACGATCCGACCCAGCCTGTCTGGTTAGGCAGCAGTCCCTACCCGTTCACTTAAGTAATTCTAAAGCTGTGTGCACAGCTTTGAGTTGGCGTTTTTGCTTGCGCGCGAGATGCTAGTTGCAAATCCCGAAGTCTCGTGAGGGGCTAATGACAGCTCGTTGTATCCAATCAAATGTCCAGAGCTTCTAAATCAAACGGCATAAGTAACTTCTCGTTTGTTGTAGTTCGGATCAGAAGTTGGTTTTCCAAGGCTTCAACGGCACTAACCTCAGCTGCACCGGGCCAACGAAGCGCACCGATGACATGGGTAATTTCAACGTGGTGATGGGGGGCCAGATGAATGACACCATGCCCATTTGGAGAGCTGTTTTCGCCAGCCCCCAGGATTGGCGAAGCGGCACCCTCTTCGACCCCAAGGCAGGCGAAGTGTCGACTTGACCACGGCGCATAGTAACGTCCACCGTTCGAATGCCACAACATTGTCATCGGCAGTTTTTGGGCTGATTTAAGTGATAGGAATACATCACCTTCCACTGGACGAATGACCGCGGTCCATCCCAATCGCTCTTCAGACGAATCCAATCCAACAACAAAGTCTTCACTCTGCGGAGACCATGGGTATTTGGACAGATTCACCTCGCCTTCTACTCCGGGAAAAGACGTCAAAGTTCTGCTTTCAGCCGGATATCGAAGTGCTGAATAGCCCAACGCCGGATCAACCTCCTGCGGCACCTGAGGCGTCCTCCAGCACTGTTTTCGAGAGGTTTGGATGATCCCGCCATTGGGCAAAGATACGTTTGCATGATTTGCGATCGGTATCGCCTCGTCACCACCAATGAAAGTGTGGCGCTGGTAGACAAATGGATGCCCCGGGCGCAATGTAATCTCTTTTAGTAGCTTTGCGCCAAAGACTGTTTTTTCGAGCTCAGCGCGTAAGTAATTGTTGGTTTTTTCCTTTAGTATCCAACGTGAGTTGGGCGGCCAGCCGTGAAGCGGCGATGCCCCCTCAGTTGACCCGAATGGAGCGCAGAAAAAATCACCGCCCAGCTTCTTCAGATGAGGCGCCATCCCCTCGGGCATGACTTCGTCTGTTCCGACCCACGGCGCGCGATGCAGTGGCGAAATCTCAACACCGCCATCGTTTACAGTAAAGCTTTCGATCAACCCCAGCTGCAAATCGAATGAAAGGCGGATACCCGTCGCAGTCAATTCGATCAAGAACTTCTCCTAATCAAATAAAATTACTCTATGAATACCAGAACGCGCCCATTTCCCACCTTAGTTTCGTAGGTTTGGAGATCATCACATACAGGCGCCCTCAGAGCTTTTCCCGAGCGATAGTCGAATAGTCCATTATGTTTAGGGCACTCTATCTCATAGTCCATCACCAGACCGTCCGATAAGTGCACTTGTTCGTGCGTACAGAGACCATCGGTGCAATAGAACTCATCATCCACACTACGAAAAATTGCGTATGTTCGATCCTCGTGGTCCCAACGGATGACGTCTTCTTCCTCGACATCATTTATGGCGCATACGTCAATCCAAGGCATTACGTTCCTCCCAGATCACTACTCACAGCCCCTGTGTTTCGCTCGGGCACTGCCATGTGCAAATGATCTCGATATGGGCGTGCCGTTGGCGGAAGCGTTTTTCGAATTGCGTAATTTGGATCTACTCGTTGCTTCATGACGGAGCTCATCATTTCCCTGTAGCCATCCCAGATCGAGGTATTCGGCGGCGGCAAATCATCCTTGATCAGTTCATGAAGCGCTGGAAGAGAGTAATATGGAACCATCGGGAACATATGATGCTCAATATGGTAGTTCATGTTCCAGTAAACCCAACGGCTTATCGGGTTCATATAAAGTGTGCGAGAATTCAAACGGTGATCAAGAACGTTCTCCGCAAACCCTCCATGCTGAAGCAGCCCCGTCATTACAAAATGCCAGCACCCATAGACCCGAGGGCCACCTATCAAAAGTGTGGGTATCAGGGATTTCCATGCGGCCCCGGAGGCAAGCAAAACAAATGAAATCAGCAAGACAGCAGCGTAGATTGCGATGTGGACTCGCGCCCAAAAAACCGCTTTTTGCCATTGGCTTTCCGGAATGTAATCCTGCTCTTCTTGAGACAAGTTCCCCATGGCATTTCGCATCAGAACTTTGAGCGAAGTCCAGGTTTCAACAATACCTACAAATGCAAGCGCCTTCAGGATCAGGCTGATCGGGTGCATCCACGCTATTTCCGGATCGCGGCCAACAATGAGTGTATCGGTGTGATGCCGCGCGTGGCTCCAGCGCCAGTTGACCGGGTTTCGCATGATCTGGAAGGACGCGATGTGGTACACGACGTCGTTCATCCAGCGGGTTCGAAACGCCGTTCCGTGCCCGCATTCGTGCCAACGGCTGTCGCAGGCAGAACCATACACGACACCGTATGCAAACCAGAAAGGTACGCAAAGCCAACTACCCCAGAAGTACAAACCGCCAGCCGCGAAAACAAAGTGCAAGGCGATCCAGATCACTGTGTCACGAATGGCCGGCGCATCCCTGCGTTTCATAAGCGATTTCAGTTTCTTACGAGGAACCTCGCTGTGGTACCACTCTGCGGCCGACAGACCGGTTTCTATCGCTTGACGCGCATTCACACCAGTCAGGGAATAGTCTCGAACGGTGAGTTCAGAGCCAATGGGCGCGGTCGACTTACTCATTTCCCCTTTCTCCATCGCTCACAGCGCTTCCCACGCGTCTTCCTTGACTATAGCAAAGGCGCCTGAATTTTGGCTTCGCTAACTGGGTGGCGCAGAACTTGCTCGTTTTACAAGCTCAACAGGAAGCGCTGATTTCATTGGAAGCGCTTTGCCAGTGTTCGCCAATTGGCCCAGCAACACCTCTGCCGCTCGACGTCCCAGTTGATGCCGATCTTGTCGGATCGTTGTCAGTGCCGGAACATAGGATCCTGACATTTCGATATCGTCGAAACCAACAACCGAAATGTCACCGGGCACCTTCAATCCACCTGCGACCAGCCCGGAAATCAACCCAAAGGCAACCATATCCGCAGCGCAGAACACCGCCGTTGGGCGCTCGTCCATCGCAAGTATTCTTCTGGCAGCTTCATGTCCGGACTCCAGCGAGAAGTCGCCTCTGATGATCCACTCGGGCCTCGTTGGAAGACCCAAGCGAGTCCGTTCTTCGACCACACCCTCACGCCGAGCGGTCGTCAGAACATTCCCGTCAGGACCGGTAACATGCGCAATTTTCTTGTGGCCCAAATCGTGCAGGTGCCTGATCGCCAATCGCGCACCTTCGGCGTTGTCGCTGGAAATTACCGGAAAGGTCTCGCCTTCCACCCATTCACACAAAAATACGATGCGGTCGCTTGCTCCGTATGTGATGCATTGCTGAAGTGCGGCCGACGGTATTCCACCATCCAATGAGATTGCGCCATCAATTCGACCGTCGCGAAAGTACCCAGCGAGAGTTTCTTCCTGCAACGGGTTACTTTCGGTGTCGGTGATCAGAACTGCGTAATCCGACCCGGCGAACCCCTCGCTGATACCAGCGAGAATGCCCGAATAAAATGGTTTCCCGAGGTTGGGAACAAGGATCAGCACTGCTCCTGCCCGCTGCATCCGCAGGTTTCGGGCAGCTTGATTAACGCGATATCCCGTTTCGCGAATAGCCTCCAAAACAGCTACACGTGTTGATTTTGACACCAGATCGGGGTTGGACAGAACACGACTGACAGTGGCCGTCGACACCCGCGAAGCACGTGCAACGTCCTGTATTGTGGCGGGTTTGGGCATCTTGCTCATGGCTTGACAGTCGATTTCTGGCTTGACTCGAATCTCATGTGATGCCGATTATGTAATCGATTACAGTTTTTGAAAAGCCAGTTTTTCGCAAAATGTAATCGTTTACAACAGGATTTCGTTCGCCATGGGGGAAGTGATGGCATCCAGTTTCAAACGCTTTCGAAAGCCGGGCGCTTAGATGACCGCCAAGGCCTCCTTCGATTTTACCGGAGCAAATGTTCTGGTGATTGGTGCCAGCCGGGCGGGTATCGGTGCTGCGATTGCACGAGCGTTTCAAAACGCCGGTGCGTCGGTCGAAATCACGGGTGTAGAACCGGAATGCATCGAAGAGGACGCCACCCGATTTGCCTACACTCAACTGGATGTAACCGACACGGACGAAGTCTACAATTTCGCAAGCACGCGCGACCATATTGATGTCTTAGTCAACTGCGCAGCGATCACACAGCGTGGCAAGGAAATGGCGCCCGAATTCTTCTCTCATGTACTGGATGTAAATCTGACAGGGTCTTTTCGCTGTGCCGAGGCGCTACACCCTGCCCTGTCGGTTGCAAAAGGGCGCGTCATCAATGTGGCCTCAATGTATGCGCGTTTTGGCTCACCTCAGAATCCGGCCTATGGCGCGTCAAAGGCTGGTGTAGAACAACTGACAAAATCACTGGCGATTGCGTGGGCCGAGGACGGCATTCGAGTGAATGCCATTGCACCGGGGTTTGTCGTGACCGAGCAATCTGCCCGGGCCCGAGAAGACATCGGTTTCACATCAGCAATCGAAGCCCGCACACCACTGGCACGTTGGGGAAAGCCGGAAGACATCGCCGGCACAGCCATGTTTCTCGCATCCGATGCGGCGGCTTTTGTGACTGGTACCTGCGTGATCGTGGACGGAGGATATTCGGTTGTTTGACAGGAGCACTCCATGAACCACGTCGCAAACATCGGGGCGGCTGTGATCGGGACCGGCTTTATAGGTACGGTGCACGTTCAGGCCCTTAGGCGTCTCGGCGTAGATGTAAGAGGCGTCGTTGGATCATCGCCAGAACGCGGTAGGGATCGGGCGCGCGAAATGAGCGTAGCCCGCGCCTATGACTCTCTGGATGACCTGTTGGCAGATGAAAGCGTCAATGTCGTACATGTGACGACCCCCAATCACGCACACTACTCGCAGGTGAAATCGATCCTGGCTGCAGGCAAACATGTCATCTGCGAGAAACCCCTTGCCATGACGTCCACTGAAAGCGCCGAAATGGTCGACCTAGCCAAGGCTTCGGGCAAGATCGCGGCGGTTTGCTACAACATCCGGTTTTACCCCTTGAACCAGCAGGCCCACGGCATGGTCATGTCCGGAGATCTGGGTGATATCCGTTTTGTTACCGGGCACTACCATCAGGACTGGCTTGCCAAACCCACCGACTGGAACTGGCGGTTGGAAAGCAAAATGGGCGGCGCGCTGCGTTCTGTTGGTGACATCGGAACACACTGGATTGATTTGACAAGCTTCGTCACCGGCTTGAAAGCAGCATCGGTCATGGCAGATCTGGCAACCTTCATCCCGGAACGCCAGAAACCACTCGGCTCGGTTGAGACGTTTACCAGCGGAACCGGCGAATCCGAGAGGGTTCGCATCGATACCGACGACGCCGCCATGATCCTGATCCGTTATGAGAACGGAGCACGCGGCGTGATGAGCACATCTCAGGTGAACATGGGTCGAAAGAACTCGTTGCAGTGGGAAATCGCCGGAGCAAAGGCCAGCGCCGCCTGGGACAGCGAAATCCCGGACCATCTGTTCATTGGGCATCGTGACGCGCCGAACCAGACCCTGATGCGTGACTTCACCTTGATGAACGACACTGGGGTTGCTGCCGCAACATTGCCGCCCGGGCATGTGGAGGGCTTCGCAGATTCCTTCCTTAACTTTTTCCGGGCGGTCTATTCCGATGTCATCGCAGGCGGGCGCCAGCCAGCCAGCACGTGGGCCACGTTTGAAGATGGCCATTACGAGATGCGGTTCTGCGATGCCGTCGTGAAATCGGCGAGTGAGAGCCGCTGGGTAGATTTGAGCGAGATTTGAGGGCGATGATATGAAACTGGGCTTACTGACTGCACCGTTCGAAGACTCTCAACTGACAGAGGTGGCAGCCTGGGCCGGAGCCAATGGATTTTCGGCCATGGAGGTTGCCTGCTGGCCAGCGTCCGGTGGCGAACAACGGCGGTATGCTGGAACCAGCCACATCAACGTGGATGGCCTGTCCTCGGATCAGGGCAAGGAAATTGTCGGACAACTCGCCGATCAGGGGATCGAGATTTCGGGCCTCGGATACTACCCCAACCCGCTCCATGCTGATGCAGAGCATCGGGCTGAAGTTATTGGCCATCTGAAAAAAGTGGTTACCGCTGCGGGCGTGATGGGCGTCAAAGTAGTCAACACATTCGTTGGCGGAGACCGCACTCTGCATCTCGACGCGAACTGGGAGCGCGCCACCGAGATTTTCAACCCCATCGTCAAGTACGCGCAAGACGCCGGAGTACGCCTGTGCTTTGAGAATTGCCCGATGATCTTCAGCTATGACGAATGGCCCGGAGGGCACAACATCGCATACTCGCCAAAAATCTGGCGCCGGATTTTTGAGGAATGGGGCGATGGGGTTGGTATGAATTTTGACCCCTCGCATCTGATCTGGCAATTCATCGATCAGACACGTTTTATCAAGGAATTTGGCCCTCACATGGCCCATGTCCACGCCAAGGATGTGATGGTCGATCAGGACGGGCTTTATGAGAATGGGGTGATGTCAACCGGCATGGGATGGCAAATCCCTCGGCTTTGCGGGCTGGGCGATGTGGACTGGCCGGATTTCTTCTCTGGCCTTTACCGCGTCGGATACGATGGTCCGATCATTATTGAGCATGAAGACAGGCTGTTCGAAGGGACAGACGAAAAGATCAAGCGGGGTTTCCTGCTGGCCCGGGATGTCCTGTCGCCATTCATCAAGTGAAGAAATTATCACATTTGAAACGACTAAAACTGGGAGGAAAATGAAATGAAAAACCAACTCTATGGCATTGCTGCAATTGCGGTTTCAGCATCTCTTTCAACCATGGCAATAGCTGATGGGCACAAGCAGTACACCATTGGCGTGTCCAACACCGTTCAAGGCAATGGCTGGCGCGAACAGATGATCTGCGCCATGCGTGCGCAAGCTCTGGTCGAAGCCGATGTGACAAACCTGATCGTCGCGCATCGCAACACCGATTCAGCCGGACAATTGGAAGACATCAACAATCTCATCGAAGCGGGTGTAGACGCCATCGTGCTGAACCCATCCAACCCGGATGCTTTGAACTCGGCACTGGAAAAGGCGATGTCTCAGGACATCGTCGTTGTTGCCGTGGATGCGGGTGTTTCGGCTGACGGTGCCTACATTCTGTCGAACAATCAGGAAGAATACGCCTATCTTGGCGCCAAGTGGTTGTTTGAACAGCTCGGTGGCAAAGGTGACGTTGTTTATATGCGCGGTATCGCTGGCGTCTCAGCCGATACAGATCGAGACAATGGCTTCAAACGAGCATTAGCCGAACACCCCGATATTAATGTGGTGCATGAAGTTTTCACCGGCTGGCAGCAAGACCAGGGCAAGCAACAGATCTTTGACTACCTGGCCACCGGCATCCCGTTTGACGGTGTCTGGACCAGCGGTATCGACAATGTAATCGTCGACGCGTTCACCGAATCCGGTGCTCCCCTGGTTCCAATCGTTGGCGCAGACAACGCTGGCTTTGTTCAATATCTGACCGAGGTTGAGGGATTGAACGGCGCGGCAGTGACAAATCCCGGCTCGGTTGGCGGCGCTGGCATTGCTCTGGCTGTCGACATTCTGAACGGCGAGGCCCCTGAGAGTAAAACAGTCCTTGTCGACCCCGTACTCTGGGAAAACGCGACGGACGCGGGTCGCGAAACGATCAAAGCAGCTCAAAATCCAAATCTGGACCCTGAGTGGCCCGTTTCTGTGACTGTTCCCGGCTGGACCGACTACACGATGGAACAGATCATCGACTGCAAAGGACCCGGCGAGGGTTGATCCCAATTGACTGGCCATCCGCCCCTAGCTGGGCGGATGGCAACTCTAATATTCTCGGTATTCAAGGGCTTCCATGAGCAGTACACCACTCCTCGACGCGTCTGACGTGGCCAAAAGTTTTGGCGCCGTGCGCGCATTGACGAATGCCCACCTTACGGTTGCCGAAGGCGAGATCGTCGCCTTGATGGGCGCGAATGGTGCTGGCAAGTCCACTTTCGTCAAGATCATTACCGGTGCCCTGAAACCCGACGAAGGACAAGTGTTGATCCGGGGCAAACAGGCGTTTGTCGGAAGTCCCGCCGAAGCCCGTCGATCCGGTTTGGTGCCGGTCTATCAGGAACCGTCGCTCATTCCTGATCTCGATGTGTCCGACAATCTCAGGCTGACCGACACACCGGCCGATCAGTTTCGAGGCTGGGTTTCAGAGCTTGGGATCGAAGACCTGAAGTTGTCAGCGATGATTAGCGACCTGCCACTTGCCACACTGCGTATCCTTGATCTGGCACGCGCACTGGCAGTTGAACCGGACGTGCTCTTGCTGGACGAAATGACCGCAGCGCTGCCGACAGATTTGGTTGAGCGCGTATTGAAAACCGTAAGGCAAAAAGCAAACGACGGTATGGGTGTGATCTATGTTTCCCATCGCTTCACCGAGATTTCGGAACTGTGCGACCGGGCTACGGTTTTGCGGGATGGCATGTCTGTCGGAGACCTGGACATTGAACCGGGCGTAGAAGAACGCGTTGTCGAATTGATGTTGGGTCAAAAGATAGACATTGGAACACGTCAGATCCTTCAAGCAAATAGACCACAGGCTAAGACACCGCGCCTGAGCATTAAGTCACTGGCGTACGAACGCAGCTTCTCGGACATTTCGTTCGACTTGTTCCCCGGCGAGGTCCTTGGGGTGGTCGCGCTTGAGGGTCAGGGGCAGGATGAGCTGTTTGAGGTTCTGGCAGGCTTTGATCGCCCATCTTCAGGATCGATGGAAGTTGATGGGAAACCTGTAAACTTCGCCCACCCCGCCGACGCCATTGCAGCCGGGATGACTTTCGTGCCAGGCGACCGTTCAGATGCACTGTTGGCGCAAAGGTCAGTCAAAGAAAACATCGCTCTGCCATTTTCAGCCCGGCTCAAAAACTGGGGGCCAATAAAATTGCGGCATGAGCGCGATCGGGTCGCCTATGCGATTGAGAAACTGCAGATCGACACACGCGCGCAGGGTGAGGTGCAAAGGCTTTCTGGTGGCAACCAGCAGAAAGTCACCATTGGCCGCTGGCTGGCGACAGGTGTTGAAACCCTGCTTTTATTCGATCCAACTCGTGGCATAGATGTGCGCACAAAACGCCAGATTTACCCGCTTGTCCGTGAGTTGGCAGATCAGGGAGCGGCGGTTCTGTTCTACACGTCCGAGTTGGAAGAAATCCCGCTGGCCTGTGACCGCGCTGTCGTAATCTTCAACGGACGGGTGGTTGATGTGATCGATGCGGCCGACGCGGATGAACAAACTCTCATGCGTGCGGCCTATGGCCTGACCGAGACGGAGGGCGCGGCGTGAGCGTGGTCATCCGAAAACACGCATGGGTCATGGGGTTAGCGGTTCTTCTCATGGTCCTTTTGACCATCACAAAATTGATACAGCCAACTTTCGGTGCGTCCGGACTGGAGAGTATTGCCCGCGCCGCCCTGCCCTTTGCTTTTGCAACCGCCGGTATGGCCATCGTCGTAATCGCTGGCGGTATCGACCTGTCTGTTGCCTCTATGATGGCGGTCTGTGCCGTGACCGCAGCCGTTCTGATGGAACGCATGGCCGGTGTACCGGCCTTGTTTATCGTGTTGGGGGTCGGGTTTTTGATGGGGTTGATCAAT
The DNA here is from genome assembly GCF_056537325.1 of Ruegeria sp. CF5. NCBI lineage: Bacteria > Pseudomonadati > Pseudomonadota > Alphaproteobacteria > Rhodobacterales > Roseobacteraceae > Ruegeria > Ruegeria sp. CF5. Next base: position 131,707 of record NZ_JBQFRI010000003.1, on the reverse strand, counting down.
GGTCTTTTGATCGTTGTAACGCGCGTGCCCGACATCGTTGTGACACTCGCCATGTTGTTTGTATGGGAAGGCGTTGCGCTGTTGATCCTTGAGACACCTGGCGGCGCAACTGCAGATTGGCTGGAACAGGTAATACGCGGTCACTTTCTATTCGACGGGCTGCCCAAGGCACTGCTCATCATTGCCTTGGGCATCGCTGTTGTCTGGTTGCCGATCCGGCGTTCCAAACTCGGGCTCTCGATCTACGCCACCGGATCAGACGAACTTGCCGCCTTCCGCTCTGGCGTTTCGGTGGGAAGAACAAAGATAGCGGCCTATGCGCTATGCGGGCTGTTCTGTGCCATGGGGGGTCTAAGCCTCGCTGCGCTGACCGGGATTGGAGAGCCGGTTCCGGGGCCATATCTTATGGCTTCGGTCGCGGCCGTAGTACTTGGCGGCGTCGTACTGGGCGGTGGCAAGGGCGGCCTGCTTGGGCCGATCATCGCGGTGTTCATTTTGCGGATCATTCGAACGATCCTGACATTGCTTGCTGTCGACCCAAACGTGACCACGATTATCGAAGGCACGATTATGGTTCTGGTCGTCATGCTGGGCACCGTGGCTTCACTAAAGGGAGCCCGCCGATGAGCATGGACACCACAGACCCGCCGATGGTCCGCTTTGGCCGGTATCTGCAAGACAACCCGATCATCCCGCTATTGGTCTTCCTTGTCTTGATGATCTCTGTGCTCGAAGTATTGCGGCCAGGTATCGTTACCCCGGTCCGAGCGGGCCGGGATGGACTGATCTCTACTTTTTGGGTTGGCAACCTGATCAAGTTTGCAATTCCGCTGGCGATGCTTGCGGCTTGTCAGGTGCTGACAATGCTAACCGCAGGAATAGATCTCTCGGTCGGAGTAGTCGCCACTGTTTCAGCCTTCGTCTGCGCAACACTTAGTGCGATTTGGGGCGTGACACCTGCAGTATTGATCGCGCTTTCAGCTGGCCTAGTTGTGGGCTTTGTAAATGGCATCGGCGTGGGATTGGTCCGGGTCCATCCATTGATCATGACCCTAGGAACAGGGTTAATCGCCACCGGATGTCTACAGGTCTATCAACGCCTCGTCATCAATGCTGGCACCGAAATTCCCGCCTTCCTTGCATGGCTCGGTACCGGCCGCACCGCTGGTATGCCGAACGGCCTTTTTGTTTTCATCCCGTTTGCGCTCTTTATCCTATGGCTCATGCGCTATACAGGATTTGGTCGGCTGCTGTTCGCCCTGGGTTCCAATGAGCAGGCCGCTAAGCTGTCCGGAGTCCGAGCTTGGCAGGTCTATCTGGGGCTCTACGTGCTTTCTAGTTTGATCGCCGCGCTGGCCGGGTTGCTCTACCTCGGCATGATCCGCCAGACCTCGTTGAGCCTTGCCAACCCCTTATTATTACCCTCTGTCGCTGCGGCGGTGATTGGCGGCACATCAATCTTCGGGGGCCGTGGCAGTTTCGCAGGCGCGATCGTAGGCGCGCTAATACTGCGTGTACTCGATACTATGCTAACATTGATGCAAATGCCGGAAGGTGCGCGCACGGCCCTGTTTGGGCTGATCATTCTTGCAGTTACCGCACTCTACGTCAGGATCACCGGCACCCGCTAAAGGGAGTTTCCAATGGCCAAATTCCGGATCGTCGGCATCAGTTTCGATCACATGCATATGGGTGACTTGCTTCGGATGGTGCACGATCATCCAGACGCTGAAATCGCCGGTATATTCGATCCTGATCGGGACAAGATGATGGCAGCGGCAACGGCATTCAGCGTTCCCGAAGATCGGATCTTTACCGACTTCGACGCATGCATGGCTGCGGGACCCTACGACATGGCTATTCTTTGTGTGGCAACGGCTCAGCATGCGGAATACACCGAACGTCTGGCCTCTTACGACCTGCATATTTTGGTTGAAAAGCCCTTCGCTGCATCTGCTGACGATGCGCGCCGTATGATGACTGCAATGAATAGAACCGACAAGCAATTGATCATCAACTGGCCATTACGATGGGTCGAAAGCCATGTGACGGCCAAACGGTTGATTGATGACGGAATGATCGGGGACCTGCGCGAAGTGCATTTCTATGACGGGAATCGCGGGCCTCTGTTCCATCTGGCCGACAAGGTCGAAGTCACCCCGGACGAGGTTGAGCGTCAGAAACCAAACTCCTGGTGGTACAAGCGGGCATCGGGTGGTGGGTCACTGTTGGATTACCTTGGCTATGGAGCGACGCTTGGAACCTGGTTTTTGGGGGGCAAGGAGCCAATTGAGGTGACATGCACAGTCGATGAGACGCCGGGGATCGAAGTCGACCAACATGCCATTGCCGTTTGCCGTTATGAAACCGGGCTATCCAAAATGGAAACACGCTGGGGCACCTTCACAGATCCGTGGACCACGCAGCCTCAGCCAACCTGTGGGTTTGTCTTTGTGGGCACAGATGGCACCATTTCATCGCCTGATTATGCCAGCCACCTAACAGTTCAGACCCGCGCCCGACCTGAAAGGCACGAGTTTCCAGTGACTGCGCTACCGTTGGGTGAACGAAATCCGATCGAATACGTGCTTGGCTGCATTTCCAAAGGAGCCCCGGTCGCAGGGCCGTTGGATCCCGCCCTTTGTCTGACTGCACAACGGATCGTCGATACTGCGCGTCGTTCGGCACGCGAAAAACAAACACTCCGGTTGCTGCCATGAGTGGCGACAGTGCTGACACGGACCAGTATGCTTTAAAATCGGCCGAGCAGCGGGACGTCCCTGCCCCGGACTTACCGTATACGCCGCCGATGCCTCGACACTACAGGCCCCGGATCGGGGTTATTGGTACGGGCGGAATCTCTGCAAGCCATCTTGATGCCTACCGAACGGCAGGCTGGGACGTCGCCGCAATCTGGAACCGTACGCGCGCAAAGGCTGAGGAGAAAGCTGCTTTGTACTGCCCGTCTGCCCGCATCGAAGATAACTGGCAGGCACTTCTTGCCGATAGCGAGATCGACGTTGTCGATGTCACGCTGCACCCTGAACATCGTGTGCCAATCATCAAAGCTGCCCTGCAAGCGGGCAAACACGTGCTCAGCCAGAAGCCCTTTGTCACCGACCTCGATCTGGGCAATGACCTTGTGAAGCTGGCAGATGATCAGGGCGTTAAACTAGCGGTAAACCAGAACGGTCGTTGGGCCCCGCACCTGTCCTGGATGCGCGAGGCGGCTTCAGCCGGATTGATCGGTGATGTTCTGTCTGTCCACATCTCGCTTCATTGGGATCACAGCTGGACTGCAGGTACTCCATTTGACGAGATTGAACACCTGATACTCTACGATTTTGGGGTGCATTGGTTCGACTTTCTCACGTCCCTTGTCGGGGACAGGGCCGAAAGCGTATTTGCAACTGCTACACCTGCGCGCGGTCAGGCAAATAAAGTCCCCTTGATGTCGCAGGCATTGGTACGTTTGGACCAAGGGCAAGCAAGCTTGGTGTTTGACGGGGGCGTGCCCTATGGCCCTCGTGACACAACATACGTGGCGGGTGCGACCGGCAGCCTGACATCAGTTGGACCGGATCTGTCGACGCAATCTGTGACACTTGAGACAGTGCATGGCATTGCGCGCCCGGCGCTCAAAGGACAATGGTTCAACGACGGGTTTCGTGGAGCCATGGGAGAGCTTCTTTGCTCTATTGAAGACAATCGAGAGCCCACGGTTTCTGCAAGGAACAACCTAAAGTCTCTGGCCATCGTTTTCGCAGCAATTGCATCGTCCAAAGGCAACAGAGAAATCAAAATAGGAAGCATTAGAACAATCGACACCTGAATGAGTACTCTCAAACAAAATCGATACAATTTTGGTCTGTGCTTTCAAACTCGAACTGATACCGCTCGACTTATTCAAGCCATTCACAGGAGAGCTTCTGTGATTGCGCCGGTCCAATCAGAAGAAAAGGCGTGGGAAAGCCTGTCGAAGCGTTCAGGCGGTGTCTTCACACCTTTGCAGCGCCATCTCCCAAAGGAGGAGAGGATTGCTCTTGGATGGATGTTGAAAGACGACGAGCCCTCGGAACTCGCTAAGTTCGGACTAAAGAGCCCTGAGCCACGACGCTGCGGTCACAGTCTGTAATGCTGCCATGCGCTTCGACGCAAAATCTGTACGGTTCTAATCCCCAAATAGGCGATGACTTCATCAATGCCACATATTTCCAACTTCGAGCACGAGCAATCCATCGACAACTAATGTGACAACACCTCAAATTGGAGGTATCTGAAATCTAGCCACCTACCCTTTGACAACTACCTCACCTCATCGCATCGTCTCACCATGAGTTATCCCTCCAATAGTCCCCAACGAGCGGACGACGCTGCTGCAGGCATTGATGTCACGGACGAATTCGAACGTTTCAACCAGCGTAATGACATTTTTACCCGCGCCTTCTGGGATGAGCGTATCCGCAGCAAACAGACCGACGCGTTCTTTGCCTCGTATCGGATGGAGGCTATCCCTCGTCGTGGTGACGGGTTCACCCAACGTGACTTCGCGCTCAGAAACGCAGCCTGGCTGATTTCAGACTTGATCTCTGAAAGAGGTGGCCAGACTGGAAAGCGCGAAGGTTTCCAGGCCCCCATCGACAACGACACACCCATAGCCCCGACACAGCAACCGATTGACGATCCCGCTGCGATGGCCAAGGAAATCAAACGCATCGCTAAATTCTTTGGTGCCGATCTCTGCGGCATCACTGATATGGACGACCGTTGGCTTTACGCAACCCGCGTTGACACCCGTGACTTCTCCGACGCGCCCAACGACCTGCCTGAAGGCATGACATCTGTCATTGTGATGGGCCATCAGATGGATGAGGACCTCGTCGCTACCTATCCTTCCGCGCTCGCGGGGGCCGCCACCGGACGTGAATATTCCCACGAGGCCAGCATCGTGATGCAGCTAGCAGCCTATATCCGAAATCTGGGCTATGAGGCCACAGCCTCTATGAACGACACCGGTCTCGTGATCCCTTACGCGATCAAAGCGGGCTTGGGCGAGTATGCCCGTAACCAGATGGTGATTACGCCTGAATACGGGCCGCGCCTGCGGTTCTCCAAGATTTTCACCAGCCTTCCATTGGCCCATGATCCACCCAAGCCCTTAGGTGTACGTGCTTTCTGCAACATCTGCACCAAATGCGCTGATGCCTGCCCTGTTAAAGCGCTCCCTTTCGGACCGCCTGAGACTACTGATGACCCATCGGCCATCAAGGGTGTGCGAAAGTGGACTTCCGACGCAGCCAAGTGCTTCGGGTTCTGGGCCAAGCTGTCCTCTGATTGTGCTATTTGCATGCGCGTCTGCCCTTTAAACCGGGACTTCACGCGATGGCGCCACCGTCTTTGTTTGAAGTTGGCGCTCTCGCCTTTTCGCAGAGTTGCACTCTGGTTCGACCGTAACCGCGGCAAACGCGCCAAACCCGCTGATTGGTGGAGAAGCCCGTGACTTCAAGCGTGATTGAGGCCTCAGCCCGGTTTGCTGCCATTCGCAGCGTGCGCTATTTTTGGCACCGGTCGAACTCACAATTTGCGCAGCAAGACAGCCATTCAACTTAGGCCGACGCTCAAGATGAGCGTACAAAAAGTTTATGAGACAACTAGAAGTTTTCAGCGGCACCAGCCGTTCTGAGAGCATCGGCAACGAATTCCCAGTCCGCATTGTCGGTGTACCTCAATCGCCAAGCAAATCGATGTATCCGCTGATTTTGCCTGCGCAGTTCTTGCAGGTACTGTCGCAAACTTCACCCCTACCTGTCAGATCGAACGCAGTTCTGTTAACGCGGGCTAAAATATGACGGGAGCAGGCCGTGACGATCTCATTTAAAGGCGTGCGTTTTCCGAAAGACGCGGTTTTCCTCTACCAACGCTACGGTGTTTCATATCGGCATCAGGAAGAAATCATGGCGAAACGTGGCGTTGATCTGGATCATGCAACGCTGAACCGCTGGGTTAGTCGATATGCAAGCCTCATTGCTGATGCAGCACGGTATAGAAAGCGTTCTGCAAATCGTTCGTGGCGCATGGATGAAACCTATGTGCGGGTCAAAGGCAAATGGGTTTATCTTTACCGAGCCGTTGATAAATACGGCAAAACCCTGGATTTCATGTTGTCCGAGCGCAGCAAAAAAACCAGCTGCGACAAAGTTCTTTGCCCGCGCGCTTGAAGTGAACGGCCAACCGAGCAAGATCGTCATCGACAAAAGCGGTGCCAACACAGCTGGCATCAAGGCGATCAACAAGATGCTCAAGAGCTTTGGTTACCCAATCCCGATCGACATGGTCAGGCGGAGATACCTCAATAACAATGTTGAACAGGATCACCGTTTCATCAAACGAAGGATCAGACCCATACTGGGCTTCAAATCTTTGGCTGCAGCCGCATCTGTCCTGACCGACATAGAACTGGTCAACATGATCCGCAAAGGTCAATTCACACCCGGACTCCGTCCGTTTCAGCAGTTCGCCCAACTGGCGGGGTAAACTGCTAATCAATTCCACTGATGTTCTGCCAACCAAAAAAAGTTCGCGACAGAACCCTGCACAACATCTTCGGAAATCCAGATCGTCACGTTACCTCGACGCCGGAGACTTTCGTTGTAATCCGAGCAATTCGTGACACGGTACTTTGCCTTGGGAAACTTGTCGCGACGAGCATCATTGAACTTGTATGGCATCCACGGCAACTCACGAAAAGGATAGCACCAGAGCTAAACCGGGAAGACGATCCGTGCGACAATATCTTATAGGACGCGGACTTCATGATAGTGGGAAAGGAGCAGCTTTTCAGGTAGTATCTGGAAGAATATAACGCGTCGGTTGTGGCGCAGCTGAACCTATTTGAACTAATTTATGCGCGCGTCACTGCCTCTCACTAGACCAAGGGGGGCCGCATTATGCGCCTAGAACTGCTAACTTTGACGATTTCAGCATCTATTGTATTCGCCAGCCAGTCCAACGCGGCATCCGTAGGTGCTGACGGTGGCATCACTCTTTGGGTTTCTTACGACGATAGCGGCGCAGCGACTCCGCTGGACATAGATGACACTGTTTCATCGGTCGCTTCGGTCCCCGGCGGATCGAGCTGCGAATTTACAAATGACGCCCGGACGGCAATTGGCGCACCTGACAGCCCCGGCCAATGCCCGGGTGATGCGGCCAGTTGCACCGGTCGTGAAAAAGTCACCGAGGACATCACACGCTTTGCTGAATGGATTTTCCAGTCGACAGAGGGCGCGAACTATCTGCGCCGGGTTTACGTCGCTGACGAAGGGCGGTCATGGGATAGTGCGGATGTCCGCTGGAACATGAACACGTCAAGTTCGTTCACGACCAGCGGCGGATGGAAAGATACCGCCATCGCAATCGACCTCCAAAGTGCTGAGCGCAAGTGCATTCATGACGTACTTCATCATGAGTTCGGACATTACTTTCACAGGCTTCCCGATCGCTACGCTCGAGACATATCCGCAAATTACTACCGGGGGCGAATAGACGGGGGCGACATCTTTCCCGTTGGCGTTACGACCGGTGATCCGAATACTGTGATGTCCTCCAATTTCCCGCATGTCTTCGTCGATGAAAGCAACGCGTCAATCACCGTCGAATACACCCCTCCTGGCGGCTCTGCCGTCACCGGTGAAGTGTTGACGCCGGATCTTCTGAATGATGCAGATCCAGACAATGACGGACCTGATCGGGCGCATAGCGTGCATACAATGCCATTCGCGCAGGACGAATGGAGCTTTATGCCATCCGAACATGCCAGCCTGTCGGGTGTGCATATCACCGGTAACTTTCCGGCTATGGATTTCTCGACAATGCCTGCGCCTGATATTGTGTTCATCGGCGACGACGCGGAGCCCCCCGGCACGGTCCTTCTGCTCGACCGCTCCGGCAGCATGAGCGTGCAAACTGATGGTGTGCCGGCAAGCCAATATGTGCAGGAGGCTGGGCTTTATCTCTATCACAGTTCGCGGCCAACCGATTTTGTTGGCACCTATCTCTACAACGCAAATATCGAGGAGCTTTTCGAATACGCGGCCTACGATCCCAACAATGCTTTGTCACAAGCAAATTTCCGCCCCGCTCAAGGGTTGACCGACATTGCGCTCGCTCTTGAAACCGCAATTGACGAGCTTGTGGACGAGCATACCGAGGCGGGTGTCAACGGCGCGAATATCGTGCTGATGTCGGACGGCAAACAGACCACCGGCGCTAGCCTTTGGGATCAGGTGGACCGCGCCAACATGATGGGCATTCGCATCAACACCTTTTCCTTCGGTGACGCCGACGCGGCAACCATGGATCAAATCGCGACGGACACCTCAGGCGGCTCGACTGTCGTTTCTGAAAGAGAAGAAGCATTTGAACTGAAGATCGGGATGGCACGAGAATTCAGCGAGATTCGCGGCTATACACCGGTCCACTCGCTGAAGGAGCGATTGCTCAAGAAAGGGCTGGTTGATCGGCGCGAAGTTTACGAGGGGCGGTTTACGGTCCCTCCGCGTAGTCGTGATCTTCAGTTCTACAGCTTTCTCGAAGGCGGAACTGCCGCGAGTTTCGAATTGGAGCTCATCGACCCCTCCGGGAATCCAACACTGGGCACCGCCGACAGCATTGCTGTTCGCGGACGCTTCAACGGGATCAAGGTTGAAAAACCCGAAGAGGGGGTCTGGACCTATCGTCTGAAGGGAACGCGGGACTCCGATTTCGTCATCCCGAGCAACCGCCCGTTCGAACTGACCGCCTATGTTCTCAATCCTGACTTGCATGCAACACTCAAGGCGACGCGCCAGGATGCGCCGGCCGGCACGGTCAGGGTGGAGGCCAGCGCCATCTATCGATACCCACTGACCGACATAACCGCACGGCTGCATATCTTCCGGGCTGGGGATAGCATGGGCTGGATCGAACTGTACGATGACGGGCAAAGCGGGGGCGATTTCCATGCTGGCGACGGCATATACAGTGGACTTCTCGATCTTGGGGAATTCGGTCTGGACCGCCCGCTGGATGATGACCGTAAGCGTGGCAAGACGCGGCTTGATGCCCAGTTTCTGATCGTTGAGCGGTCAAGACCGGCTCCCAATGCGCATTATGAGAGTGGTACCGACCTTGGCGAATTGACGAAGAACTACGAGGAACAAGCCAAGAGCCGCCTGCCTTTCGAGGTTTGGACAACACGTTCCTTTGACTTCACCGAAGATGACCGCAAGGGAGAACGCAAGAGGCTTAGACCCCTGCACCCGCGAGATCAGCAAAAGGCGCTGCCTGGCGGCACCGGCAAGATAGTGCTGGCCGTCTTCGGCATCCAACCACGCAAGAGCGCGTTGCAAATATCGCTCGGACAAGGTGTCGATGTTTCTTTAGAGGGAATTCGATATTCGGAACGCAGGCTCGGCGGTCGCGTCGAGCTGTCCTACGCGGTATCGAAGGACGCAAGAGAGGGTGCGCGCGATCTCATCCTGCAATTGAACGACGAAGTGATGCGGCTGAATAATCTTCTGTTCGTTGTGCGATGAGATCAAATCGGATCTGTTGCAGATCTTTGACTGTTGACGCACATAAGTGCTTCGAATGAGTGGATTTCGAAATATTGAAGTCGAAAGTCTGTTTATAATCTCTTTCAAAGGCGCACAGTATCCGAAAGACGTGATCCTCTTTGCTGTCTTCTTCTAAGTCCGATACGGCGTGTCGTACCGTGATCTTGAAGAAATCATGGCGGAGCGCGGCGTTTCGCTAGATCATACGACGCGTAACCGCTGGGTGACAAAGTACGCTAGTGCAATCGCCGAAGTAGCGCGTCATCGAAAGGGAGCTTGCGACCGCTCCTGGAGAATGGACGAGACTTACATCAAGGTGAAAGGTAACTGAGTCTATCTCTTTCGAGCTGTCGACAAGCTCGGCAAGACGTTTGATATCATGCTTTCGCACCGTCGAAACAAACCCGCTGCCACCAAATTCTTTGCCCTGACGCTGGAGGCCGACGGGCTTCCGAGAAAGATTGTCATCGACAAAAGCAGCGCTAACACGGCGGGTATCAAAGCCATAAAAAAGATGTTGAAAGGCTTTGGTTGCCCGATCCCGATCGAGATGGTCAGGCGGAATTACCTTAATAACTTCGTGGAACAGGACCACCGGTTCATCAAAAAACGCACTCGACCGATGCTAGGGTTCAAGGCCCTCGCTTGAGCAGCGGCTACACTGGACGGAATCTAAGTGGCGCACATGATCCGCAAAGGTCAACTCACGCCCGAAATCTGTCCGTTTCGTCAATTTGCAGAACTAGCGGCATAAGCCGCGGGTTCGGTGTCAACTCTTCGTTCAGTCAGAAACTTTGCGACAGAACCATTGGGCTCCCCGAATTTACCCTAATGGGATGTGTCGCACAGTTTTGGAGCTTGCTCAGATGTGGCTCGCAAAAGGCCATTGACGTGGCATCCGTCGATCGCAGTGCGAGCTAAAAGCTACCGGATTCCTGAATCGAAGAGGCGATCGCCCTGTTCGTCAATAATCTGCTTCCCCTTGGCGACACTGAAGCTTTCGGCCTGGTCCCGGCTTTCAAAAACATCCGCCCGAATTACCGTATGTGTCTTGCGATCTCCGTCGATGGTCTTTTCGATACGCGCCGACAGACGATACTTGCCACCCTCGGCAATCAGTTCAGGGAAGATGTCGAACCCTTTATAAGCGACCGGCTCCGGCTCAGACTTTTCGCCGCCACCGAAGAGTTTTGAGAAGAGGGACATGGGCGGCTCCTTTCAATGTTTGCTCGGACCGGAGACTAACGCTGCAGAGGGCCGGGGTGAAGCGGGTGGCGAAATCAGATCACCGGTCGTCTATCCAATAGCACGCTCCGTGCACGATCTAAACGTCCCGATTCGCGGTGAAAGCTCGGTCCTCCGCACCATTATCCCTTGTACGAACCGGCCCAAAGCCGACTTTGAGATCGTCGTTTGGCTTCTGCGTTTGCAACCACATACCGGACGTTGGACATATTGAAAAAAAAGGCGAGTTAGCAGGTGGAGAGGAAATCTGTCGTAGCACCGAGATCTGACGCGCCGGAAGTATGGACACTCCGCATGTCTGGATGTAGCGCCAGACAAATCTTTGCCCGGAACCAAAATGACGGAAACGACATATCCAAGCCCTGTCCAATCGCATCGCCATGCCGACATTGCCGTCCATGCGATCGGGCTGGTAGCGATCCTGATGGCCGGCGGACTACTTCTTTATAAATCAATCCTCGGCCTCGAACCGAAACTGGTTCTTGCGGTCGTGGTTTACGTACTTTGTACGCTGTCCTCCAATCTAGCATCCGTCGCCTATCACTTTTCCACGTGGCACCACGGGCGCAAACTGATGCGGCGCATTGATCACGCTGCGATCTACCCCAGCATTTCGGGTACCTTCACACCTTTTTTCGTCTTGGCAGGCACGACATGGACGATGGCCTTGCTGTGGATTTGTTGGGGGCTGACAGCCGTGGCCGTCTGGAACAAGATCACGAACGAAACGGTCAAGTCACAATGGTCAACTGCATCCTACCTTGGACTAGGCGCAATTGGGTTGAGTGCCCTTCCTGACCTCACGAATGTACCTATCACAACATTGTGGTGCATTTTGGCTGGCTCCGCCGCCTACGTCATTGGAACAGTGTTTTATGCCCAAAAAACTGTGCCTTACCGGTATGCTGTTTGGCATGCATGGGTAAATATTGGCGGAGCGCTGATGTTTGCGGGGATATGGATAGCCCTATCCACTCAATGGTAGATTTTGTAGAGGCAGGGAATAACTGCTTCGCAATCGGTATGTTGGATATTGCAGTGGAATAATAGATATGCTCTGGGCTCATAGGATCTGTTATGTCTCACCGCAGAGAACGGATGCATTGAGCCCACACTTCTAATTTTCGGCAACGCGGCGAACGGCAGCTTTTTACAACAATCTGTCGGATCGGCGCAACGCAGAGCAGGCGCATGACTGCGTACCGGGGTTGATCGTGGCGAAGTGGGTGGTGGGGAGGCAATAGCCACTTGGTGCCTATTATCCCCGCGAAAACTCTCGACCGGCAGGGCCAGCCAACAGGAGTAACGGCCACGCCACACTTGCGAGCAGTATGACAGTCACTGTCAATCCGCTTCCGAAAGGTGCTGCTTGTGTTGCCTCGACGTACACCGTCCAAAATATTTCTGGCCCGTCAGCATAGTCGAGCGCAGCGGCACCCGCGACGATCAGTATCGCTTTGTAGACCATGCCGACCATAGCAATTGGAAGTGAAACACCTGCTGCCCACGCAAGCTGCTTGCTTTCGCCTACGCGGCGCAGGAGAGCGTGGAATGTAAGCAGGGTCGCTGCATCTGCAAGCCCCAATAGAAGTGGAATCAAATATAGAACTGACAAGGTCGGTCCGCTAACTCCAAAGCCTAATCCAATGAAGAACGAAGCGCCAAATACGAAGAGCAGGCCGCCATGTGCTCCGCTGCCGGAAATCGCGGCGACAAAGCCGTGCGCCGTCTCCATTATCCGTCCGATTCCCTTACCTGTTTCGTTCCAGATTTTTTCTGTTTCCGCGGCCGCCTCGTCGGGATCAACGCCCAACTCGACCGCTCTTTTCCGCGCAATTTCCTGCTGTTTCGCAAGCATTCGCTTCTCACGTTCGCTGTGCGGATTCGGCTTGACCGCCGCAGACATCAACTGAAGAAAACCACCGGTCAGAACTCCAACCAATGCGATTGTCGAAAGGTCTTGAAGGAGCGAATTGCAACCTGTCCCCAAGAAGGCTGCCAAAAAGAGTCCCCATACAACAGCGGCCGTGCCGACAAGCGCGATCAAACCCACAAAGATCCCTCGCCTCTGTGTTATTCGGGTTAGCAAGGCTTCCGGTTTGGGGGCCAACGATGAAAGCAGGAATAGCATCAGCAAGAACGCCAAATAGATGATTGCGCCAATGGCTACGTTTGATGCCGTTATTGGGGCACACCGGAAAGAGAGGACGCTGCTCCCGTCGACCGTATCTGGTCCGCCCATAGCCCAGCCAAGCACAAAGGCCGCGAGAAAGTACAGTAAGGCGGGCAATACAGATGCCTGAAACACTCGGAGAAAGAATTTCGCCGGGCTTGTTGTGGGCGCGGGGGATGCATCAGAGTTTGACATCAAAATACTCTATCTCGGCTGTCCCGCATTCGTTGCGGTGCCACGGGTGTCGTGAATACTCTTTCTTTTTGACGATCCAGACAAGATTCAGATGCTCACTTCTCGTGAAACCATTCTTGCCGCGCGGCACGCACGGCTCTCGGTGCCGCCCGCCACAGCCCTGCGCGGCGAGGTGTTGCCCGAGCCTCTCCATCGAGACCGATATGCCTGAAGTGCCGCGCTAAGCGATGTATTTGCGCTGGGTACTCGGCCATTGTTCGTAGAGAGTAAGTGCTGAGCGGCATTCTAAAGCGCAGAGCATGGTCGTTCAGCAATTTCACATAGCATTGCAGCATTGCCATCAAGTTTGTGCGTCAGCGCCGCGCTCTCGTCATCTCAATTGGACATAAGAGCCCATCGTACTCGTTCGTCAATCCGCAACGAATGTCAGGTTTTCCGAAACTCTTGGAGCCCAATGCACCTCAAGACTGCCAACTGCCTGGGCGGCAAGAGGCTATGAGTGGAATAGTCGGATGCGGATCAACACCACGCTCTCCTCTTGTCACACTAGCTCCCGAAAACACAATTGTGTGCCATCCATTGAAGAACAACCCGCTGAATCCGGCGGCTCGTTCTGAGAGCTTTGGTACCCATTTCACAACTGTTTTCTGATCTTCTGCATTGCGCCGGATGTGAATTGGTTCCAGTGTTCTTCTAGAAATTTTTTTCATATCGGATTCATGGCACAGAAATTTCTAAAACAGTTTTGGTGGGCGAGAGGCGTTGTTGCGGCGATGGCGCTTCTTTCGTTGATTGGTCCACTACTTGAACTTAAGCGATACGAGCTTTTACGAATATTTCATGCGATGATCGTTGGATGGACAGAATTTCTTACGGTTGTCACAAGGCTCCTAGCATCAGTTGTTCCCTTTTTTGTACATCCACTGGCTGCAAATGTCCTGATCCTTGCACTATCATCTGCACTCCCTCTATACTTCATCTCATTTAAGAAGATGGCTATGTTTGACCTTAAGTCGGTTCGTCGTAGCTTTCTGGTTCCTCTGTCGGCTTTTCTGTTTTCTTCGGCAGCGTTCATTTTGGCTCTCATCCTAGCACACACATTGGGAGAAGTAGCAAAAAACGAAACTATCCTTTTTGAAATTGATGGCCAATTTGATGCGTTTTCTGAGCAATTCAATGAGTACTTGGAAGACAACAAAGACGGAGAATCTACTTCGGCGCAACCTAGGTATTTTCGTTTTTGCGTTGATGCCGACAAAAGCTATTGGGATACCAATGATTGCTTTGTTGCAGGATTTACTAACGCTGAGTTAATTACGCTTAGTAAATCTGACCAGCCGGCAAAAGAAGTCCTCGACCAATTTCACCAAGCAGCATTTGAGACAGTAAATCGAATTTACACGAAATTTCTGCCCGCGGCTATTGTGATACTTATGGCTTGCGTATCGTTAACGTCGCACTTTGAGAGTCAATATAGGTTAGGTTTGTTTCATTTTGCGGTTTTTCTGATAACAATTGAAGTGTTATACTTCCTTCCATTAATAGGAGAAGTTCTAAAGAGGGCCGCTGATAAGGTTTTGGCAGAAGCTTGACACATGCTCCAAATGCATTCGTTTCAAGACTATTACACAAAGAACTGGCAAGGCTTCGCGCATGCTTCCAATGGATGGAAGATGCGTAAAGCGTCAATGTCTCTTTGCTCCTTCAATCAAAATACTTCACGCAATGTGGACATTGAGCGAACGACCGCTTTGTCCGCAGGGCGTCAGTTCGTCGGCGACCAAATCTCGTGGTTGCAGCGAAAATCTCCTTTGACGGGCCGCAACGCAGCGATAACTGGCTCCGACCAATGGCAGGTATGGCCGAGGTTCAGAAAAAACTGTAGACTTCTGCACGGCTCATCTGCACGTTTCAAAAGTATATTTTTTTAAATTCTATTAAGGAGACCGCTGTGAAAATTATGAACTGGAATATCGAATGGATGAACCGCTGGTTTTCCGGTAATCACAATCCTGCCTGGGGTAGCAACTCAATGGATGCGCCAGATGCACGGATCGTAGCTCAAAGAGTTGCCAACATAGTCACGGCAATCGATCCGGATATCTTGTGCATCCAAGAAGGACCAAGCGCCATCCAGGAAATGAGCTTATTCATCTCTGATTTTCTTTCTGACAACGGCGACCCGCTTTACGAGGCGCTGATTGGAAAAGCTGGTGGTTCGCAAAAGCTATACGTGCTCAAAAAAATAGGAGGTGCTGTTGCTGATTTTGATCATGCAACCGACGCCTTGACGCATGAGTTAGAAGACGTGTGGCAGGCGGACGTCGACGGGGATCTGCTTTTGCAGCCCTATGATTTTACGCGAGCACCTATGGTTGTCGACATCAATCCAGTTGCTGGTGATCCTATTCGGATTGTCAACCTACATACCAAGTCAAAATATGTTCATAACGGCGAAAGCCTATTCAATAATCCTGCACGTCGCCACGAGTTTATCGCCTCTGCGATGAAGGCACGACGCCGTATTTCTGCTGAGGGTTTCCGCCTCAGAACGTACCTTGATCAATTGGTTCAGAATGAGCCATCAGAGCGTATCATTGTGACGGGCGATTGGAACGATGGTCCTGGCCCAGACTTCTTCGAACGACAGTATCTTACCCACAATGTGGCAGATATCGTGCTAGGAAGTACGTTCTACCCCGACTTGATTTTTCGTCATCCAGTATTGGAAAGGGTGCCAGCAAATGCCTTGTTTACCTCACGCTTTGACGATTTTGTAGATGGGATACAAGATCGCCCCCTATTGTTGGATCACTTTGCGGTTTCGCCCGGTTTGTATGATGATGTTCAAGATGCGGGTATCGCGCATTCCGAATTTGAGAGTGAGCTAGAAGGAAGCGGGGTCAACCGCACCCAAAGGGCAAGCGACCATCGTCCAATCTGGCTGGAGATATAACAATTAGAGTTTAGCTTGGCCCGGTTTGAAGTAACCAACCAAATCCGTTGCCTTTCGCAGAGGCCATAGCGGTAACAAACCGAGATGAATTTCCATGTCGCCAAGCAAAGTGTTCTGCATCCGCGATGAATGTCCGGAAAGTAGACTGCCGGCGCAGCATTGGACAGATGTGTTGGATGTCGGCTATGGGCCGGACGATCCTGCTGCATTTGCGAGCCCGTAAAACTAGAGCAACGGCCGGTAAGGGCTCTGAGCCGCCTAATGCCCATGCGGCAAGCCCCTTGGTGCGGGCGTGATGGAATCAGACCTCTAAAGGTTAGGCTAACCCTTTAATTTTGTGCCGTCTTGCACGACGTGCGATCATTAGGAAGTCTGAAGCAGAGGTTTGGATCGCAAGCGGCGAATTCTGGCAGCGAGCCCTTAATAACTTCTTCTCCTGACCAGTTGCGAAGTATAATTGGCTAGGTTTCAATGACTTTGAGTTGCTCAGTGAGTCTGGAGACAAAAAGAATGCTGCGATCCATAACGATGCATGATCCGAATACCAACGCGCGGGCTGTGATCGAAGCGGATGACCAAACACTTGAAAAAATATGCGATGAGGTCAGCCAAAGTTCTTTGGCTATGGCTGCGCTTCTCAAGGGGTATGAGGAAGTTGCGGCTTCCCTGAGGCGGGGCGACATTTCTAGCCCCACTCCACCCGCCGAATACTCCGTGCTTTACCAGATTATGAACAATCACGATCCACGGTTTGCAGGAACACTTGGCTCCAAAATTATCAGACACCTAGAGGACAGGCTTATCAAAAAAGTGGATTAGGCGTCTTAGTGAATTGGTCTGCTTTGTCCGCTCCTCGATAGTCGAATTCACGCGCAGCGAAGGGGCGGTTCGAGTTTAACTCCACAGAGTGGCGTTAAATGACCGCTCTGACGCCCCATGCTGCTTCACAGCGAGAACTACGCCGCGCCCGCGATGTTTTTCTGCGTCAGCAGTAGCTGCGTGAGTAAAAGGCTGGTCTGTCCGCCCAGAGCGGTCATTCGTCGCAACTCCCTCCAATGTCTGCTTCGCGGACTTTGCCGACTTTTGCTACGGCTGCGCCAATGTCGGCTTTCAGTTTGCTGGGCAAAACACCGGTCGTTTTTGTTTGTAGCACAAACCTTGCCAAGCGAACCAACCGACGCGAAGTTAGATGCATTACAACCCAAGGCCTTCAAACTTGACCGATATCGAGCGCATAAACGCCCTGACAAACAACGCCCGGAACACCTGGTTCGTCCTCCTCGCCGCCCTCGTCTTCGTCGGCATCACCCTGATGAGCATTGAACACATCGACTTCTACGGCGTCGACCGCGCCACCACCCTGCCTTTGGTCAATGTCGAGGTCCCCACCCGCGCCTTCTTCATCGCCGCGCCCCTCCTGATCGCCGCCATCTACAGCTACTTCCATCTCTATCTCGTGCGCCTCTGGGATGCGCTTTCAACCGCTCCAGCCCGGATTGACAACCGCCCACTCGGAGACGTCATCACCCCCTGGCTTGTCACCGATGCGGCCCTCCACATGCGCGCCCACCGCCGCAAAGAGTTCTGGTCCCCAACAACCCACCGAGTGCTGGAAAGCACCGCAATGTGGCTCTCCATGCCCGCGCGCACCTTTGGGCTGACGCTGGCGGCCGCCCTCAGTCTGTTCACCATGGGCTTCACCGGACTTACCAGTTTTCTAATGCTCCGACGTCGCATGAAAAACAAAGACATCCGAAACTCCGGCCACATCTTCCGCGTCGCCCCGGGCCTTCTTAGCCTCGTCTTCCTTTGCTTTCCCCTTGTCCTTATCAGTTACATCCGCACCGAAGGCGAACTTACCCGCCTGTCGGACGTTTTCCCAATCCTCGCACCCCACAGGGACCGCATCGCCGCAATCGATGCGCGTGTCTCCGCCCTCGACCCAACGGGCCGCATCCTAACTCTCGCCCCCCTCAACCTGACCGGAGAACAGCTCGTCCGGCGCCCCCAAGGCTGGCTCCCCTATGCAGAGGCGCAAAAAGACTATTTCGCGTCCTGGTGCATACGCGAAGCCGCGCCCTGCAAACGCGACGACCTTGACGAAAAACAGGAACGCGCATTCACCCGAGAGTGGAACGTCCGCCGCTCCGCTGCCCGCGGCGACTTGCAAAAACCCAACTGGAACGACGTGGGCGCCAACAAACCCGACCTGCGCAACGCCATCATGCCCAACGCGTTCCTGAGCGGTTCCCATCTGACCTTAGCACAGATGGAGGGGGCAGACCTTAGCGGAGCGCAGTTGGAGGGGGCAGACCTTAGCTACTCCTACTTGACAGGAACAAAAGACAGAAAGAGCATTCTAAAACACACAAACCTCAGCGCGAGCGCAAACAAAGGCGGCGCGCTGAGGTTTGTGGAAATGACCGAAGTCGTTTTCGACGGGCGTATGGATTTTCGAAATGCCTTTCTGGATGGATCCGTAGCCATGACAGATGCCCTCCGCATTAAACTGGGTGATCAATGCCAATCGCGGCTGGACATCGTGCTGCCAGACATAGAATTCTACGGTCGTTGGCTCGGCTGGCTACAAGCAAAACCAATTGGTGTGGATGTATTTATCAATGCACGTGACGCACTTCCTGAGGAATGGAGCGATGTCGACCCCATTGCCCCTGATCCTGGTTGTGAATGGAAGCCCCCACTCGCCGAAGTCGAAGGTGCGACAGACGCGCTCGATGCGGGGCAGAATTAATCATTTCGCGAAGGGCTGCGCGCCGGAACTATCTAAGTCAGTTTTTCGGTGCTGAAACAATCATTTTGGCCGAACTGCGAAGCAAGACCGGACATTCGTGCATGGTGCAGCATTGGAAACTTTGGGCTCACAGCCGACCTCGGAGGCAGCGCAGCATCCTGTGATATTGGACCGCGTCAACGTCGGGTTGTCGTTGTGGGTGGGCATGGCGGATCGGAGGATCAGTCACGGAAACACCAAACTTACCTGCCATTCGCGCGCTTCGCCAAGCCTGGAACAAAGGCCGTATCGTGGGTCAAAAACGCCCGCTGAAACCAAAACATGTCTGGGCGATCCGAGTTCGCCTCGAGCTTGCCGACAACCATCGCGATCTTGCGCTTTTCAACATGGCAATCGACAGCAAGCTTCGCGGCTGTGATCTGGTGAAGATGAAGGTTGTCGATATCATGTCATCGGGTCAGATCAAGGAACGCGCTTCAGTACTGCAGAGCAAGACGCAGAAACCTGTGCGCTTCGAGATATCCGAGGGCACTCGTGCCTCTGTTGAGAAATGGATGGAAGATGAACTCATGGTCGGTTCAGAATACCTTTGGCCTGGCAGATTCCACGAAAGGTTGCATATCTCGACGCGTCAATATGCGCGAATTGTTCGAGACTGGGTTACATCTATCGGCCTTGAAGCAAGCGCATATGGAACCCATTCAATGAGGCGCACGAAAGTCACCCAAATCTACAAGAAAACTGGCAACCTCAGAGCGGTCCAGCTCTTGCTAGGCCATACCAAGATGGACAGTACAGTCCGGTATCTCGGCGTCGAACTCGAAGATGCCTTGGCTATCGCCGAAGCCATTGAGATATAGCGCCAATGGGTCGCCTTCACGGGCGGCCCATAGTGGACTCTCAGCACACTTTCCCAATTTCCCAATGCTGCGGTTGCAGCCTGTATTGCGGACGTTCATAGTCGTTGCAAAATCCAATGGACGAAGCATCGTGCCGCAATGACCATGCGCTCTGCAACGCCAGCGTTTCGATGATAGCACGCAACTGCGGGCATTCAGCCAGACTAGGTCGCGTAAAGAAGTAAACATCTTTACAGGTAGTTCTTAGTCTTCGATCCAATCGAGAAGATGAGATCTCTACAGATTTCGACTTGGAATATTTTTGGAGATCACGCCTATTTGGATTTCAATGCCTAACAACGTTGGGAGAGGTCTGATGCCGAAAGCTACACTATTTTCTGACTGGGCCGTCTGGATCAGAGTCGCTGCTGCATTCGTGCTTGTGTTTTGTACCTCTGTTAAGGCTGCCGGAGAGGCGGATGTCGCAGCCCCTGAGAATCAAGAATTCGTTTTGCATGATGAAAACTGGACCGAAGTCGAATCGATCTTGAACGCCCGCTGTGTCGTCTGCCACAGCTGCTATGACGCACCATGCCAGCTGAAACTCACGTCGCCGGAGGGGCTGTTGCGCGGTGCGAGCAAACAAGCTGTTTACCACACTAAGCGATTGAATGACGCACGACCCACCCGGCTTGGTGTTGATGCTAAAACCCCCGCCGAGTGGCGAGCGCTTGGGTTTTTTTCGGTTGTTCGCGATCCCGGGCAACCCGCAGCTTCTCTGAGCTTGCTCGAACGATACCTTGACCTTTCACATCAGAACCCATTGCCGGAAAACGCGCCTGTTCCAGATGAGCTTAGTCTAACCATCGATCGCCCTCTCGTCTGTCCTTCGTCACGAGAGTTCGGGACGTTTCGCAATGACCATCCACTAGCCGGCATGCCATATGCGACAGCGCCACTTAGCGACACAGAGTATCAGACACTGACGTCCTGGGCGCGTGGCGGAGCGACAGTTTCCTTCTTACCGGCTGAAATTCCTGAAGAAATCAAGCGGCAGATCGCAGATTGGGAATCGTTCTTGAACGGCGATGACATTCGAAGCCGTTTGATGAGCCGGTATCTTTATGAGCACCTGTTTCTGGCGCGGCTACACTTTCTGGGGGATAATTCTAGGCGGTTCTTTCAGCTCGTACGTTCGACCACGCCGCAAGGTGAAGCTATCGACATCATCGCGACACGACGCCCGTTCGACGACCCAGGCGACAAGCCGTTTTTCTACCGTTTGCAGCTGGTCGACGAGACCATTGTACACAAAGAACACCTTGTATACGAACTTGGGCCTGAGCGTATGGCGCGATACAAGGAACTGTTTCTCACTCCGAACTGGAGCCTGTCAGACTTACCCGATTACGGAGACGCGGAAGGCGGTAATCCATTCAGCACGTTTGGGCAGATACCGGCCAAGGGCCGCTATCAGTTTCTTTTGGACGATGCGCTGTTTTTCGTCCGCAGTTTCATACGTGGTCCAGTCTGTCATGGGCAGACTGCCGTCGATGTGATCGAAGACCGGTTCTGGGTCAGCTTCCTGGATCCAGATTCGGATTTGTCGATAACCGATCCGAGCTATCTTGAATACGGAGCCGAATTTTTGGAATTGCCGGTTTCGCAAGTAAATCAAGGTACACTAGGAGATTTGCAGGCGTTTTCGCACGGGAACCAGGTCAAATACCTTGAGTTTCGCGATGCAAAATACCGAAATAGCCCGGTGCACCAAACCGGTTTCGGGTATGAGGCCATCTGGGATGGCAACGGCACCAATCCGAATGCGCTGATCACTGTTTTCCGACATTTTGACAACGCTTCCGCAATGACTGGATTTCATGGCGGGATTCCTGAAACAGCCTGGGTTATCGACTATCCGATTTTTGAACGTATCTTTTACAATCTGGTGGCGGCATATGATGTCTTCGGGCGCGTCGAACATCAGTTGGCAACACGGTTGTACATGGACGAACTGCGTATGGAAAGTGAAGATATCTTTCTCAATTTCATGCCAAGAGACGTCCGCCTGCAGATGCACAGGAACTGGTACCAAGGCTCTCTTGCTGAAATTTATACATACTGGCATCGACGCCGTGTCGATGACGACGTTCCTACGGGTATTGATTATGAATCAACTCAGCCCAAACAGGAATTCCATATGACATTGCTGAACCGTGGCGAAGGGCTTTGGTCAGTTTCAGATCCAATTAACAGGTGTTCGGACGTGAGTTGTTCCCGATTCATGGATCAAGATACCGCTTCTATACTTCGTGATCTGGCAAACCAGACCGGTGACTGGATAAAGTTCTTGCCTGACCTTTCTGTTCTGGTGATTGAACAGCAGGGTGGGATGACAGATATTTTCACGCTTGTGCACGACAAGGCGCACTACAATGTAGCTTTCTTATTTGATGAAAAGGCGCGCCGGGAACCGGACGCGGACGTTTTGACAATCCTTCCTGATTTGATCGGAAGCTATCCCAATTTTTACTTCAAGGTACAGCAGGTCCAGTTGGGCATGTTCATTGATACCTTAAAGTCAATTCGAAACCAGAACGATTATATGGAGTTTGTGGCGGAATATGGTGTGCGCCGGACGAGTACGGATTTCTGGCCGTTAAGCGACCGAATTCATGAAACTTTCTTCAGTCGACACCCGGTTCAAGCGGGTATCCTCGACCTGAACAGGTATATGGATCCAAATTTGGACGATGCGCCAAACTGAGTCTGTGGCTTTGATTGCCATAAAGATTTGTTAACTTGGCGTATCACCGTTCGACGCCTAAATTCTAAGTCATGCGTTACCTTGCACATATTCGCCCGGCCTACAGTAGGGCCGAGCGTTTCAGCGACGGAATTGTGCATATTTTGGGCGTAACATCGGCGCTTGTTGCGGTCCCGGCGCTCATTTCGATGACACTCATCAATCACGCCGACCCCACTGCTGTTCTGGGTGTTTCAATCTACGGTACCACCCTTCTGTTGATGTTGTCCTTTTCTGCCCTGTACAACATGGTAGAAAGTGAAAGATGGTCTGAGCTTCTCCGCCGGCTCGACCACTCTGGCATTTACGTCAAAATCGCGGGCACTTATACACCATTCATTCTGCTTTCAGGCACTCCGGCCACCGGGCTCCTCATCGGGCTGTGGTCATCGGCAACGCTTGGATCAGTTCTGAAAATGACAGATCCCATTCGATTTCGATGGTTTGGGCTTGTGTTGTATCTGGTGATGGGGTGGGCGATCGTCTGGACAAACCACTCTATGCTTGCCGAACTCTCGCACACTGTTCTGACGCTAATGATTGCTGGCGGTTTGGCTTACACTTTTGGTGTCGGGTTTTATCTCGCGGACCGCCTGCCGTTCCACAACACGATCTGGCACGTGTTGGTATTGACCGGAAGCGCCCTGTTCTTCGTTGCTGTGACCGTCCATGTTTTGCACATGCCCCATGTCACGCGCTAGATTTTCGTTAGTTTTTTTTGAACGGCAACGTTATAGCTTGGGCGTACTTAATAGAGCGCCGCTTTCAGGCTCAGAGCAGATCTCGGATGCGTCACAACACTCGATTGAGCTAAACGCGTGACCAAATTCGATCACGGCCCAGACCTGCCGTCACTCACCGCGCTGGTGTCGCACTGCGGCCCGTCATTCCTGACATACGCTGCAACTGCACAGTCTGGACGAGTGTAAGTACACACATTGATTCCACGTGGTCGATCCGGCTTGAAGGGTAGATTCCATTAGTTCGAGTTCTCAGGTAACAAGTAATGATGGATATCGTCGTCATTACGACCATCATCACTTCTCTTTTTGTTGTAATCGGCGTGGCGGAACCACTGGCCGCGCGAATGCGCCTGCCCTACAGCGTTATCCTCGCCGTCCTGGGGATAGTGATCGGGCTTGGCGCGACGTTCTTTCTCGACACTGACCTGACGGATGCACTGAACCCGGGGGCGCAGGCAATTATCGATCTACCGATCCGGTCAGACGTCTTCCTCTATGTTTTCCTGCCAACGCTGCTCTTTCAGGCGACACTCGGCATGAACTTGCGCAGGATGCTGGATGACTGGATGCCCATCCTGATGATGGCAGTTGTGGCAGTGATTGTCGCGACTCTCTCCATTGGCTATGCGCTGAGTTGGGTAAGTGCCCTGCCGCTGGCCGCCTGCCTGTTGATCGGCGCTATTGTGTCGACAACTGATCCTTCGGCGGTTGTCAGCATTTTCCGGTCGATTTCGGCACCGCGCAGGTTGTCGCGAATAATTGAGGGTGAAAGCCTTCTTAACGATGCTGCTGCGGTCGCTCTTTTCGGGTTATTCATGAGCTTCGTAATGCTCGGGAGACCCGATCCATTGCTAAGTGAAGCCGTGGGGCAGTTTCCGCTGTTGATCGCAGGCGGAGCACTCACTGGTTGGCTCATGGCCCGCATGGCGGTCTGGCTGATGGCTTTTGTAGATCGCTGGGAAATGGCGCAGATTTCAATTTCCATTGCGCTGCCTTACCTCGCCTACATCGTTGCAGAGCAAAGCGTCGGGGCTTCGGGTGTCATTGCGGTGGTGGCCGCAGGTCTTACGCTCAACCTCACAGGCCCCGGTCGTTTGTCACCGGTCGCCTGGACAAATCTGCAGGAAGTTTGGGATCTTCTGGCACATTGGGCAGGCGCGCTGATCTTTATTCTTGCAGCGTTGCTGATACCGAGATTGCTGGAAGAGGTGCGGCCGTCCGACTTTGGCCTGCTGGTTGTGGTGGTTCTGGCCGCGATGTTCGCACGGGCAGCAATTCTGTTCGGGCTGCTGCCATTGCTTACGGCAATAGGCCTGTCGCCTGCTGTTGAACGCCCCTATCGCACCGCAATACTGTGGGGTGGACTTCGTGGTGCCGTGACGCTGGCGCTGGCGCTGGCTGTTACCGAAAGCACGCATGTCCCGCTTGAGACCAAGCGTCTGGTCGGCATTCTGGCCACTGGCTTTACGCTGTTTACACTGATTGTTCAGGGTACAACCTTGCGCACGGTGATCACAAAACTGGGGCTCGACAGGCTTTCTCCGCTTGATACCGCCCTGTCGCGTCAGGTGGTCGCGGTCGCCTTGCAATCGGTTCGCGAGGACGTGTCCCGCACCGCAGAAAACTACAACCTGACCCACGATATCGTCAGAAACGAAGCCAAGCAGTTTAGCGAACGCCTCGACGAGGCCGTAAAGGCCGCTGAAGACAGTGCACAGATCCTTGATCGTGACCGGGTCACACTTGGCCTTATTGCGCTAGCTGGTGCAGAGCGGGATTCCGTCTTGGCTCGGATGCGGGAACGCACCATGTCATCGGTCCTGAGTGAGAAGATTCTGTCCGATGCGGATCGGCTCATTGAAGGCGCACGGACTGGCGGGCGGATCGGCTATCAGCGCGCATCAAATCGGTCGGTCGTTTACGGCAGATCTTTTCGGATCGCCGTTTTTCTGCACAACCGGCTTCGAATTTCGTTCCCGCTCACGCGTCTTACAACGGATAGGTTTGAAAGATTGCTCATGCAACGTCTTATCCTGCAGGACCTCGACGGGTTCGTCCGCGGCCGCATCCGCCGGATCCACGGCCGCCGGGTTGCAGAATTGCTGGATGAAGTGTTGGCGCGTCGATCCGAGGCGGTTGAAACAGCACTGGACGGTCTGCGGCTGCAATTTCCCGGTTATGCCGAAAAGTTGGAGCGGCGATTTATCCGGCGAACCGCGCTGCGCCTTGAAGAACGTGAATATGCGGTCATGCGCGAAGACGGCCTTGTGGGCGAAGAACTTTACTCTGTGTTGATGCAGGAAGTGGCGGCGCGATATACGTTGTCTGAAGGGCGTCCGAAGTTGGACATCACTCTTAAAGGACGGGATCTGGTCAGGCAGTTCCCACTATTTTCCGATCTCGACAAATCTTCGCTCAGGAAACTCAGCCGGGCGCTGCGTACCCGATATGCCAACGCGGGTGATACCATCATATCCAAAGACGAATTCGCCCGGAGTGTATTCTTCATTGCTTCCGGGGCGGTGGAAGTGGAACTCGGCAGGCACAGCTCGCGGCTGGGTCGAGGTGAAATGTTTGGGCAATTGGCCATGCTATTGAAACGGCCTCGTCGCGTAAACGTCCGGGCGTTGGCACCCTCGACCCTGCTTATGCTTGACGAGGCAAGTTTCCGGCGCTTGCTGCGGCGAAGCAAGGCCATGCGAAACTCTGTCAAGATGAGCGCTGACAAGCGCATGATCGACCCAGCGGTGTTGGATCTGGATGAGGCAGAGGGATCCTCTGAACAAGGGACCATATCTTGAGAGATTCTCAATTGGAAAGGAACCGCGAAATCAACAGTGGTGTTTCACTGGCACCAGTCGGGTTCTGTTTCGTTGAATGTCTACTCCTATCAGAGGCTAGTTCACTCGAAAAAAACCGTCACTACCCTCAACATCTCGGACAATCGCCCCAATTGCCGACCTCTCATTTTAAGAGCGTCAGTCAGGAAGTACAGCTGTATGAGACAGCGGGCCGCACGATCTGCGATATATCAACGGCCCAATCCGGTCATTGAGTCTTGCCAACTGATGCTGCGCCGCGACCCGTCGAACCTGCTGTTCGCTGCAGGCGCAAAATCAGAGACTGGCTAAACTCACGCTGCCCGGACGAAATGAACTTTCGCTGCGCCTCCACCAAGGTCGGCTATCGCCTGCGCTGCTGATCATTTGATCTGATAGAAAAATGAAAGCTTTCGGCTTACGCCGCCCGGCGGGCGCGGAAAGGGTGCCGCGCTCTGAACCTGTGCCTTGGCGGCACGGTTTAGATTCTGGGAACCTGAACTGTCTACGATGTCGACCCAAGCCAGCGTTCCATCCGGATTGATCTCGAAGAAAACCTGCGCGAACCCTCTGTCTTTGACATAGACGACCGGAGATCGATTGAGATGGACTAGTACCTCACCGGCATAGTTTGTTGTGTCAGCGTTGCCCGGTCCGCGCCCACCTGACCGGCTTCCGCTGCTTCTCTGACTGAAGGCATCGACACCATCGCGCTGATAGGTGCGAAGCGGCGACTCGACCAACTGCGTGGGATTGCGCAGGTCACTGAAATCGTTCAATCCGTCGCGCAAACCCTTCAACGTGGGTGTTGGCCGCTCTTCGCGTAGACGCGGGCGCGGAGAAGTGGCCATGGCCAGATCGGTCGCATCCGTTTCTTCATCGCTTGCTGCGGCATCGGGTTCGTCAGGCACGGGCTCAGCCGTTTCAAGCGGGATTTCCGGCACGATAGCCGCCTGTTTTAACGGGACAACCGGAACTGCCGCGGTCTCGGGCGCCGGAGCAATCGTGGCAGCAGGTGCAATGGATGGCGCGACCGCGGTCTCGGCCTCAACGGGTGCTGCGTTGCCGTCAGCCGTGCCAACCGGAGTTTCTGTAACCGTGTCGGGTTCCACCGGCGGTATTGCGGCCGTTTCCTCGGCGGTGTCAGCGCCATCTTCGGGCGGGTCTTCACCCTCTGGCGCGTCAGGTTGAGGCGGTTCCGCTGCCGTCGGTTGCAGGATTTCGGCAGTGCCGGTGTCGGGCGATGACACTTGTTGCGGGTCGTCCGAGGCCACACGCGCATCGCTGGTCGGTACTTCCGCCGGTTCAGGTTCCGCCGCCGTCTCGACCGGGGGATCGGGCACTTCTGCGGGCTCGGGTTGCACCGGTTCGGCGGGGGCATCCGCCAGATCTTCGAAAGCATTGCCCAAGGCGACCGTGTCCGCTGTGCTGTCCGCCGCAGGCCGTTCTGTCGGGTCAGGCACAACAACGCTCAGGCCAAAAAAGTGAACCAGCAGCGACACCAGCAGGGCAATCGTCGCAACAGCCAGCGACCGGCGGATCATTCGAGGGCCTGCACGGTCACGAGAAACACCGAGGATGCGCCAAGGCGGCGGAGCGTGCCGGTGACCTCGATCAAGCGGGCGCCAGAGACGTTGCGGTCGGGTACGATCCTGACGGGTTCGGTGCCGTGGCCCGCCATGTAAGCCTCCGGATCGGTCGCTGTGCCGCGAAAGCTCAGGCTTCCGTCCTGGTGCAGCACCAATGCGTCGGGCGGTTCCCTCCCCTCAAGCTCGGTTGTGTTCACAAGCTCCAGATCGGGGTCGAGCGGTGCGGCCAGCGTGCCGGTAATCAGGAAGAAGATCAGCATCAGAAAGACGACGTTGATCAGGGGGATGGTCGAGGCGAGTTTGCGGCGGGGACGGGCGTGGCGGATCATCGGCTCACTCCAACACCGTTACGCTCAACCCGTCGCGCCCGCGTAGGCGAACCAGCAGATCCACCAGCCGCTGCGCCGAGGTGTCGGCATCAAGGCTGACCAGAACCTGCCCGGCCTCGACCCGCCCGGCCAGCTCATCGAGCGAGGTCGGCGCGCCATTCAATGTCAGCCGCTCTGCGCCAAGTTGAACAAAGACCCGTTCCGTCGGTTCGCTGGCTGCTGCGCCCCCGGCGGTTGCGCTGCTCAGCTCGATCTCGCTGAAACGCGAGAAGGTCGATGACAGCATGAAGAACAGCAAAAGCAAGAAGATCACGTCGATGAGCGGTGTCACCGACAAAGGTCGTCTGACAAAGAGCGCTGCCCTACGCATGCTCGGGCGTTACCGAGGAGGCATCGGTTCCCGCCGCCGCGATGGCCTGACCCGGCACCAGCACGGTGCGCAGGGCTTTGTCCGCGAAGACCCGCTCGCGCGCGGTGCGGCTTTCGAACCATGAGAGCAGCATCGAAGTAGGCATGGCCACGGCAAGGCCAACCGCCGTGGTCACCAAGGCGACCCAGATGCCGCCGGCCAACAGAGAGGGATCGACAGAGGAGCCCGCCGTCTGCAGGCTCTGAAACGCTTCGATCATGCCCAGTACCGTGCCAAAGAGCCCTAACAACGGGGCGAGCTGCGCAATGGTGTCCAGCAAACGAAAGCCTCTCTCAAGCCCGGCAAGCGCCAGACCCGCTTCGGCGTCCAAACGATCATCGAGGCCGGGCGTCTCGGGTGTATCCATTGCGGCGCCGACAATCGGGGCGAGGTAGCTGTGGCTGTCGTCAAGACGCGCACGCGCCGTCTGCCGGTCTCCCTTGTCCCAAGCTGCCAGCGCCTCGGACAGAACCCGGTGCCGACCGACCCCGCAAGCCGCAAATTGCCAGAGCTTATAGATCGTTACCGCCAAGGTCAGCACAGACATTACGATCAGGATCGCGACCACCGGACCGCCCAGGGCCAGAATCTCGCGCAGGGCATCAAGCGGGTTCATCCGAGAAGCTCCACTGCGACACGGCTGCTTGGAGACAGCGCCTCATGGCAGACCTTGCTCTCGGCCCCTGCGACAACGCAAGAATTCGCCCCGTTGATCAATGCCCGTCCCACCATGTCGCACGACATGCCGGGCAGATCGAACTGACGCACGCGCGGTCGTCCCGCCGGTAAATCGCGGAAATCGAAGAGCGACAGGCGCACGACCCCACCGGTTGGATCGAATATCACGGTCTCGAACACGGCTTTGTCGATCTCTTCTTCTGTCATGTTTTGCGCAAAGAAGGTCAGGCGACAGGCGCCATCAACATCCTTAAGCGCATTCAGTTCAATAAGAAGGCCCGATGGTCGCTCTGTGGTGACCTGTGCGAGCAGCGTCGTCTGAAACGAAGATGCTACGACCAAAAGCCCAGCAAGAGCAAGGCGACGAAATAGCATGGTTTGTCTCCCGAGCGCAGATTTCTTGAATGCCATAGAACCGCGACGCTCCGCGTCGGCCATGCCAAAACTATGTCAACTCGTCCCTGCTTTAAAGGGCCATTCGAGACAGCCTTGGCAGCAGCCAAGGTCGGCTTTCAGCAATCGCTTCCATTTATTCAAGGTACCGCATTTGGGACTATGGGCTCGAGCTTACCTTTGAAGCGCCGCGGCATTAATACACTCAAACCATCGCACCAAGTTGAAGACGGCCCAAAACCGCCATTCTGACACGCCGCCGTTAACGACTGCTGCGGGCCGTTCTCGTTTGAATGCGACGCGTCCAACGATAGGGTGCAGCACTTGTTCCATCGCCTCCATTCAGGTTGTTTGCAAACCCACAATGGCACACCGAGGCCAGCGGGGCGTCTAAACCTTCAGAACCTATATGGGCCACCCGCTTCGGCTTGGATTAACTGCATCAAAAACCAGTCATTTGAGGTCGGACAACCCGAAACTCTGTGCAGAGGTCGGCAGACTAAAAGGTGTGACCACCTGAATCGTTGGTCGTGCCCGGCATGAGCAGGCGAACATGACCAAGCCATTGCATGGCTCTAAGAAACTTCGTCCTCCGTGGGTTTTGCAGTCTCGACGATGGCATCTGGGTGGTGCCAAACCAGCAGACCGATCACTGAGGAGGCTGCAAAGCAAGCAATCAGGCCGAAGGCCACTGCGAATGTGCCGGTCGCGCTCAGGGCATAGCCCGTGATGACAGGAGCCAGAAATCCGGCAAGGGCAAAGCCGCTGTTCATTACGCCCATGCAGGTTCCCGCGCGCTGCGGCACGATATCGGCGATGACCGCGTAAAAAATCGGATTTGCTCCGAGCCCTGCAGATACGGCGACCGAAATGCAGATCAGCGCGATTGGGAAGCTGTCGACAAAGGCAAGAGGCAGAACTGCAAGCGCAACAATCCCGTGGAGGGCCGCCATAGGGTAGGTTCTCGCGATCCGATAGGTTCCGGTCCGGATCAGCAGCCAGTCCGACAGCCTCCCCACAGTATACAGCGAAACCGCAGCGGCGGCCCAAGGTATCGCTGCCGCCCAACCGATTTGCTTGAGGTCCAGATGATAGGTCGTGCGCAAGAACTCAGGTAGCCAGGTCATTACGAAAAAGATGAGGTAACCGAACACAAAATACGACCAATAGCTGGCCAGCAGGGTAGGTGTTCGCAGCAATATCCTGAGATCTTCGCGCGACAGCCGACCGCTGTTTTCAGGTCTCGCCGTGGCGTTGCGGCCTTCGAGGACATAGTCCTTCTCGGCGCTGTTCACGAAACGCGACATTTCAGGTGAATCACTGGATAGCCAGAGCCACGCGGGCAGCCACAAAAGGCCTAGCAACGCGAGGCCAAAGAACATTACGCGCCATCCAAATTCGACGATGACAAATGTGGCCAATGGGGCGCCGACCGCCAGCGCCAGCGGGATCGCGACCAGCGCAGCACCCATGGCCGTGGACCGTTCGTGCGGTGGCAGCCACCGTTCCAGAACGCGCGAATGTGCCGGAAAGGACGGCCCCTCAGCCAGCCCAAGCGCCATGCGCGCGCAATACAGCATGGCGAAACCGACTGCCGCACCGGTCCAGCCGATTGCGACGGACCAGAGCAGAACGGCAAATGCAAAGGTCTTGCGGGCTCCGAACCGGTCAGCGAAATATCCGCCGGGCAGCGTTGTAAGAAAATAGCCGATGCCGAAAGCGCCCAGCACCAATCCCAGTTGAGAGGATGACAAGCTGAACTCGGTTTGAATGGCATGGGCCGCGTAGGAAATCGCCGAGCGGTCGACATAGTTGATCGTGTTGATCAAAAACAAAAGCGCTATAATAGCCCAACGAAATCGGGTCGCAGGCACGGTCGCATCAATCATAGCGTCGCCTGGTCAGATAATGTCTAATGTTTCAGGAGTATAGACGGTGCCGGGGCATGATGCCAATCAAAACCATTGGTGACCAGGGCGGGCCGGTTTCAGGTCGATCTGCATGCCGACGGGCACCGGATAGCAAAAGCGTCTCAACCCAGCTTGAAAAACATTATCCCCAGGGACCTGATTCAATCCGCCCCTTTCTTTCCCGATCAGTGTCGCTTTTGCGTGGAGAGGCCGTTTGCCCGGCAAGTTTCCTCAGCGCCGCAATGCGATTTGCGGTCGAGGGGTGCGTCGAAAACAGTTTGTCGCGGGTATGGGCATGCAGGGGGTTGATGATAAACATATGCGCAGTCGCCGGGTTCCTCTCGGCCGCATCATTGTCAATTCGGGCTGCACTCAGCTGAATACGCTCCAAGGCCGAAGCTAGGGCCAGCGGCTGGCCACAAATTTCGGCACCGATCCGGTCTGCCACGTATTCTCGTGTACGGCTCATTGCCATTTGCACCAGCCCTGCGGCCAGTGGCGCCAGGATCATCAGCGCGATGGTTCCAACCAGACCAATCGCGCTGTCCCGCCTTCCGCCGAAGAACAGCGCAAAATTTGCCAGCATTGTAATGGCGCCTGCGAAGGTGGCGGTGACAGTCATTATGGCGGTGTCGTGGTTCTTGATATGCGCAAGCTCGTGGGCAATGACACCAGCCAGCTCGTCGCGGGACAACGTCTGCATCAGCCCGGAGGTGACGGCTACCGCCGCGTTGTTCGGGTTGCGCCCTGTAGCGAATGCATTTGGCTGAGGCGTGTCCAGCAAATAGACAGCAGGGGTCGGCATGTTGGCGTTTTGCGCCAGATACTCGACCAACTGAGAAAGCCCCAACGGGTCATCGCCTGGAACGGGCCGTGCATTATGCATGCGAAGAACCATTTTGTCCGAGTTCCACCATGTAAACACGTTCATGCCAGCGGCAATCACCAGGGCAAGGAACATCCCCCCGGTACCGGCAAGAAGATATCCCAACCCCATGAACAAGGCCGTCATAGCGGCCATCAATATCGCAGTTTTCGTATAGCCCATGCGTTGTGTTCCTGCGCACAATCTTCGGGTAAGAATTCACCCTATCATATATTGTCTGCGGGGTTGGTTTCCATGGGCTGTGACAAATAGGAGAGCATTCGGCGATGCGTCAAAGCTGGCTTTTCAGGCCCCGTAGGTCGCCCATTGTCGTTCCCTCATGCACAGTAGCGGCAACTTGGGCACGTTAGTATTCGATATGCAGCAAGTGAAGTGTTTCACTTTGGCGGGAAGCGCTTTCGGGTACAATATATCCCACGTGGTTGGTGAGTATTGTGAGTCAGTAGATGTATTTGTCGAAGATCGACCGGCATTGTGATGCCGCAAGTGACGTTCAGCGAAACAAGTTTGCGCGGAAGCATCCATTGCTGGATGACGCCGCGGTTCACGCAAAATGGAAGAACGGTTCCTGGCAGATCACGCGCATAGGGGACATCTGGAAGCGGGCGGGGAAAATACTGTCGGTCCCTTACGAAGGCGCAGACGCCTATCCTTCGTTTCAGTTCGCTGAAGATGGCACGCCGCTGCCGTTGATGGAAGAAGTGTTGAAGGCGCTGCCGCGTGACATGACACCGTGGCAATGTGCATTTTGGATGACCTCACCCAAAAAGGAATTGGGTTGGAAGCTACCTGCGGCCTGCATCCGGATGGGCGATGATCGGGTGATCGACGTCGCTGGCCGGGCCGGTGAGGAGCGGGATATCGTCAAATTTGAAGTGCACTGAGAGGTTCTGAGCGTCCGGCCCGTCACCCTGCGACATTCAGGATAGGGCCGTCCAGCAATCGGACAAGCTCTCCAAAATAGCCGGCCGACCGGGCGGGTCGCGTTGGATCGGATGTGATCGCGACGGCAAGATTGCGACGGGGATGAGCCGCAATAATTTGCCCTCCGTAACCTCGGGCCAGCACATAACCGGATGGTGAAAGGAACCAGCCATAGCCGTAGTTCAGGCCAGAGAAAGCCGATCGGCCGCGCGGTTTTATCGAGGCTGAGACCCAGCTTTCCGGAATAACCTGCTTATCCTCAAAAACGCCCCGGTCCCGAAGCATCACCGCGATTTTCAGCATCGCCCTTGGTGTAATCGCCATCTCATTGCCGCCGAGGTAGTAGCCTTGCGGGTCCCTCGTCCAGGCTGGGATTTCGATGCCCAGCTGGGCGCCCAATCGCCCACGCGCCAGTTCCAACAGGCTGTGTCCCGTCGCTTCGGTCAGGGCCGCACCAAGGATGTGGGTCGACCCGGTGGAATACAGCATCCGCTTGCCGGGCTCGGCCACCATGGGGCGGGTGAGCGCGTCCGTTATCCAATTCGGAGAGCTGATCCATTCGCCATAATTGCTACCGGACGTCCTTTCGAGACCGGCCCGCAATGTGACCAGATCCTCCATGGTGATATCTGCGGATCCGGGCGTCGCATTTTCCGGTAACAGCTGTGGCGCGACCTCGTGCAGAGTGGCATCGACCGAGGGAACCTCTTGTTTCTCGATTGCTACGCCAAGCAATAGCGCAACAATGCTTTTCGAGCAGGATTTGATATTCGCCGGATGATCCAGGCCAGGACCCTTGGGGGCTTGGGCAAAAACCGTTTCGCCTCCGCGCTGGACCTGTAGAGAATGCAGTTGTGGCAGGTTGAGGATTTCATCACTCAGGCCATTGGATTGCCCACGCACAACATGTGGAACAGTCAAAGACGCGGTGGATGTAGCCAGAAATGTACGACGCGTAATCATGGGCTTTATTTGGCGACGAAAATCCGGATGTCCAACGGAAAGGAACAAGTTGGCGGCGGTTTTGCAAAAATGATGACACTTCTGTCGAGTTATTAGCGGCCCCGGACAAGACCGTCGTGTTAACGCAGAGATTGGGGTAATGGATTAATCAGCCACAGTCGGCAACGGACCTTTAAGGCGCATCGTCATTCTTCGAGAGTTTCGTGGTACTCTGGCAGTGAGGATATTCCAGCAGGGGTTTTTCAATTGCCTTCGAATGCACTCCGTCTTGTTATCGCAGCCATGTTCATTACCGCATCGGTGGGAACACTGCCAAATAGGGTGGATGCGCTATCCGCTGACATTCCAGACTGGTTGCAGCGACATGTGGGAACGGGCGACGGGCAAATTGCGCCGGTGGTCCTGAAACGGGCGCGGGCGCTTTACCAGAAAAAGGTCCGTCAGGGCGCGGTCAGAAACCCTTGTTACCTTGCCAAGGATGCGACACGCCCGAGCACGTCGCCCGGCGGCAATCCCGGACGCCGGTTTTATGTCATTTGCGAGGCGACGAGAACATTCCGGGCCGTCTCGTCCGGCTATGGCAATGGTCGGAAATTACGACGCGCGAATTTCTCGAACGGTCGACAATGCGCCAAGAATTTCAGTAATGCGGAAGGGTCGAAGCTGACCACGGGCGGGTCTTATGTGACGGCCGAAACGCGAACCTCGTTCAAGGGGTACTACAGCCAGTCAGGCACGCGAAAACCCTTCTATCGCACGTTCCTTCTGTTTGATGGAGAAGGCGAAACAAGCAACGCCCGCGAGCGGGCCATCGGTGGCCATCCCGCTGTATTTCTGAAATGGCAGTGCCGGTTCAAAAACCCGCAAAGTCCTCATGCTGACAATGAAGGGTATGTCCCATACGGAAGGTTGGTGAATTACACCGGCGGTCGCAGCAACGGATGCACCACGTGGTCCCAATCTGCCTCGCGGGACATTCTGGCGCTGGTGGAGGGGAATCCGACGACCCTCTACATCTATCCTGAATCCGATGATATCAACGCCGTTGCGAAAGCGGTCAAAAGGGGAAAATCGCTGTCGCGGGCCGGGTTGTACTGGAACGCTGCGTGTCTACAGACCATCGGATCTCCAAAATTCTGGCCCAAAAGCGATCTGCAGCCCATCATCAATCAATGGCGGGATTCCCTGCCCAAACAGCCACCGCTAGAATTGCCGATCTGCAATTGAAATCAGGTGGCTGGGTCGCAAAATCATTGAAAGTTTAGGAAGGGCCTTCGCTCGACGCACCTATCTTCCGGGTTTCAGCTATTTGCCGAGATCGCAGGATAGGTGTGCACAGTAAGTCGCTGACTTTGGCCGTTCCAAAATTTTGCGACACATCCCTTGACCATCATAATCGGGATGGGGCCATACCCGCACCAACGCGCGTAAGCGTGCCAGTTGCATTGCCGGCGCGAGGCCGGCAAGCAGCTGAAATCGTGATCATTCATCCAGCTCAGTCACGGGTATATACAGATCGCCGCCATCGCGAAACTTCTCGGTCATGGCCTTCATCCCCTCTTTCTGCGCTTCGCTGCGAATGTCGTGGCTGATCCGCATCGAGCAGAATTTCGGACCGCACATAGAACAAAAATGCGCCACTTTATGCGCCTGCTTGGGCAAGGTCTGGTCGTGGAAATCCCGCGCCGTCTCGGGATCGAGCGAGAGATTGAACTGATCTTCCCAACGAAATTCGAACCGTGCGCGGGATAGCGCATCATCACGCCGCTGCGCCCCGGGTAGACCCTTGGCCAGATCTGCGGCATGGGCGGCAATCTTGTAGGTGATCACACCGGTTTTCACGTCATCACGATCGGGAAGACCCAGATGTTCCTTGGGCGTGACATAGCACAGCATCGCACAGCCGAACCATCCGATCATCGCCGCCCCAATGCCGCTGGTGATATGGTCATAGCCCGGTGCAATATCCGTGGTCAGCGGTCCAAGTGTGTAGAATGGCGCCTCGTGGCAGCATTCCAACTGCTTGTCCATGTTCTCTTTGATCTTGTGCATGGCCACATGACCCGGCCCCTCGATCATCACCTGGCAATCCTTTTCCCAGGCGATTTTGGTCAGCTCGCCCAGTGTTTCAAGCTCGGCAAACTGTGCCTTGTCATTTGCGTCGGCAATCGAGCCAGGGCGCAGGCCGTCACCAAGGCTGAACGCCACGTCATAACGACGGCAAATCTCGCAGATTTCAGCGAAGTGCTCATACAGGAAGCTTTCCTTGTGGTGGTACAGACACCACTTGGCCATAATCGAGCCGCCACGCGACACAATGCCAGTCACCCGGTTCACCGTCATAGGCACCATATGCAAGCGCACACCGGCGTGGATGGTGAAGTAGTCGACACCCTGTTCGGCCTGTTCGATCAGCGTATCGCGGAACACCTCCCAGGTCAGGTCTTCGGCGACGCCGTTCACCT
The DNA here is from genome assembly GCF_056537325.1 of Ruegeria sp. CF5. Lineage (NCBI taxonomy): Bacteria > Pseudomonadati > Pseudomonadota > Alphaproteobacteria > Rhodobacterales > Roseobacteraceae > Ruegeria > Ruegeria sp. CF5. Next base: position 95,037 of record NZ_JBQFRI010000003.1, on the reverse strand, counting down.
TTTCCAACGCCTGATACATCGGCACTGTGCCAATCGGCACCGGGCTGTTGCGGATGATCCATTCGCGTGTGTTGTGGATGTTGCGCCCAGTAGAGAGGTCCATCACCGTATCCGCGCCCCACCGGATCGCCCAGACCATCTTGTCCACTTCTTCCTCCATGGAAGAGGTCACGGCAGAGGTGCCCATATTGGCATTGACTTTGACCAGGAAATTGCGCCCGATAATCATCGGCTCGCTTTCCGGGTGGTTGATGTTGTTGGGGATGATCGCACGCCCGGCTGCAATCTCGGCGCGCACGAATTCCGGCGTCACATAATCGGGGATGCGAGCCCCAAAATCATTGCCATCCCGAAGACAGGGTGATGTCTCGCGAAGCTGGTTTTCGCGGATTGCTACAAACTCCATTTCCGGCGTGATAATGCCCGCGCGAGCATAGGCCAGTTGGGTCGGCGCTGCGCCGTCCTTGCCACGCAGAGGGCGTGGTTTGACCGGAAATTCCGGCGTCAGTTTGTCACCCTGAACAAATCCGTTGTCGGCGTCGGTGATCTCGCGCCCGTCATATTCCTCGACATCGCCACGCGCCTTGATCCATTCGGCACGCAGCGTCGGCAAACCTTGTTTGATATCGGTCAGGGTGTCAGGATCCGTATAGGGGCCGGAACTGTCATAGACCGGCAGAGGCGCCTCTCCTGCTGTCGGGTGGGTTGAAATCTCGCGCATGGGCACGCGGACATCGTCATGTAGCTCACCCGCGACATAGATTTTGCGCGACGCGGGCAATTCACCGGTGGTGATTTTCGGATTTGGGACATTCATTTTGGCGCTCCTCAAGCTCAAGCCGAAAAAGAACCAGATGAATTTGGTGAGGAGGCAAGGGCTCAACACGAGCCCATTTATCAGATCGCAGGGTCCAGATTTAGCAATACGACCTTAGCTTCCTACGCCAGTATCAACTGGGTCAGGTTCAAAGGGTCGCGTCACCGGGTTTTCACCCACTCAGCCTCTCAGTCCCCTTGGCGGGACTCCCCTGCATAGGTTCTCAATAGGAACGAACAGTGTGATTGTAAAGTTTCAAAATTGGTCATTGGCGCAGCCGCAGCGAATTCACCTATTTCTGCCTCAACGCCATCTGAGACCCGGTTTTGAACGTCCGGAATGTGCGGTTCGCGAATTGCTGCACGGGCGAGACTACGAGTGGTGCTAAAGGTCTAGAAAGGGCTCTATGCGGTCTTTCATTGCGATATCGCTTAGCGACGACGTAAAGGCAGCTTTTGTGCCCTTGCAACGCGCGCTGCCGGTCGGCCGACTGGTATCGTCGGACAACATGCACTTGACGCTAGCCTTTCTGGATGATCAGGCCGAGGAGACCTTAGAGGAATTGCATGAAGAGCTTTTGGTACTTTCAGCTCCACCCTTCGGCGTCACCTTTTCAGGGATCGAAATTTTTGGGCAGGTTCTGGCTGTCGCAGTGGAGGATTGTCCGGCACTTACAGCCTTGCACCAAAAAATCCATACTGCCATGCGTCGAGCTGGGATCGTGCTACCCCGCCGGCGCTTTCGCCCGCATGTGACTATTGCTCGCTTCAAACCAGGACAACGCGAGGCGGTTCAGCTCGTCCAACATTCGCGCACTATGAACGCCTTGCCAAAGATGCCGGTGACCGGCTTTACCCTATACCAATCGACCTTGCGCCCAGAAGGTGCCAGACACGAAGCCTTGGCGCATTATATACTCAGGTGACGGGCGCCGTTGAAGCCAAACGGCCAGCGCTTGGCATACATGTATGAAAAAGAAGATCGCTGTTGAACGCCCGTCCAAAAAACGCTCCTTGGAGCGGTCGCAGCGATAACTCTGTTTGTCCACCACTTGCCATTACTCGCCGGTACTCCAAACGTCCGGTTTTCGCAGTTTCGTGACCTGCTGTACAAGCAAAATGCTGGACCACATTAAATAGCTGGAAAGGGCTCTTTCGATCACCGGGGACGTCGCAGAGCATGGCTGCATCGAGCCTAAACTACGCGGATCTGCGAGTTGCTCGAATGTTTGGCTTTTGCGCGGCCCTCGTAGGAAAAAAAGCTCTGAGCATCTAATTTCATTGCTGTGCGCGAGTATTGGACAGCAATAAGCCGCCTGAGATGATCAGAATGCCACCTGCGATAGCCCCGATACTGGGATGCTCACCAAAAACTACGAAACCCAAGATCATCGCAAAAATCAGCCATGAATAATCAACCGGTCCCACAACCGATAGCGGTGCGATCCGGTATCCCCTGATTGTACAATACTGTGCCGCGACTGACAGTGGCCCGAGCGCAACGCAACCGACGACGAGCGTTGCACTGATATTGCGCCACTCCAGCATAGCCGGGAGAGAAAGGAGAAGGATGCCAAAGCCGGAGACATAGAGCATCATAGACAGTGCGCTTTCGGTCTGGCTCAGGGTTCGGATCAGCAACCCTTCAGAGGCCATAAACAATGCACTGAGAAGAGCAACAAAGGCTGGGAGACCTGCGATGTGGCTTTGGAATGCGCCTTGTACGGCCATGATTAGTCCTGCTCCGGCAAGTGAAATTGCTATGGCCAGCCAGTGGCGTCTTCCAACATGCTCTTTAAGGAACAGGACGCCAAGCACCACGGTTATAACTCCGTAGAGGATACCGATGGCCGATGCGTCTGCCACGGGCATATGAGCGGTTGCCCAAGTGATGGCTGCCGCAGCCGAACATCCAAAAACCGTGCGCAAGAAATGCTGGAACGGCACATTGCTTTTGTACTGATTGAATGAACCTGAGCGCACCACGAGCCAGGACACGGTCACAAAACTGCCAATGTATCTCAAAAACAGGATCTGAAAGGTTCCAATTGCCCCGTCGGCAAACTTAGCAGCCGAGAAAATCACTGTGAACAAAGCGGTGCTGAGAAGAACCCAGAGGATCGCTTCGACATACTTATTGGGCGACGACATGTATAACCTTTTTGGAAGAGATTGGTTACTTCTAAAGACAGTTTCACATTGGACTCAAACTAGTTATTCTATGTCTGAGTGAGAGATTTTGATGCAGCTTCCAAGTTCAATATCCTTGAACGCTCTGCGCGTTTTCCTGATCACATCCCGGCATATGAGTATCAAGCTGGCTGCTGAAGAGCTTTTGGTGACACCGGGGGCAGTCAGTCATCAGATAAAGTCGCTTGAGCAGTCTTTGGGAACTCAGCTTTTTGTCCGGAGCAATAATGCTATCGATTTGACGGATGCTGGTGCCCGTTTGGCGCAGAAAGCCATGCCAGGATTGCAATTGATCCATGCTTCTCTTGCTGATGCCATCCACAACAAAAACGTCCTCCGTGTCCGGGCGTCCATGTCATTCGCGGTTAGATGGCTGATACCGAAACTCTATCTTTTCAAAGCGAAGAACCCCGACGCGAATGTGGAAGTCGAGACCTTTTTTGATGGTGCTCGCCAACTGTCCGGCAGTGCAGATGTCACAATCGGATATTACCGTGAGAGCGAACGCCCGGTCGGAGTAAGTGACCTATTCGATGATGTCTGCCGTCCGTATCTTTCACCGGTCTTGCTATCAAAACTCGCAGACCCACGCGACTTGACTACCATTCCGGCGATTCAATGCGCAAAAGGAAATTGGGATTGGCATCTCTGGATGGAAAAATCGGGTTTATACGATGTACATCTCAAGTTCGCAGACCGCTTTGACACGGACGATGCAGCCTTGCGTGCGGCTTGCGCCGGGCTGGGGATGATACTCTCTTCCACTTTCATGGTTGAGACTGAACTGTCCGATGGACGGCTTGTCCCATTACCTGAATGCACCGAGTTCAGTGCTGGATGCTACACCTTGCAAGTCGGAGAGCACCAAACAAACCTAACCCGCAGATTTGTTCGCTGGTTGCAAGAAATTGCCAAAAGCCGCCATAAGCTTTAGCGCGGCGTAAGCCCGCTTTGTCCGCTCATCAGCAATTTGTGACCATGTATTGAATGTCTAGAATGTGCGGTTCGCGACCTGCTGCGAGAGCGAAAGACTGATGGCGACTAACTTTTGGTAAGGACTCATACAGCCAGTCCAAGCGCACCGCAGTGAATGGCAGCAGCGCGCCCAACGCGAACGTTGATCGTTGCACAGTCTAAGTAGTCTTCTACTAAGAGCGGACGAAACAACGCGGTATTGTACTCTAAATATGGTCTGAGCATGTCATTCGGAGAGTACGAACAACGGCCAATCTCCGGGCACTCCTCGAAGTTGCCGGGCCTCCAATTCGGAAAAACTCAAATCCGCCCCCAGCGCCAGATCCTTCACCGTTTGCGATACCAGAATTTCGTTGGGACTAGCTTCATCCAATATGCGTGCTGCCACGTGCACGGCCAATCCACTCAAATCATGATCTCGAATATCGCATTCACCCGTATGAATACCTGTGCGACTTTGAAGGCCCAAACGCGTCGCGTCGTCTCGAATAATTGTGGCGCATTCAATGGCGCTCGTCGGTCCACGGAAAGACAGCAAATAGCCATCGCCAGTATGTTTCACAAGGGTTCCGCCGAAAGCTCTCAGCCTTTGTTCGACTTTATGGTTGAGCTGCTCCAATACCCCACGCCAGCGTTCATCACCCATACGAGCGAGTTGCTCGGTCGAACCGACAATGTCCCAGAATATGACAGTCATCAGTGCCCGATCGGCGGGCGACAAAATCGCTTCGCCAGTGACAAACGTACTAATTTCCGAGATGATCGATTCTTGGTCACCATACCAAACGATGTGGTCCTCCCCCGGCAATAGACGCAAGGTCGCTCCCGGGATGTGCTCCGCCAAATACTTCGCGTGTTCCACACCGCACCAACGATCACCTTCACGGTGGAGGACCAGCGTCGGTGCCTGTATTGCAGTTAGCACGCCGCGGTAGTCAATATCGTAGTTCATTTGTGCTAGCTTGGCCATTGCGCGCGGGCTGGCTGCATATCGTAGATAGGCGCTTAACCATTCCGTTGCCGCCGGGTTATTGGCGATGCTCGGCGCGCCATCCAAACTTACTTCCACTTCACGAGAAAAGTCGCTGAATTTGTTGACCTCAGCCCGCAGTTCTTCGGGTTTAAGCCCATACGGGTAGTCCGGTGCCCATTTGTAAAATGCCCGGCTGCCGTTGAGGATCAAATGGCTCACACGTTCGGGAAAGGTTGCAGAAAATACTGACGAAATCGCACCACCTTCCGATGCCCCAAATACCGCCACTTTCTTGGTTCCCACAGCATCGAGAACAGCATTTATGTCTTGCGAGCGCTCTTCAAGCGTCGGGTACCCTACGTCGCGGTCCGACATACCTACGCCGCGTTTGTCAAAAAAGATCACGCGGGAAAACCGACCGAGCTTGGTCATAAATCTAGCATAATCAGGGCTTTCCCATGCATACTCGACATGCGTGGCCCATCCTGACGCCCAGAGAAGATCGATCGGCCCGCTACCGAAGACCTGATAGGCGATATGCACGTCGCCCGCCTTTGCATACTGCGTTTTGGGACGCTTCATTGCTTCAGTATTCCGCACAACGCCAAAACGGTCAAATGCCAACAATGAAGGAAAATGCATGCGTTGAAAGCATATCACCAAAGGGCGCAATGTCTGCACAGCTGAAATTTATCACCCTTTTTGAACGTTCGGAGTGCGCGGTTCGCGACTAACCGAACAAGCAACATGTTCGACTGTGTTAGAGCCCGGTTGGGGCTCACAGCAGACATTCGAAAGTTCACAATAGGGAGGGGCGTCCCTCTACTACAACGCAGTCGTTCGACAGCTCGACAATTCGCCTCAGAAGAGCGAACATTGCCGGCAGCCAGTAGCAATAGCGGACCGATTAATTCTATGCCAATGCCATGGACATATAGGCAGGCGACAAGGGAATGGCGCGCATTTATTGGCGACATCAAAGAACGGATGTCGCTGGGTTCTGACAACAATGCTTATACTGCTGTGGATGGTGTGTTTCAGACCTTTCGGCGTCGATTGACTGCTCAGCAAGGATTGGACTTTGCCAGCGTTCTCCCGTCAGTATTACGGGCGATTTTCGTACATAATTGGGATGTTACGACCCCTCCAGTTCCGTTCGCTGAGCGGCAAGATTTAATTGCTGAAGTAAAAGGTTTGCGGAAAAATCATAACTTAACGCCAGACAACGCTATCGAAGCCACAGCATGGGCAGTATGGCGTTGCACAAACCACAGGGAACTTGAGCGGGTATTGATGAGGCTTCCTGAACCGGCGCGAGAACTCTGGCATGTGGAAGTCGACAATCCAGCCGAATTGCAGCAACGCATCTTTTAGTTGCATTGTGTTGCACGTCGTGGATTGGCTCTCTGCAGACATTGGCCCCCTTCTATCTTTGTGTCAGAGTTGGTCAACTGAGTTCCAACAAAGGTGCAGATTGATGATGCTAGAAGTTCTAAAATCAATTGCTGCGCAATATTCAGCGAGGTATGATGACTACAGCATCGGATTTAGCCCTGATCTACCTTTTTACCAAGGTGAGGACTGAAGCCGTGAAGAATCTGTTGCAAAGTTTTGACCATTGACGGTCAAGGATATTGCGAGCGAATAACTCTCTCTGTTTTATGGTCGAAAGTCGGTTCATGATCTCATTAAAAGGCGCGCAATATCCGTAAGACGTGATCCTGTTCGCGGTGTTCTTCTATGTCCGATACGGTGTGTCATATCGTGATCTGAAAGAAATCATGGCCGAACGAGGCGTGTCTGTGGACCACACTACGTTGAATCGTTGGGTTACACGGTATTCCGGCGCGATCGCTGAAATTGCACCGCGTCGCAAAGGACCATGCGACCGTTCCTGGAGAATGGACGAGACGTACATTCGAGTGAAGGGGACTTGGGTCTAACTCTATCGAGCTGTCGACAAACGCGGCAAAACACTCGACTTCATGTTTTCGCGGCGCCGTAACAAACCCGCCGCCACGAAATTCTTTGCCAGAATGCTAGAGGTCAATGGTTTGCCGCGAAAGATTGTCATCGACAATAGCGGCGCAAACACAGCGGGCATCAAAGCTGTCAATAAAATGCTGAAGGGATTTGGTTGTCCAGTTCCGATTGAGATGGTGAGGCGGAAATTCCTGAACAACATCGTGGAACAGGATCATCGTTTCATCAAGAGACGTATCCGGCCAATGTTAGGGTTCAAGGCATTCGCTTCAGCGGCGGCAACGCTGGGCGGCATAGAAGTGGCGACTATGATACGAAAAGGTCAAATCACGCCGGGAGTCTGTCCATTTCGGCAATTTGCAGAATTGGCTGCTTAGCCCTCCGGTATTTTGCTATCAGCGTGGCCAGTTAAAACTTCGCAACAGAACCCAGGCGGATTGATTATCCTGCCAGTTGAACAATCTGCTGAAACGGGGAGAGATCGGGCGTGAATTGGCCTTTGCGGAACATGTTGACTGGTTCGATACCGGCTAGGGCAGCAGACTGGACGTCTGGCTAAACCCCGTAAGATCGAAACCAAAGGAGATCGGCTCTCCGATACTGTTTTTGGCGTCAATCCGCAGCTGATTGCCCGCGCGCATTGCTGACACCCATTCTTGTGAGACCGGAGAACGGGCGAAACAACCCTGCGCTTCACAAGTCAGAAATTCGAGGCGCGCAACTTCGGTTTCATCAACCTTCGCAATCAGCCCTTCAGCAAACAGCAAACCGAAAGGCAAAGTTAGCACGGTTTCCGTCTCGTCCTTCCCCGCAGCTTTGACAAACGCGACAGATGCCAGTCTCTGATTGTTTTCACTCAGAATAATGCTTTGGGTCATTTCGCAGACCAGTTCATCCCCGTTCGCCAGATTGCTGCAATTGACTGACCACAGTGACGCGTTGCTTTCCTGCGCGGCAAGTGTGTGCGCCATCCCCAAGGTCACCCCCAAAGCACAAACCCAAGTTTTCATTCTGCTGTCCCTCATTGACTAAAATTGTATTCCGATCCCCAGCCCGACTTGCAGGGTCTCGGTTGAGTCTCCGAACATATGGTCGACACTCAGATTGATAAAGCTGCTGTCATCGATAGCGAAAAGCCCCAGATTGGCTGACACTAGCCCATGCGCGTCGCCTACATAGCTGGTGTTCGAGAACCCTCCGTCACTTGCACTCGCGCCGCTGAATCTGGCAGTCACCGAAACGGTGTCATCGGACGAGATGATGGCACCGGCCCGAAAGCTCGCGCGCAGTTTCTGCGAAGCGCTCAGGGTTTGTTCCGTCCCGACCTCAAGCGAAGGTGTCAGCGAGTAGATCATTTCGCTGTCGTCCTGCAGAACGATCCCCGAAAGAGTTGCCTGACCATTGCTTTCGGTCGCAAGGCGTGTAGCGTCGATCGCAATTTCGGGTCTCAGGTAAGAATTGCCTCCCGTGAACCGATAGTCATAGGCCAGACCCAGCCGCAAGTTCTGGTGGTTCATTTTGTGCTTGATTGAACTGACACCGACCGTGTCCACAACGTTTCCATTGGGCAGCACGCCACTAATCCCGCCGGCACTGACCGTGTCATAATCCGACCACCCGGCAGACAGCATGGCCGCAAATTCCCAAGCACCGACATATTTGGTCAGCGACGCCCCAAGGTTAAATCGGTCACCTGTCGCATTGTATTGCGATCCGTTGCGCAGGCTCATCTGGTCGTGACCAACCGCGAAACCAGCGAACAGCTCATCCCCAACGGGCATCCGGATACCAGCCGACAGGTTAGTGCTGTTGATGTCCAGCTCGTCGTAGATGCCAGTCTGGTCGCGGTCGTAGAAAGACCTTGCACCCGAGAACCACACACAGTTTCGCGGATCGTCACCGGTTTTATAATCGGTGAACCGTTCGCAATTGTGCAGAACATCGGCAAAAACCCGGGTGCCGTAATAGGCATCCACCACATCCGCTGCGTAGTCAGCCGTTGTAAGGCTGTCGATCGCGGCAATGACATCGGCCTCTGACTGCATGTTCCCGATCAAGGCAAACAGTTCGCCCTGTGCCGCCGATCCCTGCCCGTTCAGCACCTGATTGATGTAGTCGCCGACTGCTGCCTGGTTCGCATTCATTCCCGCCGTCGAATAATCCGGAGTGATCACCAGATCAATCGAACTGCCGTCCGAGGTAGAACCGTTCAGACCAATGGAATAGTCCAGCACGACGGTGTCCTGAATTGTCGTACCAGCGTCTGCCGCGGTTCCATCGGGGTTGATGATGACGAGCGGCAATGCGCGTTCCAGCGTATTGAGCTGAGGCGTCAGAGCGCCCCCCATCGTGGCGTCACCGGTGACATTAATCAGGTCGCTGTCGCCGCCCGATGCACCCGACGTCAGGAAGTACACGTCGAAGGTCGACGTTGCTGTATCACCGAAGGAAAGGCTTCCGTTAACGTTTGTTGTCTGACTGACATTTTCCGTAAAGATGAAATCGCTTGCCTGGACCGTAGACGTCAAATCCTTTTTAAGACCTACATTGGCGCCCAGAACCAGATTACCGTTCACCTGCATGTGCCCGTCGGCACCCAGATCGACCGACTCGAGCGCATAAAAGTTTGCGTCGTCTTCGACGGTCAGACCGTTAGTGCCAGCACCCAGATCCAGGTTCCCGAGTGCCGTCCCTGCAAGCGAAATCTGGTCATTTCCGTCGCCCCCATTCACCAACTGATTATTTCCAGCAAGCAGCATGGTGTCCCTGGACAAGGTCACTACGTTGTTGGTGCCGCCCTCGACAACGATTGATGCGACGGCGTCCGCTTGACCCGAGCCACCCATGACAACGCCATCAAGCCCAATCGTGATCGCACCGGCGCCATCGCGCCCTTCGGATTGTGCCAGAACGCCGATGCCGCCATTGCCGACGGACAGAATATTTCCGTCCAGCGACAAGTCGATGGCTCCTCCCGAACCTGCACCACCTGCAGCGCCACGGAAGACCGAATCCACCATGCCACCGCCACCGCCCAGAGACTGAGCTACGATGCCAATTGCGTTTTTGCCGGTCGTCACGATGTTGCCGCTTTGCGCGAATGCGATATCGCCGCCGTCTCCGCCATTGTCGGCGGATAGATCCACTGTGACACGGCTGGCCTTCATATCAGTCGAAACAAGACCGCCGCCGCCGCCAATGCTTTGGATGACAAACCCGTGAGAGCCTTTTCCATTGGTGGTCACGTCACCAACATTGGCAAAATCAACGTCTCCTCCATCTCCGGTCGAGCCGTCCTGCGCGCCCAGAGTCACATCTGCGCGTCCAAGACCCGAAATGACGACTTCGCCGCCGCCCGCGCCAATGCTTTGGACGCTTTGTCCAAAGGACCGATCACCGCTGGTGAACACGTTGCCATCCAGCGACAGGTCGATATCACCGCCATTGTTGTTGAAGCTGGGATCAGAGCCCAGGATCACCGAAGCAACCTTGCTCGTGCCAGCTGTACCGTTGCTGTTCAGAACAAGCTTACCGCCGCCACCGCCGATGGACTGTGCCGCACCTGCCGAGGAAAACGCGCCATCGGTTCCTACATCCCCCGTCCGGCTGCCGTCCACATCACCACCGCTGGCGTCATCGGTGTTAATCGCACCCAGACGCGCTGTGATGTCGATACCGTCACCGTCTTGAACGTCCACCGTGGTCGTGGAAGTCCCGCCGCCACCGCCGACACTTTGCAGCATCAGGCCGGTTGACCTGTCGCTTGTCGTGGCGATGTTGCCTTTGTGTGCCTGGGTAACCTGATTGCCGGCCATGCCCGACACATCATCGCCGCCAAGGGCGATATCGCTGCTGACGACAGAGCCGGTTGCGCCAGAGGTCGTTGTGGTGAAATCGACTGAGGTATCGACATTACCGCCGCCGCCATTCACCGACTGAACGAATACCGCTTCGCTGCCTGCACCGTTTACCAGAATATCTCCTGTTGAGTTGACAGTCACAGCACCCACGGATCCGGTCGACCCTTCACGGGCCCCCAGCACCTGCGAGATTGTATAGTCCAATGCAGAGACCAACGGGGACGACACCGAATACCCGGCATTGCCGCCACCGCCGCCGACGGACTGGGCATAGATGCCAAACCCGTTTTCTGCGTTCACAACGATTGTGCCCGTGTGGTTGACCGTGACGTCTCCGCCATTTGCACCTGACCCTCCCGATCCGCCGATGGCGATTTTCGAGTAGGACTTGCCGGTCATGGTGTTTTTGATGTCGTTCACATCCATGGCAACGGCCAACCCGCCATTGCCACCGCCACCACCCACAGATTGCGCCATGATGCCATAGGCGCCTGCGCCATCAATCTGGATGTCACCGCTGTTGGTAACAACCACGTTGCCAGCGACATTGCCGGTGCCACCCGAGCCACCGATGTTCAACTGCGCTGTTGGTGAGCTGCTGTCCCCGGTCTTAAGGCGCAATGTCCCTGTGATCGAGCTGCCGCCATTGCCGCCGCCACCACCGATGGATTGGGCATAGATGCCATGTGCGGCGTCTCCGGTCGTTACAATCGTACCGGCATTGGTCACCGAGACGTCGCTGCCGGTGCCTCCGGTGCCACCCGATCCGCCTAGACCGAATTGCAGCGCGCGCCGTGTGCTGGCCTCGGCCCCGCCATAGCGTCCGTCAACCGAAATTGTCGAGCCACCATTGCCGCCACCACCACCGATGGACTGCGCAAAGATGCCGTGGCTTTCTTTTCCGGTGGTCAGGATCGTGGCATCCGCTTCGTTGACAACGGTCACTGTGCTGCCGGACCCTCCGGTCCCGCCCGATCCGCCGATCAGGATTGCGTTGGTCGTAGCGCCATCCGAGGACCGGCCAAGAATGATGTTACGCACCTGTTGCGCGTCGCCACCGCCGCCGCCAACAGACTGCGCGTAGATGCCAACAGATTTGTCTCCGATCGTCTGGATAATGTCCCGGTTGGTGACGAATACGGCGGCAGACACTGCCCCGGTGCCACCATTACCACCAACAGACAGGGTCGCCGTGTTACCGATGTCCTTGCGCAGGCTGATGATCCGGTTTTCAACCACTCCACCCATGCCACCACCGCCGCCAACGGATTGGGCGAATATGCCGTGGGACATCGTGCCTGCGGTGCTGATAAGCCCGTCGCTGACCACAGTCACCGTATCCGAGGTCATGCCGTCGCCGCCCGTACCACCAATATTGATCGAAGCAGTTGTGCCCACTGTCGACGGATTGACCACAGCTTTGATGGTGTCGAGGTTCGATTGGCCTGCCTGCACCATCCCGCCAGTACCGCCTGCGCCGCCAATGGACTGCGCCATCAGGCCAACAGACCGGTCACCGAAGGTTGCGATCTGTGCGGTATTGGTCACGTCGACCTTGCCGCCAACGCCACCCGTTCCGCCCGTACCGCCAATGGACAACGCGACTGAGATGCCTTTGCCGGCCGAATTGCTGGCCTTGCCACCATTGCCACCGCCGCCGCCGACGGATTGGGCAAAGACACCATGGGCATCCGTACCCTGCGTGACCACAGTACCCGCTACTACAGACGTCACATCGCCCGCTGCGCCTCCGGTGCCGCCTTCAAGCCCCACCGACAGGCTGGCCTTGTTGCCTTTGCTGTCGCCGGTCTTTGGTGTCCCGATGCTGACTGAGGTCGACGACGAGTTGCCGCCCCCATTGCCGATGGATTGCGCAAAGAACCCGTATGAACGGTTGCCCGAGGTGCTGATGATACCGTCCGAGCTTGCATAGACATCACCACCGCTTCCGCCCGTACCACCCGTACGGCCGATCTGGATGTTCACGTTGCCGCCATCCACCGATGTCGAGGCCGAGTTGTAGCCCGCATTGCCGCCGCCGCCGCCAACAGACTGGGCGAACAGACCATGCGAATCCGCCCCTAGTGTGGTGATATTGCCGGTATTGCGCACATCGACCGAGCCACCAATGCCGCCGTCACCCGTACCGCCGCCGATCGCCAGCCCAAATCCTTTGTTGGTCGCATCCGAGGCCAGTTCGTAAGTCATGCCCAGGTTCAGGGCTGCGTTGCCGCCGCCTCCGCCGATGGATTGACCAAACACTCCGTGGCTGCTGTCCTGCAAAGTAATGACATCGCCATAGTGGTCAATATCTACCGTGCCGCCATCACCTGCGGTTCCGGCAGCTCCACCGATGGCGATGACTGCTGAAACGCCGGTCTTGTTGCCGCTGGAATCCGCCGGGTTCACCTTGCCTTCCAGTTCATCCAGAACGGCGTTGTAATTGGCGATCACCGAGTCGTCGACGCCCGTGTTAGTGGGGGTCTTGCGGTCTGTTGAATCGCCCGTGCCACCATTGCTCTGGCTGCCGGTGGTCTTGCTGATTCCCACAACCGCGTTGATCCCGGCGTCACCGCCACCACCGCCGATGCTGGACGCCTCGATACCGTGTGAACCCACGCCATCGGTCATGATGGTGCCCGCTGCTGCAGCAGAGGTTCCGCGTGCGACGGTCACGTCGCCCGCGTCTCCGCCAACACCACCAAAGCCACCAATGCCCATGGCAATGGGTGAGCTGTCCTTGGTGCCGACAAAGGTCGCATTGATACCGCCGGTGCCGCCTCCGCCACCGATGCTTTGGGCAAAGAGACCGCGTGCGTGGTAGCCGTTTGTCGAGATATTGCCGGTTTGCGTGACCGATACGTTACCTGCATCCGCGCCGGTGCCGCCGTGACCGCCCAGGCCGCCCACGATACTCAGATCGGTCTTACCGTCGGAATTGTTGGAATCGCCATAGTTCAGCTGCCCGGTCACGTTCAGCGCACCATTGCCGCCGCCACCCGCAATGGACTGGGCCAAAACGCCATGTTTCCAGTTGCCCGCAACCGTGACAGAGCCCGCGTGATCTACGGCCACGTCACCGGAAACATTGCCGTTTCCACCAAAGCCACCGACACCAAAGGTAACCGACGGAATCTTGCCATCTTTGCTCAGCGCAATTCCGCCCGACACGTTCAGACCACCATTGCCGCCGCCGCCACCGATGGACTGCGCCATCAGACCTGCTGAGCCATCAGTATCCTGCTTTTCTTCGTTGAAGACCCCCATGTCTATAAACAGACGCTCCAGCCCGAAATTCGAAGCCAGTTCTTCGGTCTCATCAACAATCGTGTCGCCAAGGAAATCGCGCAGCTTGTCTTCGAAAGTGGTGGTGTCGGGGATCGAGATATCGTCCGGATTGGTCGAAACAGTGATATCCGCCTGCGAAGTAACCGTGACATCACCCGCTTTGCCGCCGTTGCCCGCAAAGCCGCCAACGCCCACGATCAGAGAGCTGTCGGATACGATCCCGCCGGAAACGTTCAGGCCGCCATTGCCGCCACCACCGCCAACGGATTGCGCCATCAAACCTGATTGACCAGTGCCATGTGCCATGATCGTGCTGCCTGCGCCAATGCTGACGTCGACATCACCGGCGTCACCACCGCCGCCGCCGAAACCACCGACACCCACGACGACGGCATAGGACTTGCTGCTGTCCGTCTGACCTGCGCCGGGTTTGCCACTGATCGCGATACCGCCGGAAACATTGGTACCGCCATTGCCGCCGCCACCGCCGAGACTTTGTGCGATAATGCCACTGGCACCTTTGCTTTCATCGACGACAAATGTACCGTCCGGCTGTTGCACCATCGGCACCGCTTGCAGGTTTCCGGTGTAATCCAGATCGACCGCGCTTGCGTCGCCACCCGATCCGCCAAAACCTCCGACGCCCGCCGCGACTGAAAAGATTGTGTCCGACCCCGATGGTTTGGTCAGCGCCAGCGAGCCCGAGATGTTGACGCCGCCGGTTCCGCCGCCGCCGCCGAGACTTTGCGCGAACAGGCCATGCGATCCGTCCCCCGCTGTCACGACGTCACTTTGAACATCCAGCGTAACGGTACCGGCATCTCCGCCGCCGCCTCCAAAACCACCAAGACCTAATCCAACGGCCGCGCCGGATTTACCCGTCAGGTTCACCGCGCCCGAGACATTCAGGCCGCCATTGCCGCCGCCGCCACCAACCGATTGCGCCATGACACCGATGCTGTTAGCGCCCGTAGTAACCACCGAGGTTGGCCCGCTGCTGCCCACGCTGGACCGCAAGGTACTGATAACGTTGCCTCCGCTACCAGCCCCACCGCCGAATCCGCCGACACCCAGGCTGATTGAACCGCCGTTTTCCTGACTGATGCCGAGCGAGGCCGAGATATTGGTGCCGCCATTACCGCCGCCGCCACCAAGGCTCTGAGTCAGAACACCTGCGCTGCGGTCACCGCTGGTGTTGACGCCACCGGTAACAGTCGACTGGACCAGCGCACCGGCATTTGCACCGCCTCCACCGAACCCGCCGACGCCGATACCAACCGCCGCGTTTGTCGTCCGGGACAGGGACAAGGCCGCCGAGATGTTGGTGCCGCCGTTACCGCCGCCGCCGCCAAGGCTCTGCGTCAGAACTCCGACCGAGTCGTCTCCGGTCGTCGTGATATTGCCGGTGACTTGTTGCGTGACGCTCTCGGCCGAGCCCCCGGAACCGCCAAATCCACCAACTCCGATCCCAAGACCACCCGAAAAGTTACTCGCCACTGAAATTGCGCCGGAAATATTCGTGGCGCCATTACCGCCGCCGCCGCCAAGGCTTTGCGCTACGACACCGGCAGAGCGCGAACCGGACGTGCTGACGTTGCCCGAGAACGTGTTGTCGACCACGCCGCTGGTGCCGCCGCTGCCGCCAAATCCACCAACCCCGATGCCCGCTGCACCCGATCCGGTGCGGGCAATGCTGAGTGCGCCCGATATGTTTACGCCGCCATTGCCGCCGCCACCGCCGACGGATTGAACCAGAACACCGGTCGCGTTTTCACCGGTCGTGGTGACGTCACCGGTAATCGATCCTGTGGCTGCGCTTGCGTTTCCACCGTCTCCGCCGGACCCACCAATGCCGACGCCCACGGAGCCACCGCCAGTGCCCGAAATGTTCACGGCGGCCGAGACATTCAGCCCTCCGTTACCGCCGCCGCCTGCAGCGGATTGAACCAGAACGCCACCAGAGTTGTCTCCGGCCGTCGTGACATTGCCGACCACCGTACCGTTGGCCGTATCTGAGTCGCCACCGTTGCCGCCGCTTCCGCCAAGCCCGACGGACGCTCCGCCGCTGCCGGTTCCCGCAACCGTAACCGTCGCCGAGACATTCAGGCCGCCATTGCCACCGCCGCCGCCAAGGCTTTGGACAATGACACCGCCCGAGTCGTCACCTTGGGTTGAGACGTCCCCGGTCAGAGTCGCCTCTGCCGTGCCGCCATCACCCCCGGTGCCCGACGCACCGCCGAGACCGACCGAAGCGCCGCCCGATCCGGTTCCCGCCGCGGCAACTGCGACGGAGACATTCATGCCACCATTGCCACCGCCGCCGCCAACGGACTGCACCAGCAGGCCGGTCGAGGTTTCCCCCTGCGTAACGATGTTTCCGGTGACGTTCGCCGTCACCGCCGAAGCATCACCACCGCCGGTTCCGCGGCCTCCCAGCCCCACAGCTGCCGCGCCGGATCCGGTGCCCGCGCCACCCACCGAGGCAGAAACGTTAAATCCCCCGTTGCCACCACCGCCGCCAATGGATTGGGCGACGATTGCGCTCGACTGTGCGCCTTCAGTTTTGACATCGTTGGCGACGGTCAGGCCGACAATACCACCATTGCCGCCGCTTCCGCCGGACCCGCCCAGACCGACGCTGATCGCCCCCGAACCGGTGCCAGCACCCGCCAGTGCCGGTGAAACGTTAAAGCCTCCGTTGCCGCCGCCGCCACCGACGGATTGGGCCAAAATACCCACCGAAGCATCGCCTTTGGTCACGACATTGGCCGTAGTGCTGGCCGTAACCTGACTGCCATCACCGCCGCTGTCCCCCGACCCGCCCAGACCGACGGACACCGAGGCCGCACCCGTTCCCGCGCCCGACACGGTCGGAGACACGTTGAAGCCCCCATTGCCTCCGCCGCCGCCAATGGACTGCGCGACAAACCCGTTTGAGGCAAAACCGTCTGTCAGAATGGTCCCGTTGGACGTCAGAGTAACATCGCCCCCATCGCCACCCGTGTCACCCGAGCCGCCAAGACCAACGCTTACAGCACCGCTTGCGGTGCCTGCTCCAGACAGGACCGCGGAGACGTTAAAGCCGCCATTACCACCACCGCCACCAATCGACTGGGCCACAACACCCGATGATTGGTCGCCACGGGTTTCAACGGAGTTGTTGGAAGTGGCAATCACCGTGCTGCCGTCACCGCCACCAGCGCCCGAACCGCCCAGACCGACGGACACTCCGGCACCTGCGGTGCCCGATCCCTGCACCGAAGCACTGACGTTGAACCCGCCATTGCCACCGCCGCCGCCAATAGACTGAGCCAGAAACGCAGTGGCTGAATCGCCTTGCGTCAAAATTGTGCCGTCAGACGTCAGTGCAACCGCGCCGCCGTCGCCACCACCGTCCCCGGTGCCGCCCAGGCCAACGCTGACAGCACCCGACCCGACGCCTGCCCCGGCCCCAGTGCCGGACACATTGAAACCGCCGTTACCCCCACCGCCGCCGATGGATTGCGCCACAACGCCGGACGATCTGTCTCCGGCTGTGACGATGGCATTCGTTGTGGTCAGATCGACCGATCCGCCGACCGCGCCGCTGCCACCGTCGCCGCCCAGCCCAACTGAGACCGCGCCGCTTGCAACACCTGCACCCGCCAGGGATGCGCTGATATTGAAGCCGCCATTGCCGCCACCGCCGCCGACGGATTGCGCCAGAACAGCCGTAGAGTCAGCTCCGCCAGTATTGACAGCACCTGTGACACTGCCAGTCACCGATTGCCCGATACCGCCGCCGGATCCGCCGCCGCCAAGGCCAACTGTAACCGCGCCGCCGCCCGCTCCGGCACCAGCGATTCCGGCTGTGACGTTGAAACCGCCATTGCCACCGCCACCGCCGATAGATTGGAAGACCACGCCGCTCGAGCTGTCGGCCAGTGTTGTGACATTACCAGCAACCTCGCCTTCGACCACGCCGCCGTTGCCGCCGGAGGCGCCGTCTCCACCCAAACCGACGCCAATTGTGCCAGCGCCTGCGCCTGCTGCAGCAACACCTGCGGTGACGTTGAAGCCACCATTGCCGCCGCCGCCGCCAATGGACTGAACCACAACCCCGGTCGAACGAAGACCTTCGGTGCGGACATCACCATTGACGCGCACATTGGTAACAGATCCACCGATGCCACCACTTCCACCGCCGCCGCCAAGTCCGACATCGACTGTCCCGGCACCGGCTCCGCCTGCAGCAAGGCCTGCCGCCACACTGAAACCGCCATTGCCGCCACCGCCGCCGATAGATTGTACGATGATTGCCCCGGAATCGTCGCCGCGCGTCGTAACGTCTGCGTCAACCTCAGCGATGACGTCCCCGCCATCGCCGCCACCGCCAGCCTTTCCGCCAAGGCCCACGCTGATCGATCCGGCCGCCGCGCCGCCAATATCAGCACTGGCCCCAACCGCGTAGCCGCCGTTGCCACCGCCGCCGCCGACGGACTGCGCGACGATACCGCTGGAAAACGCTCCGCTGGTCTCGATCGTATTGCCGCCCGCGATCAAAGTGACATCGCCACCGATTCCGGCACCACCGCCATCTCCACCGACACCAACGTTAATTCCAACCGCGGCCCCGCCGCTGGCGCTGATCCCTGCCGCGATGCTACCGCCGCCATTGCCGCCGCCGCCGCCGACTGATTGAGCGATTATCGCGCTGGAATTCGTTCCGGTGGTCGTTATGTCAGCATTGGTACTAACCTGCACAAGCCCGCCATCACCGGCGCTGCCGGCCTGACCGCCGATACCGACCGAAACATTGCCGGAAAACAGCGCCGAGGCTCCTCCGGTAGCGGCAACAGCCAGTCCACCGTTACCGCCGCCACCGCCGACCGACTGAAACAGCATTCCCGTTGACCGGTTTCCGGTTGTTACAACTGTACCCTCGAACCCTGCAGCTGTCGGCGCACCACTGCTGTCGAATTGCCCAACGGTGACATCTCCGCCTTTGCCGCCCGAACTGCCATCGCCGCCGACCCCGACGGCCAGAGACCCGGAAACCGGACCGCCGGAAACTGCAACCGAAACGGCATAGCCGCCGTTACCGCCGCCGCCGCCAACGGATTGCAACATGACACCGGTGGCGTCGTCGCCACCGGTTTGCACTGAAGCCGATCCGCCACCGCTCAAAGTGACATCACCACCATCGCCGCCGCTGCCCGCCGAGCCCCCGACCGAAACTGATGCCGCACCAAAGGCGCCTACCGCAACCGATACAGCGCCGCCGCCGTTGCCGCCGCCGCCGCCAACGGATTGCGCGAATACACCCGTCGACCGATCACCGGATGTCTGAATGGCCGATGGTTGGCTGCTGTCGGTGTTGGAAAGCGTCACGTTGACGTCACCACCCCTGCCCCCAGCACCGCCGTCGCCACCGATAGCAACCCCCACGAACGCGCCCACAGATCCGGACGATCCGCCATTACCGCCGCCGCCGCCGATGGACTGGGCAATAATACCCATGGCGTCGTCACCGGTCGTGGTAATGATCCCGTCATTCACGATAGTGACGGTCGAGCCGCTGCCACCGCCGCTACCATTGCCACCGACCGAGACCATACCGCCGGACGATCCGCCGTCACCGCCGCCGCCGCCGATGGATTGGGCGATGATGCCACGCGCACCGTCGCCTCCGGTCACAATACGCCCGTAGTTACTGACGCTGACCGCATCCCCTGTTCCACCATTGGACCCTGTGCCGCCGATCGCCACCAGACCATAAGAGTTCGCGCCGGTGCCGCCGCTGCCACCAATGGACTGCGCCATGACTCCGTCAGAACCCGCACCCGATGTCAGAATACTGCCGGTGCCTTGAATAGTGACACTGACCGGGTCGCCGCTACCGCCGTTGGAGCCGACGCCACCCAGCGACAGGGCCACCAGCCCGCCTGCAGTTCCACCTGAACCACCACCTCCACCAATGGACTGGGCAACAATCCCGCGCGCGAAATCACCCCGCGTTTCAATCGCACCGGCATGCGAGACATTGACCTCCCCCCCGTTGCCGCCATTGTCTGCGCCTCCGATCAGCGACACCAACAGGTTGCCGCTGGTCCCTGCAGAACCGCCGGAGCCACCGATTGACTGGGCATAGATCCCGTTCGCATAATCTCCGGTTGTCAGAATGGTGGCGCTTGATCCGGTGTTTACGGTAACTGTGCCGCCGCTGCCGCCATAACCGCCGTCGCCCGATGACCCGACTAGACCCCACTGTGACCCTCCATTGCCACCATTGTTCGAAACGCTCAGCGCATAGATACCGTCAGCCTCGTCTCCACTTGTCGAGATCGAACCGTTTTGAGTAACGGTCACGTTGCCGCCGTCGGCCGAATGCCCCCCGGTGCCCCCGCCTGGGGCCGCAAAACCGCTGCCACCGTTGCCAGCCTCACCGCTGCGACTGTACGCGAAAATACCGTCGTTATCGCTGCCCGAGGTCTGTATCGTGCTGCTGGCGGATTGAGTCGCGTTAACAGTGCCACCCTTACCGCCATCGCCACCGTCGCGCCCGTCCCAGAAACTCAGATACGAGTCGCCACCATTTCCGCCATCACCGCCAACGCTGCCGACTTCCCATCCGACATTGCTGGTCGCATTTACGTTACTGGTCAGAGTTTTGGTCTGCGTTGGACCATCGTCGCCATCACCGCCCGAGCTTGGCGGCACGAACAGCGCACCATCGCGCCCGTTGCTGCCATCCTGACCATATACAACCTGATTTACGCCATTGGGTCCTGAAACATCCACCGGCGGCGTCACGGCACCCGGCGAGCCGCTACTGTTGAAGTTGCTGTTGTACTGAGACAGCGTCAATTGCGTCGACAGGCTGGTGGTGCCGGTCGCTCCGCTACTACTGATCTGGGCGGTCGTCCCCGTAAGCGAAACAATACTGAATGCAAGCGGTGGATTGTCGGAATTGTAAACTGTATCGCCCGCACCTTTAACCAGGAAAACGTAACCATCGGTTGTTTCCACAAAGGCCGTTGTACCCGCTGTAGGCGTCGAAGCTGGATCTACAATCAACGCGCTGACGGTAGTATCCAAACCGGTCACAGGGTTAGTGACCGTGTCCCCAACTTTCGATGTTGAAGTGGGGGCTGCGAGCAATGACGTTGAAAAAAAAGCAAAAAAAGCCGTCGACAAAAGCAGTATTGATTTTTTTGTCACTCGCTAACTCCGCACCTGGTTTGGTCACAACTGATGGACACAAGCCGGGCTTCCGAAGAACGGAAGTCAACAACTCGAAAAAACCCCATCACAATTTCAAGCAGGTTATGCGCAAGTTTAAGGAGATTGATGTGACAAAGTTCACACCTATATGGTTTCTTAACGCCAATTGCACAAATGCAACATCTGAGGTGCAGGTATAGGATCAAATCGCGACTTCGACACCGTCTAAGGTAACCGATGCAGATCCGAAAGTTATAAACCCGCACATACCGGATGCCCCGTTTGATGAACTGATGGGACTCTGTCGCAAACTTTATCGTCCCAATGTACCTCCGGGTGGAATGATCCAATGGGTGGTTGTTTTAGGACAATGTTTTGGAATGCCCATTGATCGACTTCAAAGGTGCGCACTACCCACAATCGGTGATCCTGTTCGCAGCATATTTCTACGTCGCTTCGGCGTTTAATACCGCGACTTGGAAGAGATCATGGCGGAGCGTGTGTGACAGTTGATCATGCAACGCTGAATCTTGGCGCATGGATGAGACGTATATCGAAATCCGTGGCGAATGACTGCACCTGTATCGTGCCGAAGATCGCGACGGTCTAACCCTTGAATTTATGATTTCTGCGAAGCGCAACACGAAGGCTGCAAAGAAGTTCTTCGCCAACATGATCTACAAAAGTCAGCTCGGATATTTAACAAGCGGATACCGACAATTTGTAGAGCTTGCTGGATAAATGACACCTCCTCAGAGCGCTAGCTTTGAACAGTGCCAAACTTTGCGGCAAAACCCCATATATGGGCAGGCCTATTTTGTGAAATAGTACTCGGTGAGAACAATAATTTGTCGCTATAATTGCACTCCTACAATGCGAGCCAAGTGGAAAATGGCAGAGAGCGGCGGTCCCGACCCGCAAGCTTCAAAAGCCCCGACAGATTAGCAGTCTGCGCCAACACCTTGTTGGTTCACTCTCTTTGTTGGAGCAGCCGGCCTTAGACCAGCTCAACTCAAACGTTTCACTTTCAGTTCGGTCGTTTCCCCTATGCTTTGAATAATAGAAGGAGGTTGTCCTAATTTGATTTCAGGTCCGTCCAACTTGAAAGCGACGTGGAACTCTTTCTCGTTTCACCTTTCAAGGTCATAATCAGGCAAGAAAAAACCCGGTGAGCATTTGCTTCCGGGTCAAAAACGTCTCTATGTGGCTTCAGATCACCACGTACATGAAAGCTTTCGACCGCTTATAGCGAACGAACTCAAACTTGGTGAATTGTGAGCCATGTTAAACATACTAATTCCTTTACAGAATTATCGAATAAAAAAATTGATCCCGGCCGTCAACCCCTGAGATTGTCTGACCCGTCTTCAGCAATTTCAGTCGCCAATGTCCGGGCGAACGGAGAGACCTTTGAATCAGGATTCATAATCAATGGACGACGGTTGGTGCGAGGGCTATGGCCGTTACGAAGACTTTGGGACAGCGGTCAATAGCATGTCGCCACGCGCCTCCAATCCTTGAACCAGCCGAGCATGATCTCGATGCGGTTTCGCCGCTTGTATCTGCGCTTGTCGTATTGGACCGGTGTCTTGCCTTACTTTCGACAGGGGAAACTAGGAAACTGCAACTACATGCATAGCTCTACTGCCCATGTAAGCAAGCAACTAGCATGCACCCAAAACAGGCTGAACATTTCTTCAACTTTGGAA
The DNA here is from genome assembly GCF_056537325.1 of Ruegeria sp. CF5. Taxonomy (NCBI): domain Bacteria; kingdom Pseudomonadati; phylum Pseudomonadota; class Alphaproteobacteria; order Rhodobacterales; family Roseobacteraceae; genus Ruegeria; species Ruegeria sp. CF5. The sequence continues at coordinate 72,040 of NZ_JBQFRI010000003.1, read as the reverse complement.
GTTTCTATATTCCCAAGACAAGTTAGGCACCATTTGCATTTACGCCAGTAACCTGAAATGGCGCCCAGGCCGCAGGATGCGCAAATGAACGGCTGGTTGCATCAAGACTAGTATCGTTCATCACCGCAACCATCGCCCGCCGCACGGCCTCTGCTCTTGACATGCGGCCGTCCAGTGCGTGTGCAACAGCATCTGGGGTCAACGTAGCGGCCACATCGTCCCGGACCGGCCAATGGGATACAAGCAATGAACGCGCTCCGGCAAAGAAGAACGATCTTGCCAGACCGGACAGGCCCTCTGCATCTGGGCTCTGATCTTCTCCGGCAGCGGTATCGCAAGCCGACAGAATGACCCAATCCGCATTGAGATCAAGTTGGGTCACTTCTGACGCCGTGAGCAACCCATCATCGATCCATGCGCCGTCTGCGGCGGCGGCCTGCAGTTCTGCGATGGTTAGCGATGGTGCGCAGACGTTTGTCTGCGCGCCTCCGCGCTCGAATTGCGCATTCAGAACGTCTGGCCCGCAATAGGGTGGAGTCATGGCAAGTGCGGGCTCGCCCAGCGTGTCAAACGCACCCGCCATCAGCCCATGGGTCGCAAGGACAATGACCCGAGAGGAGGGCAGCAAACCGGTGGCCTGCGCCTGTGCAAGCGCTGTTTCCGAGGCGTCTTGCCCCAATAGCACCGCACTTTCTGGTGCATTGAAAGCGGCCGCGAGGCGTTCGATTTCAAGACGCGTTCCCGGCAATTGTGGAAGCTCACCAATGCGGTGCGCATCCGCTACGCCTGAGCGCATATAGGCCTGTGCAATCTCGATAGGGCTGGCAGGTGGCGGGTTTGTTGCATGGGAAAAGACAGGATCGCCCAACCCGAAAAACGGGTTCTGCCGAGTGCCGTCAACTGATAGGCCCGAAGCGCGCAGCGCCCGCAATGACGAAACGGCAGGGACTACCGACAGGGCGCGATTGGTGCCCAACCATTTGGTTGCGCGCAGGATGTCAGGATCAGCGTCACCCCTAGCACCGCCATTGGGGACGTCCATAACGAGGGTGGAAAACGGTAGGCTGAGCAACATGCCCTGCGGCGCAAGGATCCATTCTGATTTTTCCGCGATGACGCCCTGAATGCTCGGATCCCCCAATAGCGTTTCATAAAGCTGATGGGCAAAGCTGCGATCAAAAACCCGTAAACGCGCCTTAGTAGGTTCATTGGTCAGGCTGAATGTGCCGCGATTGCCGGCAGCAAGCGCCAGATTGCCCGAGGACGCCGAAGGATCCAGAAGGGCATGTAGGTACTTAATGTCTGCTTTCAGATCCTGTTCGCTTCGGGTCATTTCTGCCCAGGCAAAACGTTCCCGGCTGACGGCCCAGACGATACCGGGGGCATCGCCTTGGGGCGGCGTCAACAGGATGAGCGCCTCGTTTGGTCCCAGCAAAGGCGGTGATCCGGCCGTGCCCATCACGTCGGCAATCGAAACAGGCCTGGGCGCCATGATCTCGAACACACGGGGAAAGCCGCCCTCAAGCTCGGCGCCGATGTCTCTGACCTGTTCGATGGCCTTGGCCCGTTTTTCCTGCAAGTGCAGAATACGCGCGTCGGTTTCAGCATCACGCGCGGTGGGCTGTGCAACTATAGCTGAGATGTCGTTGCCGAAGCTAATGACCTCCGCTTGAGCCATCTCGTAAGACGCGAATATTCTCTGCAAACCAGCATCGCGCAGGGTAAGCCGCGTCATGGCGCGCGCCACCGCTTCTGCGGCCCCTGTCTCACCAAGCTGCGCAGCATAGAACGCGTCCACGGCCAGCATATCCCCAAGCTCTGAGGCGTCGTAATCGGCCTCCCTGAACCGTATCGGACCGGCATTGCCTTGCGGCATCAGCCCTGCCGCCCACGCCTGCGTCACCAAGGCCCGCCCGGACCGTTTCGCGTCTTGAAGAGCAGCACCGCGCGCGGCACTGTCCAGCACAGCGGTTAGCAACAGGCGTTCTTCTTGCCCTTCGACAATGTCGGCCCAAACCTCAGCGGCTTCGATGTGACGGCCATACTCCGCTAGCGCGACTGCAATTCGTTCCCTTATGTCCAATGTCCGCAGGCTTGCGCGCCCATAGTCACGTTCAGACTGTTCCGCATAGTCGCGCAGCATGGCGAAGGAATTTTCTGATTGTGTCCCTTTACCCAAGCTCATGGATTGGGAAAACAATTTTGAGGTGACAATATCGGAATCCGGACCATAGATCGCAAAGGCCAGCGTCATACCTTCTTGCATGATCTGGTTGGCCTCATCGGTACGGCCCGTGTTTTCGAGGATCGAGGCAAGATTCCCCATGGCCTGCAACGTTCGTTTGTCTGTGGGTCCGAACGTGTTCTGCATCCGCGTAAGAAGGTCGCGCGTCAGATCGAGCGCGATGTCATACCGGCCTAGATTGATCTCACGCGCCGAATACCCTCCCAGAAAGTCAATGGTTGTCTCATGATGCGGGCCAAGCGTGGCCTCGGCGATCTCATAACCGTGCTTAAAGATGTCCCGCGCTTCGGTTATGAACAGAAAATCACGAAAATAAATCTCACCGATGTCATAGAGCGGCTCCAGAACTTCGCGGCTTGCAATCCCGTGTTCGAATTCACGCTGCGACAGCTCGAACTGCCGGATCGCCAAAGCACGCTCGGGCGTGTAGGTCACACCCTGTTCCTTGGCCAGATCATACCATTTGGCGGATTCTGCCGCGTCCTGCCGGACACCGCGCCCGATTTCATGCAGGAACCCGAGTATTGATTGCGCCTTGGCATGACCCTGTTCCGCCGCCAGCCGATAGAGCCGCGCGGCTTCGGAGTAATTCACCGGTACACCGCGCCCGTGATAGATCATGAATCCAAGATCATACTGGGCAGATGAATACCCCTGATCCGCCGCCAACCGATACCATTTTGCAGCCTGGACCGGATCCTGTACCACGCCATCCCCACGCTGGTACATACTCCCAAGCGCATGTTGCGCAAGTTTCTCATCTTGCGCTGCCGCCTTGTGATACCACTCGGCCGCAAGCGTCAGATTCTTTGGCGCACCAACACCAAACCGGTGGGCCAACGCTAGTCGCATTTGTGCATTTGCGTTGCCCTGTTCGGCAGCCCGGCGAAACCACTCGAACGCAGCCGGAGGGTCTGCAGCAACGCCCTCTTTTCCATCTCTGAAAATACTTCCAAGGTTCAGCTGGGCAATTTCATGTCCCTGTTCCGCCGCCAGCAGATACCATTGTACCGCCTCGGGCCAGGATTGCGGCACCCCGTTACCCTGCGCATAGAGGTAGCCCAGCTCGAACTGCGCCTCTTGATCGCCTTGCTCCGCTGCCAGTCGAAACCATCGGGCGGCCTGCGCGGCATCCTCAGCCACGCCGTACCCGTATTTGAAAAGCTTGCCCAACATCTGCTGGGACAGCACATAGCCTTGCGCGGCAGAGGTTTCGTAGAATGAGACCGCGCGGGGCAGATCCTCTGGCACTTCGCTGCCAATGCGATAGATCTCGGCCAGATTGAACTGCGCTACACTGTGCCCCTCTTCAGCGGCCCTGTGCCACAAGGTCAGGGCGCCTGGTACATCCCGTTGCGGACCTTCCGCGAAATAGAGTGATACGCCAAGGTCGAACTGTGCATCGATATGTCCGCCCTCTGCGGCGCGTTGCAGCCAATGATCTGCCTTGGCGATGTCTTTCTCAATGCCGTCGCCCCGGCGGTACATACCGCTCAAGTCATATTGCGCCGTGCTGTGCTCTTGCGCAGCAGCCAGCTGAAGATATCGCAGCGCTTCGGAGTTGTTTTGCGGCACGCCCCTGCCATCCATATAGAGAAGGGCCAGAATATACTGGGCCCGCGCATCGCCTTTTGCCGCTGAGCTCAGATACCAGCGCGCGGCAATCGCGTCATCTGCGGGAACACCAAACCCGTTCAGAAACATAAACCCGACTACAGCCTGAGCCCGCGCATTCCCATTCTCGGCAAGCGGCATCAACGTTTGCATGGCAGTTTCATATTCTTCGGCGAGGAAGGCGTCATACCCCTGCTGGAAATCTTGCGCCCACACAGTTTGCGGGCCGCCGATCCAAAGCATAAGCGCTATCGCAACGGCACAAATTGGACCGGGACGTCGAGTTAGGTGGCGCGCGATTGTTGTTGACCGCTTTTTGCCTCTCCTGTGCTCTCTACCCATCCGAAATCTTGTCCAGCGCGGCTTCGGCCCCAAGGGAAGACCGGTTGCGATCGGCCGAGATGTCCTCGGTTGCACGCACATGCACCTGACGCGCCGCGACAACGATCCCCTCGCGCTCGAACAATACCCGTAGTTCTTCATAGACGCGGCGGCGCAGGGTCCATTGATCTCCGGGGCGGGCGGTGAATTTGCACCGCACGATCATCACACCTTCTTCGATGCCGATGACCCCATTGCTTTTAAGCGGTTGCAGGAACTTCGGTCCCAGCTCGGGATCTGCGCTCAGTTCCTGACCCAGCACCTTGATCTTCTTGCGCAAGATCTCGGTATCAACGTCGAAGGGGACGCGGAATTCGACCCTCACAACGACCCAGTCGCGGGACATGTTGGCGATCGTCTTGATCTCACCATAGGGGATGGTGTGGACCGTACCCAGATGATGCCGCAACCGCATTGACCGGATCGAGACCTTTTCAACCGTTCCTTTGGCTGTTCCCAGATCGACATATTCGCCAATCCGAAACGCATCATCGATCAGAAAAAACAAGCCGGAAACCACATCACGCACCAAAGTCTGGCTGCCCAGACCAATGGCGAGCCCAACGATCCCCGCCCCGGCAAACAACGGCATCACATCCACGCCAAGCGCTGACAGAATGCTGATGGCTGAAACGAATACGAGCCCCAGCAACAGCATAATCTTGAACAGGGGTACGATGGTTCCAAAGCGCGACCCGGCGGTCGTTTCGGTCATGGGTGTGGCACTGTCGGCTTGGGCCCCGAAATGCTGCGACACGGCATTGACCACCTGCCACATCAGGAAGGTCAACAGGGCTGTCATGCCCACCTGCAACAGTGCACCACGGATCGTTGAGTTGATGTCCAGCATGAGCACATCCAGCCAGATGGGCGACCATATCCAAAGCAGTCCGAAAAGTGCTGCTCCGGCGATTGTGGGCATCCCGGCACGGCGGGCAAGGTCCTGCAACAATGAGGGCGGGGCCCCGGGGTCGATGCTGCGCACCGCATCCTCAAGCCAAAGGGCCAGCGCCAAGGCCAGCAGAATCACCAGAAAACTGTACAGGGCCGCTGCGTTGGCCTGCGTGAATCCGGTCAGCAGCAGCAGGCTTGTGGCCAGAAAGGACAGCGCGATGTAGGTGATCGCCAACAGGTGCCATTTGCTCCCAAACCGTTGCCACCCCTCTGAGCGCACCGACCCGTCGGGCCAATAGCTTAGCAGCGCCCCGATCGCCTGCTTGTTCAAAAACAGCGCCACCACCAGCGCAACGGTGACACAAGCCCGGCCGACAAAGGTAAAGCTGAGCAACGTAATCTGATCCAGTCCGCCTTGGGCAAAAAGCTCGGTCGTCACAAAGATGCAGGCGGCAAACCCGGCAACCAGCAGGAACGACAGGTAGAGCCCCCGGATTTCCGCGGCACCGATGACCTCCTGGCGACCCTTGCCATTGGGTGAGGTGAAATGTCGGCGCAAAACCGCTTCAGCTGCCCGTATAATCAGGATTGGCGGGAACGCAGCGACCATAATCGCCAGAGACACAGGATCCGCGCGCAGAAGGACCAGCAATGGCAGGTACAGAACAAGACCAAAGGCCGTCAGTGCCGTTCCTTCAACCAGGGCAGCCCACCACAGGCCGCGATCCGTGGTCTGAACTGGTCTGAACCGTTCGAACATCCGTCGGATCAGTATTTCGGCGACTGCGGCAAGACCCGTGCAGAGCAGGATCCAGCCAAGGGCCGCAAAAGGCTGGAACCCGTATTGTGCCAGCCCTGCCAGAAATTCCCCCAATTGCTTTGGCAACAGCGGCAACTGCGCCATCACCTGTTCCAGCGCTTGTCCTGCAATCAGAACACTCTCAACACCTGCGCTGATATCAAGCGATAGTAGACTCTCATCCGCCGCCTGCACCGCATCCGCACTAAACAGACCGGTCAGCGCGGCAACCGGCCCGAGGCGGGCCGATCTGCGAATTATCGAGGGTGCGGTCCGGCTCATTCGGTGATAATCGCCACGAACTGTTCTTCCAAAGCAGCCGCTTCGGCCGGGTCCGTGGTGGTTTTGGAAATGAGGGCGCGGATCTGGTCAAGATCAACCTCGGGGTCTTGCCATGCCGTTGCAATCAGGCCCATGATCTTGCCCACGTTGCAGACCCCTTGCTTATAAACCCACGCTTCGGACGCAGAGCGCTGCAGACCACAGCGACGGTCGGGCGCACTGTTCCGCCAGATCAGGGCCATGATGTCCACCAGTGCCGAGCTGTCATTGGCAAAATAGCTATGCGCCAGCATATCCTCGCCCAAATCAGACATATCAACAGTATCCAGATGCGCCGAAGGGGCGCCCGTGTCCTCACCCTGTCCCGCCCGGGGCATGTTGCCATGCAGCTTGCGCGACGTGACCAGCGCCCAGTCCTGACTTGAGGTATAAAGCGTCAAGCGCTGTGCCAACGGGCGAATGGTGCGTGTCATTTCGGCAAACAGGCCCGCATCTACATCGGGCGCTGCAAAAAAGACCTGACCGAACAATGGCTCCTGCAGCTCTTGATCGGACCGGCGTTCGGCCATCAGCTCAAGCGCGTCGGTCAGCGCCCGGTTGCCCATGGAATGAGCAACGATGTGGATCACATCAGCCCCGGATTGCGCGCGCAGTTCCTCAAGAAATCTGGCCAGTCGCCGACCGCTCAGCCGCACCACGGCTGTGTCGGCCACGTAGCTCATGGTGCGTCCGGCCGAGGGCCAGGAATACAACACCGGGACGCCGCGGTAATGCATGTCATGGGCCAGCTGCGCCGCCCGTTTTGCAGCAGCGTCAAAGCGTACGTTAAAACCGTGGATAAACACAAACGCTTCTTTCCGGTTTCGCGTGGCCATCTCGGCCTGCATTTCACCGAAGAACACGGATTGTGGCAGCGGCGTAATGCGTTGTAGCACAACATGCCGCGCAGGGTTTTCGGTGAATTCCAATCGCCAGATCGAGGGGGCCTCGATCGCGCCGGGCACATGTGTATTGGGGATCGAGACCGTCAGCGTCCCGTATTCCAGCTCACCCCGACCGTCGCCATAGAACTCGGCAGGCGCGTCGCTGCCGGTCTGTGCCCGGTCGGTGGCGTAAAACACCTGCACCTCGCGGAACCCCCCCGCATCCCCGGCTTTGCGGGTACTTGCAACGGCGGGAGCGCCCCGCAATTCGGAAGCGGCCTGTTGCCAGCGCAGCACCTCATCGTCCTGACCCATGCGACTGGCCACTTCAGCCGCCCGATCCCATACACGCGCCAGATCATCCCCGGCCTGCCCGCCCTGTTGCAGATAGGCATATTCGAACTCGAACATGCGCCGCACCAGCGCGTAATCCCCGGCTTGTTCCGCCAGACGCAGGGCGCGCAAGATCATCGCGCTGGGATCCAGCCCCAGCGAAGCACCCTGTCCGGCGGCAAATTGCGCAAGCTGCGCTGCAATCTGAGCTGCCTGAGCGCTTTCACCGGATTGCTCGATCTCGTCCAGCAACAGGGTATTGAGATCAAAAACCACCCGCAAATCCGGAGGGTTCGCCCCACTGGCCTGCGTAATCGCCTGTTGCAGCAATGCCTGCCGCTCCTGAGCGGTTTCGGCGGCAGAATAAGACAGCTCGAACGTGATGGGATCAAAGGGGGCGGTGGTCTGCTGGGCCAGGCTTGATGTTGCGAAAAAACCGGCCAGAAGTGCGGGGAGAACAATCCGAAACATGTCTTACCTCGGGGCTTCAACTTTCATGGGCAATAGGCGCCCAGATCCGTATATCGCAAATGACGGTCCCAACATAGAAATAACCGAAACGAAACAGATTTCAGCCATGGCCGTGCCTGCTGTGGCGGCTTCGTGACCTTCATGCGCGCTATCAGTCATGGGGCAAACCTTCGCGCGCCAGCGCTTCGCGGCGCGGCAGTATCTGCCAGTCGAACCGTTCAACCCATAGATTGGCTACTCCGACCTCACCCAAATTTCCGCGCAGCCCGGTACGCTTGCCCATTTCTTCCAGAAAGGATGCCGCCGAACTTCTCGATCGCGTTCGAATTTCGGGGCCACAGGTATCGAGCACACCGCGCAGATCCAGAGCCTCGGCATTTTCGCGCGCCTCGGTCACGACCATGAACAGCCGTTCATGCCCGGCCTTCTGCGCGATCCCGTCGCCTGAGGGGCAATCGGCGCAGATCGTCAGTGCGCGCCCCACCTTCGCCGGGATAGTAACCCCCTCGACCCGAGCATAGGCGGTTTCAACGCAAAACTGGCTGTCGATATAGACGCGGTTCACGTCGCGGGCGGGGCCCTGAAACGTGCCTTGCGCCTCGATACTCAGCTGATCGCATTGGTTCAGAACCTCAACCCGCGGCATCTGGCGAGGCCGGGCCGACGTCAGCGCGGCTTTGCATTCGTCCTGCAAGGCCGACAGGGTGTTGGCGTCACGCGGGCGGTTCTGCATGTCCGTGTCGTTCATCTTGATGTTGACCGCGACCGGGTTTCCAAACAGAATCGAACCGCCTGACCCCACGCTGTCCAGCATCCGCGCCACACGTTCCGCTTTGAATATGCGAACGAGCAGAGGTTCAAGTTCCGCCTCGTCGGGGTGCCAGGCCAGACCAACCGGGCTGTCGCCTTCGGCCACTTTGGGTCCGAACCACAGGGCACCGTCATAAAGACCAACGGAGATATCCGAGCCCGTCGGTGTCAGTTCGATCCGGGCGGTATCCCCCTCATTTGCGTTGGCCACGGCCGCAACAAGCGCAGTGTAGAGCGGGTGGTCCATTGCCAGTTCCTGCCCGGTCTGCAGTTCAACCGGGGTGCCAAGCCGCAATGTCAGGTCGATGGGCCGGACCCGTACACGGGCAAACCGGGCCTGATCCGGCAGAACGCCAGAGACCGCGCACAGAGTTTCGGCCTGCGCCACGCAGCTATCGTCCACCGGCGCCAGCCTTGCCGATTGTGCTGTGGCCGAAATCACCTGCGCCATGCCCAACTGCTCCTCGGGCCCGTCAGTGGCGTCCGCAACCAGTGAGACCAGCGCGCCTTGCCCAATCCCATGCAGCAGGCCCGCTGACATCTGATCACCAGCCACCGCGTATTGCCGCAACCCAATCGTTCCCGATCCTCCCAGAACCGTCGCGTCGATCAGGTTTCCTTCCCACAAAGGGGTTTGCAGGCGGGCCGCGCCGGGAATGTCGGCGCTGTTCATGTCGCTAAGCACAGCCTGAAACAACTGCCGATAGGTGCCTGTGTTCTCCTGCGTCAACCGTGCGGCAAGACGCGAGGAAAATAGGCCGTACCAGCCATTGCCAGAAGCGGCATTGGGATCGATCTCGATCTCGCGCGCCAGTTCTGAGGATTGTGCCGCGTAAAACGCCAGATACCGGCCCGGCAGATCATCATCGCCCGGTCCGTCCATAGGTGCAGCATTCGGATCCGCAGGCGCGCTGGTCTGGACATCTATTCCCAAAAGCGCAGGATCGACAAAACGCGTTGCCATGTCCGGGGCGCTGGAGCGCAGGCCAGAACCGGAATGGCAACTGTCGAGGACAAACCACACATCCGCCCCGCGCGCGCGCAGGGCCGCCACCCTTGCGCCCAGTTCCTCGTCGCGGATTGCATTGGGGATTTCGCGGCTGCCCGATACGGCGCGACCGGTATCGGCGGGCAGAAAAACCTCGTCCAGACCGTCGGTTTCGTCACCATCATCATCGGGCTGTTGAGTGCCGTGGCCCGACAGGTGAATGTAAACAAAATCGCCCGGAGCGACGCGCCGGGCCAGATCATCCAGCGCACCCAGAATGGCAGTCCGCGTGGGGCGCGCGGCACCGTCGATGCCGTCGGCCAGAACCGCAACATCAAAATCCGCACGGGTCGACAGGGCCAGACTCAGCAGTGACACATCATTCCTTGGGCCATTCAGATCCGTGATCCCGATCCCGTCGGTATAGTCCGAGACACCAACCAGCAGCGCAAAGGATGAGGCCTGCGCCATCCCCCCCACCATGAGGCCAAGTGCAGCCACGCCCATCCAGATCGTTCGTTTCAACATCTTCGTCCCTCATTTCGCTTAGGGTTGACCCAGTAGGATCAGGCCCGACCAATGGCCGGGTTGCGCAAAACCACCGCCGCGTTCCAACGCGGCCAGTTGCGCTAGTCTCAGGGCCTCGGCCCGTGTGTGACCAATAGACATTGCATCATAGACATCCGTCGCCAGCGCCTGCATGGCTGTGTCGTTCACAGCCCAGAGCGTGGCAAGAACGCTGGGCACTCCTGCATGGGCAAACGCATGGGCCAGCGTGCGGATCTCAACGCCGTCAGGCCCCATCGCGGTTTCGCAGGCCGAAAGAAACACCAGCTCGGCCTCGGCCAGAGGCAGGGTCATGATCTCGGGCAGGGTCATCTGGTGGTTGTCCGCCAGCAGCAGATAGCTGTTGCCAGGCGTTTTTGGGTCCAGCTTGCCATGCATGGCCAGATGCAGGAATCGGGCGTCAGGGGCTGTGGCCAGCAGGGTGTCATAGGTGGCCTCATCCCCGATGCGCAATTCAACAAAGTCGGGCGCCAGCATATCGGCAACCTGCTGTGCCTCTTCGCGCGCGCCGGGAAGGGTGCCGTCGGGATCGCCATAGACCACATGGCTCAGCCCGATGGATGGAGGTTTGTCCAACATCTGTTGCAGAAAATAGAGGGTCGGTGCGACGGCCAAATCAAACCGTTCGACCGCATAGCTGGGCCGCGCGCCGGTTGTGTCGCGCACCAATGCCCCGAAAGGCAGGTAGTTTAATGCCCCGGTAGGGGAAATCACCAATGTCGCCCCTTCGGGTACAAGGTTTTCAATCGGGGCCAGCAGATCGCGATAGAGCCCGGCCAGTATCGCGGTCAGCTGTTCCTGCGTTTGTGCCGACTCTGGTTCAGTCGGCTGGTCCTCATCCATCACAAAACCGCCGCGCAGGGCGCTTTGGCTTTGTGCGCGCAGCAGGGACACGGCGGTGCGCACGCGGTCGTCAAGATCGGCCGATGACAGCTCGACCTCGACCACATGGGACAGATCAGGTCCCACAAGATTTATGTAGAGGCGCTCATCCGTCGGCAAAAATTGCGCGATCACCATTGTCTCGGGCAGGTCTTTGGCAAGACCCTGCAAATCCAGCGGATTCAGCGCCAGCATGTTGAACAGGGCCGGGTTGGCCTGCTCGATCCGCGACAGCAGCGCAATGTCGCGCTGGCGCAGGCGGGTCACCTGTTGATCCAGCTTCTTGTCACTGCCGCCCTTGGCCAGATCCGCATCCAGACGGGCCTCAAGCTCGGCCAATTGGGCGCGGGCGGCGCGGAACTGTTTGGCAAGACGCCCCGCCTCGCTGCCTTCGGGCAGCGCTTCGAGCAGAATGTCATTCACATCCCGCATCTTGCTTTGTTCCAGCGCGCTGAAGGCGAAATCCCCGCGCTGTTCGGTGATCAGGAACCGCTCGGGGCCCGCACCGCGCGGATCAAACAGCGTCAATCCCCAGTCGGTGCCTACATAGATGCGGCCGCGCGTGTCGCTTTCAACCGCATGGATCGCCCGGCTGCCGTAATCGGCAAAATCCCGACCCGGCAGCATCTGGTTAATGCGATCCGGCACGAACCATGTGCCCTGATGCAGCGCCACCAGCCCGCCAACCGCGCCGAACAAATACAGATCTTCGCCCAGCTGCGCCCCGCGTGTGCCGGAATAAAGCGCAGGCTGGACCGCGCGCGCGGCCATATACGAGGCCTCTTCTCTGACATCAAATTCTTCAATCTGCCCCCCCTTCATCCGGGCGAACCCGCCCGAGGTTGCCAGAATCGATGACCCATCGCCCAGATCGGTGCTGGCCGTCACAAACCAACTGCCCGAAACGTCGTCATCGGGGACCTTCTCGAATGCACCATCACGTAGGCGAAACAAACCGCCATGCAGCTTTTTACCGTCATGGGTGATATGGCCTTCGTTCGATGCGACAACCATCACCTCACCTTCGGGGCTTTCAAAGACAGTCGACAGCCAGCCCGTGTTGAAAGGGGCAGGTGTGTCGGCATAGGTGGAAAATTCGGCGACTTCTCCATCTTTCCAGCGGAACAGGCTGCCACTGACTGTGACCCAGATCGTGTTGTCCTGTGCGACGTGAATATCATCGATCATCCCGTTGCCTGTGCCATCAATCGGGATGGCCTCGAACAAAAGCTCGCGCCGCGTGGTGCCACGGGTATAACGCAGGACCTGATTGTCGGAATGGGTGATCAGATCACCGTTGGGGGCCAAGGCCAGATGCCGGGCGGGGATATCTACAAAACGGCTGTTGATCCCGTCTGGGTTCTCATGATCGAATGCTTCGATCCGGTCGCCAAACGCCGCATAGGTCACGCCGATCTGCGGATCGCTGATCAGGTCATAGACCCGGTCCTCGCTCAACAGCACGGCCTGATCGCGCAGATGCATCTGCAGGCCCCGCGGGGTCAGTACCGCCAGCGTGTCGCCAACCACATCGGTTGCCAGAGCGGCCGGACGCCGGTCGCCACCCGGCAGGATCAGATGGTCAAGCACCCCGTTCTGGAACAGAGAAATCCCTTGATCGGTCATGACCCCCAAAGCAGGACCCCGTCCGGGAACATCCAGCGCCATCAAACCATAAGGATCATCCGTGGCGACAATCGCCTCCTGCCCCGGCAGTAATCGCCAACTGGCCGTCCCGGAGGAAACCGAGGCGGCATTGGTCCAGATCAGCTCGCGACCGCGCAAGGCATAAAGGCGGTCCTGATCTGCGTCATAATAACTGTCGGTCAGCTGTTCATCCGAAAGGTCGACCCGCGTACCCTCCAATGGCTGGAACCAGCTGCCCTTTTCGCCCATGACGATCCAGCCTCCGGGAAAGGGGTGCAGGGCGCTGACAGGCTGGTCCGAAATCTTCTGTGTGTTCATCGGATCATTGGCGTCGATCAGGAAAAGACCGTCAGGCCCCCCGGCGGCCACATGGCCCTGGGCGACCCCACCGCCCTGCGCCAGCGTTGCGCTGCCCAGAGCGCCGGTCGGCTCATGGCGCGTCGCTTCCGGGCCTTCGGCGACAATCACGCCCTGCCGGCCTGCAAGCCAAAGTGTTTCGCCCACCGTCATGACCGCAGACAGATCCGAGGCGCTGTCTACCTCGGCCAGATCCCGCACCGATGAAAGCTGATAGGTGTCGGGATCAACGGTGAACCATTGCCAGTGTCCCCCCTGAAACAGGCCCAGCCCCTTGTCCGAGACCACTACCGGCCTGTCGTTCCACAAGGTCAGGTCACGCAGGGTTGTGCGATTGGCAAAGACGGCGGGCACGATCACATTGGTACGGAGCGTTTGCCAGAAGCCCGGATTGCCCAGATCTGTCTGCGCCAGCCAGCTGTCTTCAGACAAGGCCCGCAAAGGGGACTGGGCCAGCGCCGCGTTCAGACGCGCGATCTGACTGTCCAGTTCTGGGTGCCGGGGCAGGTTCGTCAGCCAGTCCACCCAGCTTTGCCATTCTGCCAGTTCCTCCAGCGGAATGCCTCCAGGCCGCACCTGCATTTGCAACGCATGCCAGAGGATCATCGCTTCGGCAGCCGCGTAATATTCGACCAGTTTCACCTCACCCGTCCTATCCCAGTCCTGAACGGCCAGAATCGAGTTTCTGAGCAGGTCATTGGCCTCATCAGCATAGCCAAAACGGTCTCTGACCCGGGCTACAAGCGCTGCGGCAAGGACAACAAAATCCTCGACATACGGTTCTTCGTTGTTCTCGAAATCTTCGCGTAGCGCGGTCAGCGCCGCATCCTCGGGGTATCGGTCCCATTGCGACAGGGATTGCGCCGACAGGTTCTTCATCTGGTTCACACGGCTCATGAGGCTTTGCATGATCTGTGTGACGCGCAGCGCAGTCTCAGCCGATTCCTCACCGCTCTGAGCATCATAGCTGCGGGTGCGGTCAATCTCTCCGTCTGCGTCATAGCTGACCGTCATATGGCCGACACCCACAACCTCAATCCGGGTGACCAAGCCGGTTGACGGGTCATGTTCCATCCGCAGCTCATCCCCTTCGGAGTTGCGAATGCCGATGATCTCTCCCACATCGAACCAGTCCTTTGGGACGCTGTAGTCGAGGGTAAAGAACCGCCCGTCGCCATAGCGCACACCAATCAGATTGCTGTGCGCATCCCGGTCCATATGCACTTCCATAGCGCCATACCGGAAATAGATCATCTGCCCGCTCACAAGGTCATCGCAGCGTTCTTCCTCGATCCCGTCAGGGCCAACCCACAAGATACATCCCTGATCGAGATCGAGCCGTTTGATCCGGCGGCTTTCCGAGCGTGCTTTTTCACGCGCGTCTTCAATCCACAACTGGTAGCGTTGTGATTTTGCCATGCTCAGACCGGTGTCATAGCGGTCGCGGTAAAACGCCTTATGCGTTCCCAGTTTGGCATTGGCCTCATCGATCTGTGTTTGTACCGGCAGCTCGGGGTCGACGATGCTGGCCTGCTCGAACAGGTTCAGCGCGGCCATTGCAGATCCGCCCCAAAGGGTATGATAGCGGCCGACTTCTCGCACCCAGTCTCCATAATGTGGCACGCGGTCGATCATGCGGTCGAGCAGACGGAACTTGGTGATATGCGGAATGCTTTCTGCAACCGTGGAGTCACGGAAAAGCACGCTGTAGCGGCGGAATGTATCTCCATCCAGACGCACCATTTCATAGGTCGCGCGTTCCAGTGCTTTTGAAGGCCCTTCGAAACGATGCAGGCGAAAGGACAGGTCGAAATAGGTCTTGGCGCCTACGTTCTGTGGGTCCATCTGCGTCAGGGAGGACAGGCCAAAGGCCAGCGCATCGGCGCGATCCGGCAGCGCCTCATCTTCGACCGCGTCGGCAGCCAATTCGGTTCCTTTGGTGATTAGGGCAGCGATCTGCCATTCCGGCGCATCAGCGGTTTCAAGCGCGTTGCGGGCTTCGGTCAGGGTTTGCTCAGCTGCGTTCCAATTTGCCTGATCCGCGAGTTTTACACGCGCCATGCCGATCCAGGGAAAAGCCCAGCCCGGATTGGCTTTGATCGCTTCATGCCAGATCGCAATCGCGTTGGTGTCTCGCATATCCGCCAGCGTTTTCCAGCAGTTTTCGCAAGTCGGAGTCTGTGTTGTGGCCTGCTGCAGGAGCTCACGAGCCTGCCCGGGGGCTTCGGCGTAATCAACCGCACGCGCCAGTATCCAGCTGCTGGTATGTCCGGCTTCGACCCGTTCACGCACAGCGCTCCATGCCAGATCCCGGGCGCCGGATGCGTTGAAATTCCATGCAAAATTTCCAATCACCCAGTGAATCGCCGGAAATTCTTCCCGTGCCTCGTCATAAAGCCGCAGGACCAAGCTGAAATCCTCAAGTGCATGGGCGCTGCGCCGGGCCTGGTCCATCAGCTGTGCATCGCTGGGTCCGCCGGCTGCTTTATGCGCCGCAATGATATCCAGTACGGCCTGCGGTTTATCGAGTGCCAATTGGTTGCGGGCCGCGCCAAGAGCGATCTCAAGATGCGCGGGCCGGGCTGCGAAGGCTTGGGCAAAGAAAGGTGCGGCCTCAGTGTCTTTCTTGATCTTGGTCAGCGCCTCGCCGCGTTGCCACGAGACAATCGGGTCATTGAGAAAGGCGGCTACAGCGACGGAGGTTTCATGATCTGCGCGGCCTTTCTCGCCCTGATCCAGCAGCGCCTGCGCATATAGTCGTGCCGCCTGTTGCGCGCGCCTGTTTTCAGGTTCGGCCAGCGCCACCCATTCTTCGATCACGCGGCGCGCGTCGTCAAATTCCCATTGCGCAATCAAAGTGCGTGCAAGGTCGGCGATCGGTTCAGGTGAAAATGGGTCGATGCTGGCGGCGACCTCAACAAAATCGCGCGCGACATCCAGATTGCCCATAGATCGCGCGGTTGCGCCTCGTCGCAAGTTGAGGCCCACAGCGTCGGGAATTGCCTGAGCCCACATCGTATATGAAATCGCATCCTCATGATCGCTGCGTGACCTGACGGATAGCAACCAATGCGCATAAGCACCGGCCGGGCTGTCCGCCAGATCGGGATCGCCCAAAATGACATCTTTCAGCGCTGGATCGCCCGGGATCGACCATCCACCACGCCCGGCCAGTCGCCCTGCATCAAAGCTGTTCGGATAGGCCATCAGCAGCTTGCGACCCAATCTCCAGCAAGCATCTGCGCGCTCACGCGGGCAATTGGCGTAAGCTGTTGCCAATGTTGTGACGTATGGAACATCCTCCGACGCCAGCAATTCATCCGTCAATGCAATCAACCGGCTCTCATCCCAGGTACGCTGCGCAGCGACCAATTCGCTCGCCCAGATCTGCGCCTGTGTCAGCGGCGGTTCGGTTCCTGAAATTTTCGACGAATCCAGCCCCTGCAATCGCCAATGTGTTGCGGCCCAGACATAGGCGGCCAGAGGGTTCGGGTTGGGTTTGGTCAGTTCGGCTTGGGTCTCGCGCAGGATGCCTTCGAATTCACCTGCACGGAATTGCGAGACCCATCCCCGGTACTGGGCATCGGCATAGAGATCCTGTGCCCGTTCAAGTGGCTCAGCCAGAGGTGCGAGGCGAGCCCCTGAATAGGTGACTTCGGATTGTCCGAGAACAAGAGACGCATTTGTAGCAAGACCAAGCGCGGATACGATCAAAAAAACAAACTTTTTCATATTCAGGATAGTTCGCCCATTTTTCTTATTGAATCCACTATTGTTTTTCTTACTCGGGTCAGTCCTAATGTGAGATTTTTGCAGAAATGCGGCGAGACCGATAAATAATGGATCATTGGGTTTCACCGCACGACAAATCGCCCTGGGCTGCGATAACAGCACAAGGCTAGAGCGCATTGGTGGTCGAAACCAAATTAGATTGGCGCATGCGGTTCTCAATTGCATAGTGAACGCGGTGGCTTTGCATATGAGAGATCGGCATGCGTGTTTCATGGGATACCCAAACGCTTTGGAAAATGGCCATTCCGTTGGTGATGGCGTTTTCCTGCCTCTCTGTCTGGTGTTCACCCGCCCGTAGCCAAAGCGAAGATTTCAATACGCTCTATCAGGAGTTCCTGAGCGCATTTAAGGATGCGAGTTACGAGCAGGCCGCGCAGACCATGGAACGTGCCATCGAGGCCTATGACGCCGCCGGTTTTTCTTCGCCTGATGAACGCGCGACACTTATTTATTACCTGGCCGAAGCGCATGTCCGAAATGAAGACGCTCCGGCGGCCTTGCAAGCCGCTCAGATGGGGTTGTCGCAGCAAGACCCGGCGCTTGTTTCCCGCTATCCTGAGTTCAACAGGATCATGGGCTGGGCACATGAGCGTCTTGGCTTCTATGGTCTGGCATCGGGCGGGTATTCTCAGGCTGCTGAATTAGGCAAGCTCTTTAACGAGTCGCAACCGGGGCGGTATCCGCCAGATGTGATTGCGGGTCTCGAATATCTGACGGCCAGCGCAAGGACCCGCGCAACGACCGTGATATCTGAAAAGGCGTATATCGAGCCGATGCGCGCGGCGCTGCAACGTTTTGAGGCGGTGACAAACGCACCGGCCTATCGGCTGCAATATGATCTGGCGCGCGCCCTTGTCAGTCAGGGTCTTGGTTTCGAGGCGCGGTCGCTGTTTCAGGAGCTTGCCTCGCAGGCACCGTCAGATATCCAGAGCATCGCCCTCGCACGCCTGGCCGTTCTGGAATGGAATAACGGAGAGCGGCAGGGCGCAGTAACGGCGGCCAAGGCAGCTTTGGCGCTGGACACGCTGCATCCATCGCGTGCTCCGGTGATGCGCACGATCGTCATTCTCGGTGAAGACACAACCTCAACGGAACGGTTTGCCGCTGCTCGCGCCCAGCTCGACAGTCTTGCACAAAGCGAGACGCGGCGGGTTCACGAGGATCTGTTGAGCAGCGTCGAGATCATCAAGATAATGACCGATGCGATTACTGACGCCTTGCTGGATCAGGATGCGCAATCGGCTGAGACCGCTGCGGCGGGCAAAGTGTTGGTCGACGAAATATCGCAATTGGCGTCCAATACGGACCTGTTCATATCGGATGCATTTGGCCAGCGCCTGATCCGCGATCTCAGGCTGCAAGCTGCGCATATTCACGAACATCTGGGGCAGGACAGTGAGGCGCGGGCCATTTTCAAGAATATATGGCTGACCGGCACCGCCGGGACCGTGCAGGAACAGGTTCTCGCACAGGCAGGGCTGGGCCGGCTGGGCATGTCCGATTCCGGTGAGCTCATAAACGACCTGGATACGCTTTCGGCGTTTTCGCGGCACGCAGCAGAGATGGCCGAGTTCTTTCTGACACAGATCCCCGCCCGCGCCCAAGCGATGCAATCGCGGCAGATCGAACGCTTTGCCGTTATTATGGAACAGGCCGTGGATGCCGCGTTTGACAAGATCGTTGACCGTGGGGTTATGGGTCCCGCGGACGCGCCCAATGTGCTGGACGGGTTCAACCAGAGCGGCACTTATGTCTTTCCGTGGGAAAGACGTGAGGGTAGCGGCTATCCCTCAAACGCGGGCAGTGGCTTATATGCAAAGGAACTGGGGGATGTGTTTCGGCAGATCCAATTGGCCAGGCAGAGCAGCGCCGCCCGCGCCATTGCACAGATGACATCGCGTCAAGTCGCGGGATCGGACGCGCTGGCCCAGGTTTTGAGAGAGCGCGACAGGCTGATCGAAAAGCGTTTGAGCATTCTGGAGGGAAGCTCTGAACCGGAACAGGATCGTTTTGCGCGGCTTGCAGAGGTCGACGCAGAAATGAACCAGATTGAAACGGCGCTGGATCGGGATTTTCCCGAGTACCGCAACCACATTGGTCTCAGCCCTCTGACATTGCCCGAAGCGCGCGCTTTGCTGAAGGATGGTGAAACGCTGATCACATATATGCAGACCAATGTCGGTTTGCATATCTTTGCCCTTTCGACCGAACAGGTGATCTGGCACCGCGCACCGGTGAAAGGACAGTGGGTGGCCGATATCGTGGGCAAGCTGCGACAGGCGCTGGATCCGCAAGGACCACTGAGAGGCCCGGTGCGTGGCTCATTCAGTCTGGAACCGGCTGAGGAAAATGATTTTACATGGTTCGACCTGACCTTGGCGCATGAACTTTATGTTCACGCACTTGGCCCGATTGCCGCCCATCTTCCTGCGGAGGAAACGCTGATCATTGCGGCGGATGGACCGCTGCAATCCATGCCCTTCGCAGCCCTGGTGACCGATCAGCCAAACCAAGATGCGCGTGGGTTTGATCGGTTTCAACAAGCGAGTTGGGCCGTCCGTGACTATACATTCGTGACAATTCCGATCCCCGCAACCATGCGTGCGCTGCGCAATCCAAGGCTCGAGCGTCCGGAACAAGGCACATTTGTCGGTGTAGGAGATCCTGTGTTTCGCTACGATAAGGAGTGGTTGCGCCTGAGCCAATTGCCCGAGACCGAAGACGAATTGCGCAGGCTCAATGACATTGTGGCAGGTAATTCAGGAACGCTGCATCTGGGCGACGGCGCGCACGAAGCCGCCTTGTCTGATCCGAGCTTGGAAAGCGTATCCGTGGTTGCCTTTGCCACACATGGTTTGATGGGGGGCGAGGTGCAAGGTTTGTCCGAACCGGCATTGGCGCTCACTCCGGCGCAGGCCGCGGTCTCGTCTGTTTTCGGAACGGGGGATGGTTTGCTGACGGTTAGCGAAATTGCTCAGCTGCAATTGAATGCCGAGCTGGTTTTGCTGTCCGCCTGTAACACAGCGCAGGGCGCAGGAGGTGAAGGCGCAGAGGGCCTGTCCGGTCTGGCGCGCGCCTTCTTCTACGCTGGGGCGCGTCAACTGGTTGTTTCACATTGGGCCGTTCAAAGCGACGCTACCGTCGAACTTACGACCGGGATGTTTCATGCATTGCGAGCGGATGCCGCCGGACAAACGATGCCCGAGACATCAAAGATCGGCGCGGCCGAGGCGCTCCGCGCGTCGATGCTGAATATGATAGACAAGCCTCCGCAGGCGGAATGGGCACATCCCGGCATCTGGGCGCCGTTTGTTGTTGTTGGAGGGTAGTTACTTCTCGCGGCGCGTCAGCAGCGCCAAAGTTAGAGGGAATTGAAGCCTAGCATTGGTCGAGTGCGTCTCTTGATGAAGCGATGGTCCTGTTCCACGATATTACTCAGATACTTCCGCCTGACCATCTCGATCGGGATCGGGCAGCCAAAGCCATTTAGCATCTTGTTGATGGCTTTGATGCCAGTTGTGCTAGCACCGCTCTTGTCGATGACGATCTTTCGTGGAAGGCCGTTGCATTCAAGCATTCGAGCGAAGAACTTCGTAGCAGCAGATTTGTTCCGACGCCCTGAAAGTATGGAATCCAATGTCTTACCGTGTTTGTCGACCGCTCGGTAGAAATAGACCCACGCACCTTTCACCTTGATCTTAGTTTCGTCCATCCGCCAGGAGCGGTCACATCCTTGGGATATTGTGCGCCTTTGAAAGAGATCATGAGTTGGCTTTGGGCTAGTTGGGAGCGAAAACCTTCCACGCGCAAAACCCAAGCACGTCAACAGCCACGAATGCGCTAGACACTGGGAAGATATCGTCGGTCATTGCAGTTCACTCAGGATTTCGTCGGTGTGTTCGCCAAATTTTGGTGGTGGACGACGATAGCTTACAGGCGCCTTAGAGAACCGCAGCGGATTTCCGATCATGTCAATTTTTCCTGAAACCGCATGCACACTCGGCACAGAAATGCGCATGTCGCGGGCCGCCACTTGTTCGGATTTAAACACGCGGTCCAAAGTGTTTACGGGGCCAACAGGCACTCCGTTTGCCTCCAAGCCGTCGATGATGTCCTCGATTGGAATGTCTGCGAGTGCCGTCGCGATCAGATCGACAAGTGTCTCACGATGCTGCAGACGTTCCGGGTTTGTGGCAAAGCGCGGATCGGTGATCCATTCGGGCTTGCACAACCAGTCGGAAAACCGCGCAAACTGTGCATCATTCCCCACGGCGATGACGACATGCCCGCCGCGGGCCTCAAACACTTGGTATGGAACGATATTAGGATGCTGATTGCCACGGCGTTCGGGGAGTGCGCCACCGATCAAATAGTTGGTACCTTCGTTAATCAACCAGGCGATCTGGGTATCGACCAACGCGACATCGATATGCTGCCCCTGCCCTGTGACATCCCGGTATCTCAGAGCCGCCAGGATGCCCGACGAGGCATACATGCCGCACATCACATCGGCGATGCCGACAGCCACTTTCATAGGCTCGCCATCCGACGCGCCTGTCAACGACATGATCCCGCCATAGGCCTGCGCCATAAGGTCATAGCCAGGTTTGCTGGCGTTCGGTCCGGTCTGCCCGAACCCGGAAATCGAGCAATAAACAAGACTTGGTGATACGTCGGACAGGCTGTCGTAATCTAGACCATATTTCTTCAACGCGCCGGGTTTGAAGTTTTCGACCAAAACATCGGATCGGGCCGCGAGCTTCCGGACGGACTGTTGCCCTTCAGCGCTTGCGAGATCGATCGCGACGGAGCGCTTGTTCCGGTTTGCGCAAACGAAATAGGCGCTGAGGTCCGATGCGTTGCCATCGACGCCTGTGACAAATGGGGGCCCCCAGCTTCTCGTGTCATCACCAGCCGTGCGTGGGTTCTCAACTTTGATGACGTCCGCTCCCAAATCCGCCAGAAGCTGCGTACATGTCGGGCCAGCGAGAATACGACTGAGATCGAGGACCTTGAGGCCCGATAGCGGGCCGGTCATGCTGCGACCCTCAATGATCCTATCGCAGCCTTGATGCGCACGCTGGCAGATCGAAGGTCTTCCTCGGAGGCGGCGGTCGAAATGCGGATATGAGGCGACAGTCCGAAGGCGGTGCCTGGCACAGTTGAAAGATGGTGTTTTTCCAGAAGCCAGGTGCTTACGGCGGTATCGTCCGTCAAGATGACGCCGTCAGGAGTCATCTGACCAATGAGCCCTTCAATACGCGGGAAAACATAAAAGGCACCTTTCGGCCGTAGGCACGAGATGCCGTCGATCGCGTTCAGCGCATCAACGGCGATGTCGCGACGGTGTTCGAAGCTTGCGGCGCGGTTTGCAAAGAAGTCGGTCGGCCCATTAAGTGCCGCCTCCGAAGCCGCCTGGGAAATAGAACAGGCATGTGTGCTGCTCTGACCCTGAACCATATTCATCGCCGCGATCAGGGGTGCGGGACCCGCGCCATAGCCGATGCGCCAACCGGTCATAGCGAAGACCTTTGAAACGCCGTTGACGAGCAAGGTTCTGGTTTTCAAGTCAGGGGCAACATTCAGGATCGAGACGAAGCGGTGCCCCTCGAACATCAGATGCTCATAGATATCATCGCTCAGAATCCAGACATGGGGATGCCTACGCAACACCTCCGCAATGGCCGTGAGCTGCGCCTTTGAATATGCCCCGCCCGTTGGGTTGGATGGCGAGTTCAGCATCAGCCATTTGGTCCGTGGCGTGATTGCCTTTTCAAGCCGTTCCGGCGTCAGCAGAAAACCATCTTCCTGCGGGCAATCCACGATGACGGGTGTGCCATCGGCGACGGCCACCATGTCAGGGTAAGACGACCAATAGGGTGCCGGAACGATCACTTTATCCCCTTTTGAAAGCGAGGCCATAAAGGCGTTGTAGATGACCTGCTTCGCGCCACTCGAGACGGTGATGTCGTCTGGTGCATAGTCGAGTGCGTTGTCACGCTTGAGCTTGTCGCAGATCGAGGACCTGAGTGCTGGTGTGCCTGCTACGATGGTGTAACGCGTTTCATCATTGTGAATGGCTTTGATCGCAGCGGCCTTCACATGATCGGGCGTTTTGAAGTCAGGCTCTCCGATCCCAAGATCAATGATCGGATGTCCCTTAGCTTTCAGAGCGCGCGCCTTCGCAACAAGCCCCATGATCATCGAAGGCGCGACTGCGGCCAAACGGTCGGCACGCATATCAGATCCGTCCATCGTAAGCCCCCCGATCAATCACGGCGGCGATGACCGTAAAGCTGTCTGCGTCTTGCGCAGCAGCAAGAGCGTCCTTCAGTTCCGCTGCTGACCCAACTGTATATCCCGCGCCGCCAAAGGCCTCTGCCAAGCGTGCAAAGTCATGTTTCGCAAAGTCGACGCCTGCGTTTTTGAGCTGTCGGCCCCGCTGTTTGATTTCAATCAGCGCGAGGCTGGCGTCTACGAAGACCACGAAGATGGTCTTGAGACCGAGTTCCGCCGCCGTCGACAATTCGCCGGCGACCATTAGCATGCCAGCATCTCCGGAGAAGGACACAACGGGGCGCTCGGGCTCGATCAGGGAGGCTCCCATGGCTAGCGGAACCGCGCAGCCCATCGTGCATAGAGCCGAGGACTGCAACAGGCCCTTCGACGCGTAGCAGTGCCATTTCTGTGACAGCAGAATGCGGTGCGCGCCGGAATCCACCGTGGCAATGGTGTTCCTTGGCAGCTTGTCGCGACAGATATCGATGACCACCCCAGGTCCCCACACATCCGTCTCGGCAAAGGCCGTGGTCAGGCCATCGCGCACTTTGCCAATCCTGCCGTCCGACCAGCTCGGCGTGAT
The DNA here is from genome assembly GCF_056537325.1 of Ruegeria sp. CF5. Taxonomy (NCBI): domain Bacteria; kingdom Pseudomonadati; phylum Pseudomonadota; class Alphaproteobacteria; order Rhodobacterales; family Roseobacteraceae; genus Ruegeria; species Ruegeria sp. CF5. Next base: position 48,193 of record NZ_JBQFRI010000003.1, on the reverse strand, counting down.
CGCAATGCCATCTGACAAAGCATCTAACGTGAGCCCGACATGGCTGACGAATTGAAGGCTCGACTGGTGCATGTAATGGGTGTTGGGCTCAGCCGAGATATCGATGACTTTGACGGCTTCTGCGTCCCAGACCTCGCGCCACCCAACCCGCATTTCAATCGGGTCGTAGCCAGCACAAATGATCAGATCGGCCTGCTGCACAAAGGGCAGCAGAATATCATCGTTCTTGGGCGACAGGCCTGCACCCCCCAGGCAGAGAGGGTGATCTTCAGGGATGACGCCCTTGGCCTTGTAGGTTGTGATGATCGGCACGTTCTGCGCTTCGCAAAAGCGCAAAATGGCGGCGCCTGCATTATCCTTGAGCGCATCGAGGCCTGCGATCATCACGGGTCGCTTTGACGATGCCAGCCACGAACGGGCAAGCGTGAGATCATCTTCCGCAGGAACAACGGCACTCACCTTCGCGCGACGACGCATCTCAACTGGACCGGGTTTTGCATCGGCCACGGAGATCGGAACGTCGATATGCACCGGGCCATCCCGACCATCTGTTGCAATGGCAACGGCCTTGTCGGCAATTGTGTCCGCGCCATCGGCGGTCAGCATGAAGCTCGCCTTCGTGATGGGGCGAAACACCGCCTGATGGTCGAGAACCTGGTGGGTATAGGTCAAGGCTTCGGTCGCATCGACACAGCCAGTCAGGACGATCAGGGGAACGCGGTCTTGTTGCGCGTTGGCAACAACATTGACGCCATTGACGGCACCGGGACCGACCGTTGCCACAAGAATACCCGGCGCGCCCGTCATGTGATGCGCGCCCTCGGCCATAAAGCCGGCGCTGTTCTCGTGCTTGCACAGGATGAACTTGATACCGGCCTTTTCGAGCGCATCGACGATCGTCAACACCTCGCCGCCCGGCATCCCAAAAGCATGCCTGCAGCCAGCCTCGTAGAGCCGCCGCGCGACAAGGTCGGCAGCCCGAAGGTCTTTTTTAGTTTTCATGGGGCCTCCTATTCAGCCGCGAAGCACGCTGGAGTCGTGAGGAGCGCATATCCGTCACGCGTCTGTGGTGTTTTGATGCCAAGAATGTTCCCGGCGACTTGAGTTCTGAGGATCTGAGCCGTGCCGCCGCCGATGGTGAACATGCGAACATCCCGATACATGCGCTCCAGAGGTTCGCGATCGCTATAGCCCCGCGCGCCGAACATTTGCAGCGCGTCACCAACAACCTTGATGGCCATTTCGGAGGCAAAGAGCTTGGCACGGGCGGCCATTGTCATGTCAGGGTATTGGCTGCCGTTTGGGCCACGCGAACGCGCCGCCTCATGGAGCAGCAACCGTGCCGCATGCACTTGCGTGTCCATATCTGCAACCATCCATTGAAGGCCCTGAAACTCCGCAAGCGGACGCCCGAACTGCTCACGCTGGAGGAGATAGCGCTTGGCATGGTCGAGCGCCCCGGCGGCGACACCCATAGCGATGGTGCCTGCGCCAACGCGTTGTGAATTGTAGGCATTCATCAGGTCGGCAAAACCACGTTTGAGGCCCGAAGGCGGTCTGACCAACCACTTCTCTTCGATCTCGACATTCTCGAACCGAAGCTCTGCTTCTGGCATCCCGCAGAGGCCCATTGTGTATTCGCGGCCCACGACGGTGAACCCCTTTGGCATCTCGCCCGTGATCGGGTCGGCAAAAAGGATGAAGCCGCCAATGCCCTGCCCGACACCCGCTTCATCAAGGACGCGAGCAAAAATCAGGTGAAGTTTCGACACCCCGCCGCCGGTGATCCAGTGCTTGGTACCGTTCAGGATGTATCGATCACCCTGTTTGCGGGCGGTGGTCTGCATTTCGGTCGCAGCGCTCCCGGCCTCGGGTTCCGTGATGCAAATCGCGGGTTTGTCCCCGGCCAGCACATGAGGTGCGCAGAATGACTTCTGCTCGTCATTGCCGTAGCCCATCACAGCGCTGATGCCACCCATATTGCCCTCGACAACGATACGAGCTGTCAACGTACAAGCCTTGGCGATCTCTTCGACCACCATGGCGACGTCCAGGAAGCTTGCGCCCTGACCACCATATTCCTTGGGAATAGACATCCCCATGATCCCGGTATCGACGAGTTCATCGACGTTCTGCCAGCAGTAAGCGCGAGATTTGTCCCACTCTGTGGCACGTTTCTCAAATCCTGGCGCCAATTCTCTTGCGGCATTTACAAGCGGATGTGTCATGGCATATCCCTCATTCTCTTTTTGTTAGAATACGCTTGTCAAAATTCAGCACAATCGAATAAGATTTGATATCAAATTCAGAGTTTCTTAAGTTATGCAGACGCGTTCTCTCAGAACCCTGGTGCGGGTGTCAAAGGTCGGTTCCTTTGCAAAAGCGGCTGAGCAATTGAATATGACGCTCTCTGCCCTTTCGATGCAGATGAAAGCATTGGAAACAGAGCTGGGCGTCGATCTCTTTGACCGGTCTGTGCGGCCGCCGCGCCTCACGCCAATCGGTCGGACCATCGTCGAGGCCGCGATCCCGCTTCTGCAACGCGAGGACACGCTTCTCGATCTTTGCAGACCCACGGATACACTGGTCGGACATTTCCGTATCGGCTTTGTCACGACCGCAGCTGTCCGTCTGCTGCCTGACTTCCTGAAAAACGCCAAGCGACATGCGCCGCGAGCGACATTTGCGTTCGAGACCGGTTTGTCGAAGGCACTTCAGGAGAAAGTCGTCAGCGGACAACTCGATGCCGCTCTGGTCACGGATGCCGAAGGTGTTCCCGACGCGCTCACAGAACTGGTCTTGAGGGAAGAACCCTTTGTTTTTGCGGCCCATGAGATGCTGCTGAAAGAGGGCCTTGCAGGATTGTTGCGTGAGCATCCGTTTTTTCATTTCATGCCTGACACGGGGATCGGGAAACTCATCGCTGGCGAAATGCTGGAGCACGAACGGCCAAAGGGGGCAGAGACGATCGTCCTCGATAATCTGGAAGCGATCATGGAATGTGTCTGTGCAGGTCTGGGCTTTACGCTTCTGCCCGCGCCCGATGTCGTCCGATACCAGTCCGCCGAGGTAAAAAGTATCCGCCTTCCGCAAGCCTCGGCCCGAAAGTTGGTTCTTGCGACAGCGCGCGACGGCGCGTTGGCGGGACGCGAAGCGGCGCTTGCTGGTTTGTTTCACCTGATCCGGCGCAATGAGCGAGGCTTTGAGTGATTGTCGTAGGGTTCTGTTGCGAAGTTTCTTGCTGAGTGCAGGTATCGCGCTGCACGTGCGGGTTAGGTGGCCATTGCTGCTATTGCTTAAACAGTTCATCGTTCCCTAAAGACTGCAACAGAACCCAAAGCGACCAATTGGGAAGCTACCTCCAATGGCCGCTTTGGTCTGTTTTAGGCTGTTGCGGTTGCTTCGATCTCAAATAGCAACTCTGGGATCGCAAGATACGATAAACTCAATGCCGCCCGGAGAGAGGCCTTAGGAGGCTAACACCGGGTATAGATCTGAGGATGATCGTTTTGATCAGATTTCTAAAATCAGACACGTAGAACTTCCGTGTGCATAAAGTGTCCCATCCTCACCCAATAGTCGAGCTTCGGCAGTGCCAGTTCGCGCCCCCACATGTACAGCGTGTGCTTCACAGCGTAGTGCGCCATGGTCGGGCCGAATAGCGCGCACCATGTTGACTTTGGTCTCAAGCGTAGTGAACGCTTTGCCCGCTGGAAGTTTGCTTTGAACCGCCACACCAAGAGCCGCGTCGAGTACTGTCATAGCCCAGCCACCGTGCACTGCACCTAAATGATTCAAATGACGGCCACTTGGGATGCAGTTCAAAACAGCCACTCCGTCGTCGACCGCCGACAACCGGAAGTTCATGGTGCGGGCCATCTCGGGTTGCGGAAAATCCTTTCCCATGGAGAGCTTTAGAAACTCAAGGCCAGACATTGTCTTGAGCGTTTCACCATAGTTCTTGGTTTGGATAGTGGCCGTCATGCCGGATTTCCTAACTTTTTGGACGCCCACAAGGGGCTCATACGCATGTGGAGTAAGTCCAACGTTCTGGAGTGCCGCGTTATTTTTTGAGAAGAGCGCCGAATGAACGTTCCTAATAGGCAGAGCTATTTTCTGAGGTCCGCAAAGCCAAATGCCTTGCGATATTTGGGAATAAAAAGCTCTTTCCCTTTCATCTTACGGGTGGTCCAATCACCAACTGTAGCGAAAAGCCAGCTATTGCCGATGACCGGACCCAGCGGGACCAAAATGGGCGCTTTCTTCCAGGGGCTATAGGGCTTCAGGTCCTCAACGGATGAGCCGCCCAGCACTTTCTTCAACATCTTTACAAGCCAGGGGTTCTGCCTGGTTGTTGCAACAATCGTCATGCCATCCCCTACATCGGCAATATCCCCAGCAACGAAGACATTTGGATAGTTTGAGGGGCGCAGCCACCTGTCGGTTTTCACTCGACCCGACTCCTCCAAGCTTGCGCCCGGTAGGTTTCGCACCAAGGATGTTTGGGGTTTTGAACCGATCACCGGAAACACCAGATCAGCCTCGATCACTCGACCATCGGTCAAGGTCACAGCTCCTTCAAAAGGCTGATCCATATGGCGCAGGTCCTGCGCTCTTTGGCCTAAGACAACGGTGACACCGAGGCGTTCGAGTTTGCGTTTGAGCTGCGCGCCCAACTTCGCCGGATACATTGGAAACAAGGCTTCGTCAGACGATATCAAGGTGATGGATTTGCCCGGCAGCGCTGATGCAATTTCTCCTGCGAGCTCTGTTCCCACAGCACCCGCCCCGACAATCGCGATCGAAGTCGCCTTTGCCAGCCGCGCGCTGATTTCTGTGCTAGCCTGACGGAAATCGGCGACGCTGTCGCCCGATGGTTTGAACGGGGCAGCATAGGAAGATCCTGTGGCGATCACGACGAAGTCCGCTGGAAAAACTGCACCGGATTCCAAAGTGACCTCTGATTGGGAGACTGAAACGGCGCGACCCCGCACGACCTGTCCTGATTTCAGCAGGTTATCATACGGTAAAATGATCTGGTCCAGTAATGTGGGCTCAACCAGCGCACGGATTGCGGCGGGCGGCTGAACGAAGGCTTCGCGTTGTTCGATGAGGGTGACGTCCGCAAAAGCGTCCAATTTCTGGGCGACCTCGAACCCGACATAGCCTCCTCCCACGATCACGATTTTCTTTTTGGCCATTGCGTTCCCCATTGCGGCATGATGCTTGGAACGTTAGCTATCTATGTGCGATCAAACCAACAAGTACGATCATTTAGGATACTGTAATGAAACTGGACGAGCCGGAAGAACACTGCCGGATTGAGGCGCTGATCTCGGCCATCTCAGGACGTTGGAAGCTGCTAATCATCTATTGGCTGGCGCAAGATAGCTGCAGGTTCAATCAGCTCCAGCGCAATCTGGGGCGCATTACCCATCGTACATTGACGCGCCAGCTCAGCGAATTGCAGGAGACGGGGTTTGTCTCTCGCAAAGACTTCCAGACCATACCGCCACATGTCGAATACAGTCTCACGCCACTGGGCCAAAGCCTGATCCCCCTTTTACATGAAATGCACGACTGGGCTGTGCAGAACGCGGGCAAATTGCCGGATCCAAAGACCCCTCCGAGCTAGCTTGGTTGGATAGTATTGGCTCAATGGGCAAACAATTCGCCGCGCCGAAGTCGAATACGTGGTTGCTGACGTTCGTGACCGCTGCAGAAATTTGCACTATGGGCTCGATGCAGACATTAGAAAGTTAACAATAGGGAGTGACGTCCGCTATGCGGGATAAAACGGAAGTTCAGTTCGTACAGCCGAACGTTCGAATTTAAATATTTTAAGCAATATATTGGGGCACATTCACCTACGGCGGATGTGTCACAAACTTTTAGAGCGGCCAGAGTCAGCGCCTTACTGGACACACTTGTCCCACGATGTCAGCAAACAGCCGAAAACCGGATGTCGTAGTGCTGGGGAATTGCCGCTTTCGGATCATGTTGGCGACCTCGTTGGCTCTGTTGCAATCTTTTTGGCAGTTGACGGCCTGATGGCCAGCAGTTGAAAGCCTACTCATGGTCTGCTTCAAAGGTGCGCATTATCCGAAGGACGTTATCCTGTTCCCCTTTAACCCGAACATATGTCTCATCCCTTCGCTAGGATCGATCGCAGCTACGTTTCCGACGACGTGCTCGGTCAGCAACCAGCGGTGAATACATAACAATCCAGCGGTTTAAGGTTGCATGATCGACGGAAACGCCTCGCTTAGCCAAGATTTCTTCCAGGTGACGGTACGATACTGAACAGCGCAGATAAAAGAACAATGCTGGCTAGATCACATCTTTCGGAAAGTGCGCACCCTTGAATGAGATCGTCACGGTTTGCTCCTGTCTTATCCGAGCACGCAGCTATCAGAACTGCGTTTGGGCTGACAGTTGCTTCAATGTTTGCGATAGAACCCCTTTCTGATCACCCCAAAAAAAATCGCGACACTGCATTCTGTACCGACCGAATTTGAATTGGGCGATCACCTGGTTCAAGCAATCGCCCAGTACTTTCCAACTTAAGTCTCAAACGCTCAAGCAGCAGTACTTCAGTTCTAGATAGTCTTCGATTCCGTATTTTGATCCTTCGCGCCCCAGCCCGCTTTCCTTGATGCCACCGAACGGTGCCACTTCGGTAGAGATCAGGCCCGTGTTCACACCGACCATGCCATATTCAAGCTCTTCCATGAATTGCCAGACCTGCGAAAGGTTCTGAGTGTAGACGTATGACGCCAGTCCAAATTCGGTATCATTTGCGGCAGCTATGGCTTCGCCAATCTCTGAGAACCGGAACACTGGCGCCAGCGGACCAAAGGTCTCTTCCCGTGCGACCGCCATATCCTGCGTTGCACCGGTGATGACGGTCGGCTGAAAGAAGGTACCGCCCAATTCATGCTCTGAACCACCGGTGGCGACATCTCCGCCTTTGTTCACCGCATCGGCGATGTGTTCGCGGACTTTGGAAACCGCAGCCGGTGTAATCAGCGGGCCAATCGCAGAACCATCGGCAAAGCCATCCCCAACCGGCAACGCAGCAACCGCCTGTGTCAGTTTATCGACAAAGGCATCATGGATGCCATCCTGCACATAGAACCGATTGGTGCAGACGCAGGTTTGTCCGGCATTGCGGAATTTCGAGATCATCGCGCCTTCGATGGCCTTATCCAGATCTGCGTCATCGCACACGATGAAAGGCGCGTTGCCGCCCAATTCCAACGAGAGCTTTTTGACCTGATCAGCACCTTGTTGCATCAGAATTTTTCCGACACGGGTTGATCCGGTAAAGCTGATCTTGCGCATCACGGGGTTATCACTGAACGCCTTGCCGATGCCAACACTGTCGGTGGATGTGACCACAGAGAACACTCCGGGAGGAATGCCAACTTCTTCTCCTAATTTCGCCATCGCCAGAGCAGACAAAGGCGTTTCAGCAGCAGGCTTGACCACCATGGCGCAACCGGCCGCAAGCGCCGGGGCCACTTTGCGGGCGATCATCGCGTTAGGGAAGTTCCAAGGGGTGATGGCACCCACGACACCAACGGGTTGTTTCATAACCACAATACGCTTATCGCGCTGATGGCCCGGGATCGTATCACCGTAGACACGCTTGGCCTCTTCGCCGAACCATTCGACAAAGCTGGCGCCGTACATGATTTCGCCCTTGGCCTCGGCCAGTGGCTTGCCCATCTCGGCTGTCAGGATTGCACCCAGATCGTCGACGTTGGTGACCATCAGGTCAAACCATTTGCGCAGAATTGCGGCACGTTCCTTGCCCGTCAGCGTGGCCCAGCCCTTTTGCGCGGATTGCGCCGCATTAATGGCCGCGTGTGCATCTGCGGCTGAACAATCCGTGACCTGCGCTATAATCTCTCCGGTCGAGGGGTTCGTGACATCGAACCGGGTATCGCGCGCCGCCCATTCTCCGTTCAAATAGGCCGCTTCAATCAAAAGATCGGCACGCTTCAAAGTCAGCATTGGTGTCTCCTGTGTGATTGCAAACGGGCGAGGATTTCCCCGCCCGTTCAAATTGGTTGGTGACGCCGGCTCAGGCGTGCAGATCACCGTCGAGCGCTGTTCCATCCGGTGCAACCTCGGACGAAACCGTGGTAGCCGAGCTGTCCTCGTAGAGGGACTTGATGACACCCCATGCCATCAGGACCACGAGGATCGAAATCGGAAGTGCGGCTGCAATGGCGGCGGTCTGCAGGGCAGACAGGCCACCAGCGATCAGAAGAACGGCAGCAACCAGACCTTGTGCAGCGCCCCACACGACGCGGTGCAGTTTCGGCGGGTGCGCATTGCCCATGGACAAGATCGTTGTCACGACCAGAGTGCCCGAGTCCGAGCTGGTGATGAACCACGTCGCCAGCAGGAAGGTGGCCAGTGCCGAGATCAACCAGGACAGCGTGCCATTTGAGGCCAGCAGGTCAATCGTGCCGTAAAGCGTACCGCCCAGGTTCCAGCTGTTGACCATTTCGATCAGGCCAGCGGTACCAACGCCATCTGCGGCGTTCATTTCTATGAACAGTGCGTTGCCGCTGAAGATCGAAATCCAGATGAAGGCCATGGTGGTGGGAACGAACATGGCGCCCAGCATGAATTCACGAATTGTACGCCCTTTGGAAATACGCGCCACGAACATGCCCACAAAGGGTGCCCAGCTCAGCCACCAGCCCCAATAGAACATGGTCCACGCACCTTGCCAGGCAACGTCGCCAGGCTCGGACGCGGTCCAGAACCCCATCGACCACAGACCAGTGGCATAGTCACCCATGGCGTTCATGAAAAAGCCGATCAGCCACTGGGTCGGACCTGCGAACAGGAAGAACAGAACCAGCAGGATCGACAGGATGATGTTCCACTCCGACAGGATGCGGATGCCTTTACCGATCCCCGAAACCGCCGACAGGGTCGCAACGATCGAGATGCCGACGACCAACCCGACCTTCAGCATGGTGCTCGTGCCCGTGTTGAACAGAACGTTCAGCCCTTCGGCCATTTGCGTGACACCAAGACCCATGGAGGTTGCGATACCGAACACTGTGCCAAACACAGCCAGCAGATCCACGGCGTGGCCAGCCGGTCCATAGATGCGATCGCCCAGGATCGGATACAGCGCCGAGCGGAAGGTCAACGGCAGCTTTTTGCGGAACGCAAAATACCCCAACGCCAAGCCGGTCATTGTATAGATCGCCCAGCCATGCAGGCCCCAATGGAAATTCGTAACGACCACCGCATCAACGGCCCGCTGCATGTTCATCTCGGTATGTCCGGCGGCATCGGCGAACGGGTTGTTTGGGTAGCCCCAACCCGCAGCATTGTCGAAGTAGAACAATGGCTCAGCGATACCGAAGAACAGGATGCCGATGGAAACGCCCGCCGAAAACAGCATGGCGAACCATGAGAAGTTGGAGAATTCCGGCCGGCTGTCATCGTCACCCAGGCGAATTGAACCAAACCGACTGAACATCAGATACAGACAGACAAAAAACAGGATTACGACCGAACTGATATAGTACCAGCTCAGCGCGCCCTCGACCCATGAACGAACGCCTTTGTAGACGCCGCTGGCGAAGTCGACGTTGAGAATTGTGAACAGCACAAAGGCCGCGACCATCGCTTTGGAAGCGATGCTCATCCCGTTGTGCAACCCTTTGAATATCCCCTTGTCAGAGACCAGATGGTCACCACTATTGGGGGGCTGGATGTCAGCCATGTTGGTATTCCTCCCATTGACAGATAAACGCACCGCTTGCCCTTGTTCGCGGTGAAGAGTTTCAGATCAGCGCATGACAAACGGATCCGGGATCGGATCGTCACTGGTGCGCAGCCAGACCGATTTGATCTTGGTGTAGTCCAGCGCAGCCTGCAGACCGCCTTCGCGCCCGTGACCTGAAAGACCATGACCTCCGAACGGAGCGATGGGGCTGACGGCGCGATACGTGTTGACCCAGACAATGCCCGCCCGAATGGCACGGATCATGCGATGTGCGCGGGTCAGGTTCTGGGTGAAGAGGCCCGAGGCCAGCCCGAACTTGGTGTTGTTTGCGATTGCAATGGCTTCTGCTTCGGTCTCAAACGAGGTCACAGACAGAACAGGTCCAAAAAATTCGTTGGTCAGACTGTCCGCATCTGGCACGTTCGAGCAATCCAGAATGGTCGGCGGAAAAAAGAACCCGTCTCTGTTGACGGGCTTACCACCTGTCAGCAGCTTGGCGCCCTGCGCAACCGACCGCTCGATCAGATCGACCGCGACGTCCCGCTGACGCTTTGTACAAAGTGGGCCAACCTCGGTCGCCATATCATCGGGTGCACCGATGATGACGGCTTCGGCCTTTTCCTTCAGCCGCGCCAAAAACGCGTCCTTGATCGAGGCCTGTACAACGAGGCGCGAGCCCGCGACGCAACTCTGGCCGGTGGCAGCAAAGATTCCGGAGACCTGCGCATTTACGGCGCTTTCGATATCGGCATCCTCAAAAACGATGAACGGGGACTTGCCACCCAGTTCCAGCGAGGTCGAGGCCAGATTTTCAGCCGAATTGCGCACGATGTGACGCGCTGTTTCCGGCCCACCAGTAAAGGCGACATGGGCCACTTTCGGATGGCTGGTCAGAGTGGCTCCTGCCACAGGACCACCAGTGATGATGTTCAATACGCCCTTAGGAAACCCGGCCTGATCGAAGATGCGCGCAAATTCCAGCATCGGCGCGGGCCCTTCTTCCGACGCTTTCAGGACAACCGTGCATCCCGCTGCCAGGGCCGGGCCAATCTTGACCGCCGACAGGAACAGCTGGGAATTCCACGGCACGATTGCGGCCACAACACCGATTGGTTCACGCCGCAGCCAAACCTCCATATCCGGTTTGTCGATCGGCAGATGCGCGCCTTCGATCTTGTCGGCCAGCCCCGCATAGTACCGGTAGTATTCGGCTACATAGGCAATCTGCGCCGATGTCTCGCGGATGATCTTGCCGGTGTCGCGGGTCTCCAACTCGGCCAGACGTGGTGCGTTTTCCGCGATCAGGTCGGCCAGCCGGTGCAGCAGCTTACCGCGCGCCGTTGCGGTCATCCCCGCCCATTCGGGCGAAAAGAATGCCTGTTCAGCGGCATCAACAGCATGATTGACGTCCTCGGCACTCGCGTCGGGCATCTGGGCCCAGACCTGGCCCGTTGCCGGGTCCAAACTGTCGAATTGCCCTGCACCATCCGAGAATGTTCCGCCTATATACTGTTGAAACTGCTGCATTTTACGCCAATCCCTTACTGAAACGCCGGCATGACGTCTTTGATGAACCGCTCTAGCGAGGCTTTCTTGCGTTCGAACGGCATGCTTGAATCGATCCAGAACGAGTATTCGTCGTATCCAAGCGCTTCACTTTTGCGCAGGCGGTCGATGACGGTACCGGCAGTGCCGATGACCAGATCACGCTCCATGTTTTCCGGTGTATAGAACGGATGCGCGGCGATTTCTTCGTCGCTCAGCGGGTCGATCAGTCCTTGCGTGATCTCCCGTTTGTTCATGAACCAGGCGCCGAAATAGCAATAGAACCGGTTCAATTCGATCGCCGCCTGTTTCACATCCGCTTCGTCTTCGGCCACATAGGTATGGCGAAGCAGCATAATCTTCGGCCGCGCAACTTCCGGGAATTTCTCGCAGGCCGCATTGAATTTGGACATGAGGTCTTCCACCTCATCATCGCCATTCCAAAGCGGCGTCACCTGAACGTTGCAGCCGTTCTGAACCGCGAACTCGTGGCTGTTCGGATCACGCGCCGCGACCCAGATCGGGGGGCCATCCTGCTGTATCGGCAACGGCGCAGAGGTGGTCTTTGGAAACTGATGGAACTCACCCTCATGGGCGTAGTCACCTTGCCAAAGCTTCTGCACGGCGGGCACAAGCTCGCGCATACGCTGACCGGCTTCCCAAGCGTCCATGCCAGGCATGATGCGCTCGTACTCAAAGCTGTAGGCACCGCGGGCAATGCCAAGATCCAGACGCCCTTCGGTGATGATATCGGCCATCGCGGCCTCACCCGCCAAACGGATCGGATGCCAGAATGGTGCAATCACCGTACCGGTCCCCAGCCGCACGTTCTTGGTGTGACGCGCGACATCTACCAGATTCAGAAACGGGTTCGGCGCGATGGTAAAGTTCATCCCGTGATGTTCACCGGTCCAGACCGCATGCATCCCGCCCTCGTCGGCGATTTTGCACAGCTGAATGAACTCATCATACAGCTGCTTCTGATCCTGATCCGGAGAGATCCGCTCCATATGCGCAAAAAGTGAGAATTTCATGCCAAGTTAGCTCCCAGCGGTAAGTGGTTTGACTTCGCCACTCACCTCATTTCCGTAATACACCCCGAAATTTCCGATGCGGCTTTCTTTGCCGAACCGCTCGAGCATGGTGCAGATGGCCGGATCGGCGATATCCATCAGAGTGGACCCGCTAATCTCGGTGAAAACACCATTTTCCGGTTCGCCATCGGCGGCCTGACACAGGAACGAGATGTGTTGAAGTTTGCGCGCTTCATCCTGAAAAACTGAGTAGATAAACCCCGGTTCCGCCTGTAGGCCGCTCTCGCTGATCAGGCGGGTCAGGGCCGCGTTGGCACCATCGGCCACATCATCGGTGGACGGAATGGTAAGGCGGCCATTGCCATCACCCTGCAGCAGGATTTTCCCATCCCGTTCGATCAGGGCGGACACGACCATTCCGGTCCGTTTGCTCAGGGCCTTGGCTTCGGCGGCGGGGGTTACATAGGCACCACGGGCATAGCCCAGACCGGGTGCAATATTGTGATCAAAGGCTTTGACCTCACCGATTAGGATCAAGTGGTCGCCTGCATCAACGGTTCGAGACATGTCGCAGTCGAACCAAGCCGAAACGTCATCAAGGATAGGCGATCCGTTGGGGCCAGGCAGCCAGTCAACAGTCGCAAACCGGTCCTCGACCGGGCGAGCGAAGGTGTTCGACACCTCTATCTGGCCTTCGGACAGAATGTTGATCGCGAACTTCGACGTGTTCGCGAAGGTTTCATAGTTGCTTGATGTATTGGCGAGGCACACCAGCACCAAAGGGGGCTCAAGCGAGACCGAAGCAAATGAGTTTGCTGTAAAACCCAGCGGGTTGCCGCTCTCATCATGCGCAGTCACGACTGTGACGCCGGTCATGTAGGTGCCAAAAGCATTGCGCAAGGCGCGCGGGTTGCTCAGCATGCGCGGGTCGAATTCGATCATTTTGGGTCAACCTCTTCCGATGGGGTTTGCAACCAGGTTTCCAAAGCTGCATTCACGGTTTCCGGCGCAGTCAGATTCACCATGTGCCGGTGATTTTCGATCACGATGGCCGTCCCCTTCGGCGCGGCCTCCGCCATTGCGTAGGACATGGCCGGGGTCGAATTCGGGTCGCCATCTCCGGTCAGGGCCAGAAGAGGACAAGCAATTGTACCGAACCCTTCCGCATAAAGGGCATCACCGCGTGCAAAGGCGTTGTAGGCGGTGGCGTAGCCTTCGATATTAACGGCTGAAAGCCAAGCCGCAACGTCGTCACGCGCGGCCTGTTCGACAGGTGTATCGCCAAACCAACGCCGCAGCGGGGTTTCGACGTCAAAAGTTCCGGTTCCGATTAGTTTTGCGCGCTCAATCACGGACTTGCTTGAGGCCGCGTCCCTGCGGAACACCCCGTTCAGCAACGCGACCCGTTCAACCCGATGCGGGTTGCGCACAGCAAAACCGCCCGCAATCAGCGCGCCCATTGAATGGCCAGCAATATTGACGCGCGGCAGCTTCAGCGCATCCAAAACCGCCAACAACCAATCCAGAAACACCGGCAGTTCAGACCCTGCGGGGATCTGGTCACTGCCACCATGCCCCGGCATGTCCAACGCGATCACGTGATGCGTCTGTGCGAGGAACTCGATCTGAGGGCGCCAGGCTGCCGATTGCATCCCCACGCCATGGATCAGCACAACGGGGGCAGCTTGCCCGGCGTGGGATAAACCCGTCTCGCGATAGGCGACCGTGCCGAAGGGCTCAGACAGCTGCAGGGTTGTCGACATCATGGCCCAGTTCCTTGAGATCCTGATAACGGTCACCGATACGGTGATGTGGGCGACCACCAATCGAGGCACCAAGCGCGATCATGATCTCATCCGGTGCGGGCGCGTCTGCCACCTGCAACTGGATGGTCAGGTAATGGCTGCGCCGACCGCCATCGTTCTTGTCCATTAGAGGGATCTGCATCGCGGCATTTGCCGGACCGCGCGTGTTGGTGAACGCCAGATATGATTTCGCACCGACCGCCTCGCGATAAAAGTTACCAAAGCGCAAGGTGTGGATCAGGGCCGAACCATGCTCGACCTCGCCGTTGACTCCAACGATCGCAGCTTTGCCGTACCCTTCGACCTTATCCCCGCCACCGGCGGCATCGAGCACCATGTCGGTCAGCAGGCTGCCAAGGCCCGGCGCGCAATCATGAATCTCGGGTTTCAGGTCGTCCACAAAGCCACGGCCAGCCCACGGATTCCGTATCACTGCGACCGCTGCAATCATCTTCAGCGGTTGCTCTGCGACCTTCCCCCCTTCGATCAGGGTGTTTTCAACGTGCAGTAGTGTTTTGCGGATTTCGGCGGGCATGACGGTATTCCTTGCGATTCGTTGCGCTGTAACATGGTATACCAACATACCACCTGTCAATAATACCTTGTGCAGTAAACTCCATCACGATAGCGTCGCTGTCATGAGCACACCGAAGTTAGCGAAAATCGATCACCCGCCAGCCACCCTGCGAGACATGGTTCAGGAGCGCATGCGTGAAGCAATCATCGAAGGATTATTTGAGCCCGGCCAAAGACTTGTCGAACGCCCGCTGTGTGACCAATTGGGTGTCAGCCGAACAGTGATACGTGAAACCATTCGATATTTGGAAGCTGAAGGGTTGGTAGAAATTCTACCGGGCCGAGGCCCAATCGTGGCCACCATGAGCCGCGAGGATGCGCGGCAGATCTATGATATTCGCCGCTTGCTCGAGACAGCCGCCGCAGAAAACTGTGCATGCAATATCACTACTGAACGTGCTCGTGCTCTCAAAAATGCACTAAAGCGTTTGAAACAAGAATTCTCAGACAGAACACCTGGCGCTATCTTCCGCGCCACCGCCGATTTCTACTCAGAGATTTTTGATGGCGCTGGTCACTACATCGCCTGGGATGTCGTTCAGCGCCTGAATGGTCGGATCAGCCGACTGCGCATGATGACGCTGTCAGCCACTGATCGCGCGCTGCCCGGAATTGAGCATATGGAAAAGATTTGCGAAGCTATCGTTTCCGGAAATCCAGACGCCGCGCGTGCCGCCGTCGAAATTCATTTGGATGATACAACCGCAATCGCAGATCGGTTGCTTGCCGAAGAAGAGAACAATTCTCATGACTGAAACCGTCAAAGGCTATTGGATCGCCAACGTAACCGTGACCAACCCGGATGCATATCAGGATTATCAGGCCATCGCGCCGGAAGCTTTCCGAAAATATGGTGCCAAATTCCTTGCGCGCGGAGAAGCGGAAACTCTTGAAGGTCAAAAATGGCAAAGAAGGGTCATCATCGAATTCGATAGTATAGAACAGGCCCGTGCCTGCTACGATTCGGACGAATACCGTGCCGCGCGAGCAAAACGTTCCGGAGCGTGCCTGGCTGACATTGCTCTGATTAAAGGTGTCGCTTGATCACCCATCAGCATAGAACAGCACTCAAAGCGTGTTCTTCGCAATTACTTCAGATAGCACACATAAAAGCTCAAACGTCAAAGGGATCTATTGCAACCTATCAACTGTTGACGTCCAAAATTGCTTCGAGTGAATGGGTATAGAAATTTTGAAGCCGAAAGTCGGTTCATGATTTCTTTCAAGGGCGCACAGTATCCAAAGGCCGTGACCCTTTTCGCGGTGTTCTAATACGTCCCTTACGGAATGTCATACCGCGATCTGGAAGAAATCATATACCAACCTTCAACTGGATAATGCCTTTTGTCAAAAAGGCGCTATCGCCAAGAAGGTAAATGTTCAAAACTTCGCAAAAGAGCCATTTGCGGATGCAGCCGTCTGATTGGCTGACAGCTTTCCTTGTGGACGAGCTTCAGTTGCCGACACCACTGACGCAGTCACGGAAATCGACCATTTCCAGAGCCAACCCACCGAAAAGATAGCTTTTCTTCCGCTGTGCAGGTATCAATTTACAAAAGACCTTTCGAATCGGAAAAGTCCTGTACCAGCGATGGCTAAAGCTGATTTCCAGGGGTTTTGTCGCAGAGGCCCACGCCTCAAGACACTTGAAATTGAAAATTATTCCACCAGAAAATTCACTGACGGTCAGACCATTAGACTGTTCAAATTGTGAGTAAACTCAGCATGACCAACGACCATTCCAGTACATCATTCGCGCGGGACCAGATCTCGCAACTTGTCGACCGCATGGGCGCGTCCATTATCGGTCAGCGGGATGTGATTGACAGGCTTGTGATCGGGCTGCTGGCCAATGGTAATTTGCTGATCGAGGGTCTGCCCGGGTTGGCTAAAACCCGCGCAGTCAAGGCCATGGCCAAAAATCTAGACGCCAAATTCAGCCGAATTCAATTCACACCCGATCTGCTGCCCTCGGATGTCACCGGAACCGAAGTCTATTATCAGACCGATGACGGTGGCGCGTTCCGTTTCGATCCGGGTCCGATTTTCGCCAACGTTGTACTGGCCGATGAAATCAACAGGGCCCCGGCCAAGGTACAGGCGGCACTGCTCGAAGCGATGGAGGAACGACAGGTCACCGTTGCTGGAACCACCCACAAGATGGAACCACTGTTCATTGTGATGGCGACGCAAAACCCGATCGAACAGGAAGGAACCTATCCCTTGCCTGAGGCGCAGATGGACAGGTTCCTGATGCATGTTAACGTGACCTACCCGCCGATCGAAGACGAAGTTGAGGTCATACGGCTGGTTCGGAGCGAGGAAGCCAAAGCGAGCCAACCCAAGCAACCCAAAGACAAAACAGAAAACATCCCCCAGAGCGTTGTGTTTCAGGCCCGGCGTGAAATCATTCAGATCCACGTCTCGGACGCGATCGAAAGGTATATGGCAGAATTGGTCTATGCCACGCGAACACCCAAGCCCGTCAGTGCCGATCTGGCGCGCTGGATCGAGATTGGGGCCAGCCCGCGTGCCTCGCTTGCGTTGGACAAATGCAGCCGCGCCCATGCCTGGCTGCATGGGCGCAGCTATGTCGACCCGCTGGATGTTCGCGCCATCGCCCATGATGTGTTCCGTCACCGGCTGACGCTCAGTTTCGAAGCTCTGGGCGATGGCGTGTCTGCCAATAATGTGATCGACCAGATGCTGTCTCACGTCGCTTTGCCATAGGGGTTGCCTGTGCCTGTTTCGTCGACCGATATGCCGAACGATCCACGTGTTCACGTCGATATCGCGGGCTTGCGGCAGTTGGGCGAGCGCGCGCGCAAATTGTCCTTTTTGCCGCGCCAGCCTGCGCATTCGATCCTGAACGGCCGGCACACCTCAAAACTACGGGGCCGCGGCCTGAACTTTGAAGAGCTGCGGGAGTATTCAGAAGGCGACGACATCCGCACCATCGACTGGAAAGTAACGGCACGCACCCGGGTGCCCCATGTGCGCGTTTACACCGAAGAGCGCGACCGCCCCACTCTGCTGCTGGTTGATCAGCGCATGTCGATGTTTTTTGGCAGCTCTGTCTACATGAAATCGGTGATCGCCGCCGAAGCAGCCGCCTTGGCAGCGCATCGCGTACTGGCGCAAGGTGACCGAGTTGGCGGCCTGATTTTTGGCGACACTACGATGGCTGAGCACCGCCCACAACGCAGCCACAAGGCGCTGGAGCAATTTCTACACTCGATCGCTGCTGCCAACGCGATGTTGACCGCACAGGCCCCGATCCCCGAGGAGACGTCGATCAACCGAGTTCTGCGGTCAGCAATACGCATTGCCAAATCAAACGCGCTGGTGATGGTGTTTTCCGACTTCGACGGGGTGGATGACGAGACCGAAAAACTAATCTCGGCTCTGGCGCGGGCACATGATCTGATCATGTTCAATGTCTCGGATTTTACGACCCTGGGTTTACCTGACAATCTGAAAGTGACGGTGACCGATAGCGGCCTGCAGGCAGAGATTGACACCCGAACGGCAGATACGCGCCACCGGATCGAAACGTTCCTGCATGGGCGAATTGAAAGTGTCCAGTCCTGGTCGCGGAAATATGGCTTTCCTCTGCTTTCGCTGACCACGTCCAGTCCGGCACTGGATCAGATTGCACAGCTGCTTGGGCATGGTGCGCCACGATGAACCAGACATTTGAGGGGCAGAACCTGATCGAATTGCTGGACCTGCTGGAAGACGTCCCGCAACCGCCTGCAGTCTCGATGACACCGCAGACGCCCGGCTGGACAGTTGTTTTCCTCGGGCTGGCTCTTGTTTTAGTCATGCTTTGTATATGGCTATGGCGACGCTGGCGTGCCAACGCCTATCGGCGCGCTGCGCTGGCGGAATTGCAGCGCTCCGATGATGACGCTGCCGCGATCGCCGACATCCTGCGCCGCACAGCACTGGCCGCCTTTCCTCGGGACAAGATCGTTCCGCTGACCGGCGAGGCGTGGCTGGACTTTCTGGACAGCACCTATCCTGGATCAGCCTTTGCAAACGGCGCAGGGCGCGCTGTGTCCACAGCACCTTATGAACGCGCCAGAGCGGTTCCGGGTTTGCGTGACGTTGCTGCGGACTGGGTGCGCCTGCACACAGGATCAACCCGCGCATGACGGTGGCACTGGCATATCCCTGGGCGCTATGTCTGTTGCCTCTGCCATATCTTTTGTGGCGCCTGCTTCCCCCCCACCGGGAACAGGTCAGTGCGATACGCATCCCGTTTTTCCGCCAGATCACCCACGCCGCCGGGGCCGAAGGACGTGCGGGCGCGGCCGTTCTCGACCGATCATGGATCCAGATGGCCGTTGCCAGCATGGTCTGGGTGCTTATCGTGTTCGCAATAGCCAAGCCAGAACAGCTGGGCGAGCCGGTCGTGATAGAAACGTCAGCCCGCGACATCGTTCTAGCTGTCGACATTTCGGGGTCGATGGACGAGAGAGATTTTGTGACCCCCGGCGGCAATCGTCAGCAACGGCTGGCAGCGGTCAAAGATGTCCTGTCCGATTTCATCGCAACCCGTGACAGCGATCGCATGGCTCTGATCATTTTTGGCACCCGCGCTTATGTGCAGGCGCCTTTCACCGAAGACCTTGCCAGCCTGCAGGGGTTTCTGGACCAGACAGAGGTTGGACTGGCCGGTCCCAATACAGCGCTTGGCGATGCCATCGGTCTGTCGCTACGCACATTTGACGCCAGCGAAGTTGACGACCGCGTTCTGATACTGCTCAGCGACGGGGCCGATACAAGCAGCCGGATGTCCCCTGCCAACGCCGCTGCGGTGGCGGCAGAGCGGGATGTCACGATACATACAATCGGGGTCGGCGATCCAGAGGCCTCGGGCGAGGACAGGGTCGACCTGACCGCCCTGAAAGACATCGCTTCTGCCACCGGCGGGGCCTATTTCTTTGCCAATGATCAGACCGCATTGGAAGAGGTTTATGCTGAGATCGACGCGTTGACACCACGGCTGATCGAAACCCAGAGTTTCAGGCCCCGGATCAGTCTTTTCCACCTTCCGATGGGCCTGGCCATTATGCTGATTGTGGTGACTGCCGTGGGTCTGACCATCACCTCTCGCAGAAGGGGCCGGGCATGAGCGCTGCTTTGGAGGCCTTCCATTTCATCCGGCCTTATTGGCTGGTGACAATCCTGCCCATGCTGGCGCTGTGGTGGATCATTCGGCCCAAAGACGCCGGCCGAACGCGACAATCCACCGGCATCGCTCCCCACCTGGCGCAGGCGCTGGAGGTCGGTCGCCGATCACGCAGGCGGATTTACCCGATTGACATGGTTGCATTAACCGGGATCTTGCTGGCCCTTGCAACGGCAGGGCCGACCTGGAACCGTATTCCCAATCCATTGGTCGCCGAAACAGCCCCGTTGGTGGCGGCGCTGAAGGTCGCACCATCGATGAATACCCCTGATCTTGCACCAACCCGGCTGGAACGGGCCAAATTCAAGGTCCTTGATCTGATCGAGGCGCGCGCAGGCGCGCGCACCGCACTGGTCGCTTATGCCGGGTCAGCTCATCGCGTGGCCCCCCTGACCGAGGACCCGAACATCCTGCGGCCCCTGATCGATAGTCTCACACCAGAGGTGATGCCGGTTCAGGGCGACGACGCCGCAGCAGCTCTGGAACTGGCCATCGAAATCCTGGCAACCAGCGACACGCCTGGTGCCATTCTGTTTGCGCTAGATGATCTGAACCCGTCGGTTCTGGCAGAATTGAACCAAACACGCGACCCCCCGCGCCCACCAATTGTTTTTTTGGTTGCCGCGCCCGACACCATCATCATCCCTCAGCTGGATCAGGTCGCGGACGCCACCGTCATCAGGCTTGGTCCTGATGGCTCTGACATCGCGCGGATAGAGCGCATTCTCCGATCGGTTCATCAGGCGACCTTGGCGGCGGACGAACGGTTGCAGTGGAATGACCGAGGCTGGGTGCTGCTCTGGCCGATTGCCATTCTGGTAGCCCTGTGGTTTCGGAGGGGTTGGACCATGCGCTGGGGGGCGATGATATCGGCCATTTGGCTGAGCACTGTACCGGGCACCGGGCATGCCGAAGGCTGGATCGACTGGTTTCTGACCCCCGACCAACAAGGATGGCGCGCGTTTCAGGACAAACGATTTGCCGACGCCGCTTCCCTGTTCCAGGACCCGATGTGGAAAGGCTATGCCTTGTACCGCTCTGGCCAATACGACGCGGCCATCGACGTGTTCCAGCCGCTCGACACCGCCGATGCTGCCTTTGCTCAGGGCATGGCCCAGGTTAAAAATCGCCAGTACCGCCCGGCAATCCAGTCGTTCGAAACGGCGCTTGAGCGACAGCCCGATTTTCCCGAGGCCGCCCACAATATCAACGTCACCAAGGCCATAATCGAGTATGTCGAAGACCTGCGTGAACAGTCGGACACCGGTGAGGAAGCTGGGATTGGTGCTGACGAGATCGTGTTCGACAACGAAGCAGGACGCGGCGCAGACACCCAGATCGATGCCCCGCAAGAAGAGGCCACCCCCTTGAATACCGACCAATGGATTCAGGCAATCGACACTGATATGGGTGACTTTCTACGCAGCCGGTTCCTGCTGGAGAACTCTCGGAGGGGCCAATGATACGCACGCTGCTGATCCTGATTCTGGCCCTGTCCCCAGTTGCGCTTGTCGCGAAGGACACACCCTTGATCAGCGTTGAACTGGCCGAAACAGAGGTGATCGTCGGACAGCCATTGATCGTTCAGGTGAAAGTATTGGTATCGACCTTTACGCCTGCACCGCCCGAGTTTCCGTCACTGGAAGTGCCTGGGTTGATTGTGAGGCTACCGCAGCGCGCATCACGGCCAATCACGGAAACGGTCAACGGCGAGACCTGGTCGGGGGTGCAAAGATCTTATCGCGTCTATCCACTGCGGGCAGGAGGCTTTGAAATACCGGCCCAAACGGTCAGCGTCACCTATGCCACGCCAGGCGGGATCGAGCCCGTCACGGTCGAACTTGATACTGATCCAATTCGATTTCAGGCCATTGTGCCGGATGCAGCCGCAGACCTGTCGCCTCTGATCATCGCAAACGGATTCACGCTGTCGCAGACGCTAGACGTCCCCGATGCGTTTGATGTGGGTGATGCGTTGGTGCGGACAGTGACTGCCGAAATTTCCGGTACAACACCTATTCTGATACCGCAGTTGATCCCGGACACCAACCAGAACCAGTTGCGCGCATATCCCAAAGACCCCAGCGTTTCCGAACACCAGGACCGGGGCTTGTTATCCGGAACGCGCACGGAAACCGTAACCTATCTCGCCGTTGAACCCGATAATATCACACTGCCCGAAATCACAGCCAAATGGTTCAATCTGCAGTCCGGTGCCGTTGAAACCGCTATGTTGAGCGGCGCAGATCTGACTATTACAGGGACCGCAGCACCTGAGGCAGAGCAACGAGCGCCTGTCATCCTGCTGATCTTCGGTGGCCTCGGCCTGTTGATCCTTGGGACAGCAGGCTTTGCGCTGCAACGGGTCCTGCGCAGTGCGGTGCGGCGCGCCCGCGTCTACTGGCAAAACTCAGAACCCTATGACGCACGGCAGGTCCACGCCGCCATCAAGCAACGCGATCTTGGCCGAACATTCGACGCATTGACCAAATGGCAGCTGCATGTCCCGAACACGTCAATCGCCTCACTGGACGACGCAATTGCACGGATCGGTGCATGCTCATATTCGGCGCGACCTGACACAGCCCGGGCCGTCTGGCCTGAGCTGTCTACAGAGTTCACCAACCTTCGCAGGCAGAGCCGCCGCCTGCACCACGCAAACTCAGCGGACCTGACGTTGCCTGACCTGAACGCATCTGCACGTAGACACTGAGAATTGGTGGATGTATTGCAAACGGTTCTGTCGCAAATTTCTTGAGCTCTCTGTTTGAATTGAAACCCTTGTGATACCGGCAACCCGAATTTCAACTTGGGAGTGCAGAGAAGATGGTTTCATTCAAAGGCGCGCACTTCCCAAAGGATGTGATCCTTCATGCAGTCTTCTTCTATCTGCGCTACGGCGTATCATACCGCGATCTGGAAGAAATCATGGCGAAACGTGGTGTAGACCTTGATCACGCAACGCTGAACCGTTGGGTCAGTCGATACGCTGGTCTCCTAGCTGATGCCGCACGGTATCGGAAACGCCCCACAGACCGTTCATGGCGTATGGATGAAACGTATGTGAAGGTTAAAGGTGAATGGGTTTACCTCTATAGAACCATCGACAAATACGGCAAAACTCTTGACTTCATGCTGTCCAAACGCCGGAACAAGACCATCGTTTATTCAAACGACGGATCAGGCCCATGCTCGGCTTCAAATCCTTCGCTTCAGCCGCATCTGTCCTGGATGGCATCGAGTTGGTCAACATGATCCGCAAGGGTCAATTCACGCCTGGACTCTGCCCGTTTCAGCAGTTCGCGCAATTGGCTGGATAGTCGACCCGACTGCTCAACCTATTCGGCCTTCAAAAATTGCGACGGAACCCACCAAAACCTTGGCCGCATAACCAGCGGTCAGATGCCAATCTTCAACGCTCAGAAACAACCTGCCAATCCGGCCCTGACCTTTAAATACTCAGGGCGCTGTCACCTCCTGCCGTTCATCCCGTGAGAAAAAAACCAGATAAAAGACAGGTGCGGCAACCATTGTCAGGATCGTGGCGAAGGCCAGACCAGCCATGATCGTTACGGCCATCGAGACAAAGAATGCGTCCGTCAGCAATGGCGCCATGCCCAAAATCGTCGTGATTGCCGCCAGCATAACGGGGCGCAAACGCGAGACGGATGCTTCGACGATGGAATCACGCAGCGGTTTTCCACTGGCACGGACCAGATCGATTTCCTCGACCAGCACAATACCGTTCTTGATCAGCATTCCCGACAAGCTGAGCAACCCCAACAGCGCGGTGAATGTGAATGGCAATCCGGTGCCCAGCAATCCGATTACCACTCCGTTCACAGACATAGGCACCAGCAGCCAGATGATGATCGGCTGGCGGATTGCGTTGAACAGAAGCACCGAAATCATCACCATGATCAGCAGGCTTAGCGGCAGTTGCTTGCCCAGACTTTCCTGAGCGTCGCGCGAATCTTCAAATTCACCACCCCATTCCATTTTGTATCCCGGGGGAATCTCCATCCCCTCGATCGCATCGCGCACTTCACCGTGCACTTGCGCAGCGGTCATGTCCGAGGGGATGTCGGCGCCGACGGTGATCGTGAGGACGCGATTGCGGCGATGTACAAGTGTGTTTTGCGATTTGTACTCGAATCCATCGACCATTTGTTCGATTGGCACCCACTTTTCAGCCTGCGCCGAATAGACGACCTGATCCACAACTGAGTAGTCACCATCAACCGGCCTGCGCAGGATGATCGGGATCAGACGGTCTCGTTCACGGAACGCACCTCCGGTGACGCCATCCGTCGAGAACAGAAGCGTAGCCGCGATGTCTTCACGTGTCACGCCTGCGGTTTGCGCCCGTTCGGTCGCGTAAATCGGCTGCAGCGCCAGTTCCTTTTCCCGCCAGTCGTGCCGAACCCCGATGACATTCCCGGATGCTTCAACCATGCGCTTTTTGGCTTCCTCGGCCAGCTGGCGAAGAACCACGGGATCGCTGCCAGAAAACCGGGCCTGGATCGGGTCACCGCCGCCCGGGCCAAAGATCAGACGCTTGGTCCGAAACTCTCCTTCGGGGAACAGAGCCGTTCCATAGGCTTCAAGCTCGGCCTGAAGCTGCGGAATGTCGTCCAGCGTTTCCGTACGAATGATCATGTGCCCATAGCTGGGATTGGGTTTCTCGGCAGCGTAGGTCAGCATGAACCGCGTTGCCCCCTGCCCGACGAAGGTCGTGACAGAAACCACATCGTCCCGCTCGCTCAGCCAGTCTTCGATCTGTGCCAGGTCCTGGGACGTCCGTGCAATCGGAGTGCCCTGAGGCAATTTGTAATGCACGAAAAAGAGAGGCGTGTTGGAGTTTGGGAAGAACTGCTGCTTCATCAGCCCAAACCCCGCGAAACAGGCAGCTGTAACTGCAACCAACCCCACGATGACCAGCCAACGAAGCTTGAGTGCCATCTTCAGGGTCGCGCCATAGGCTCGAAACAGCCAGCCACCATATGCATCAACCTCACCTTCCTTGCCCTGCTTGAAGAAGTAGTGACCCAACATCGGGGTAACGGTCAGGGCCAAAAGCCAGCTCAGCAGCAACGAGATAGCGATCACCGCAAAGAGCGAGAACAGGAATTCACCGGTCGCGTCGGGGCTCAGGCCGATACCGGCAAAGGCCATGATCCCGATGATGGTAGCGCCCAGAAGGGGAATCTGAGTTTTCGATGCCGCGTCATCCGCTGCATCGCGCGAGTTCTTTCCGCGCAGCATGGCGATCTGCATACCTTCAGCAACAACAATGGCGTTGTCGACCAGCATCCCCATCGCGATGATGAGTGCCCCAAGCGAAATCCGCTCCATCTCGATGGAAAACAGTGACATGAACAGAAGGGTGCCCACGACAGTCAGCAGGAGCGTACTGCCCACAACAATCGCCGCGCGCCACCCCATGAAGATACCTAGCACTGCAACAACGATCGCAACCGACATTGCCAGGTTCACAAGAAAGTCGTTCGAGGCTTGTTCGACCACGACATGCTGCTGATAGATCGGCAGGATTTCGACACCAAAAGGAATATCCGAATCCAGCTCGGCCATCTTGGCATCCACACGTTTGCCGACCTCAACAATGTTTTCTGTCGATAGCCCGGCGATACCAAGTGTAAAGGCTTCGGTCCCGTCAAAGCGGATCATCAGGTCGGGGTCGTTCTGGCGACCGCGATAGACATCCGACATGTCGAACAGGTTGATAACATGGCCCTGAGAGCCGACGGACAGACCCGCAATCGCGGACACGCTGTCCGACCCTTCGGCAGTCAGCAGCGTAGTCAGGCTGTTGTCGGATCGAAGTGAGCCTGAATCGTTGACCGAATTCGCATTTGCAATTGCGCTGTTGATCGCCTGCAACGGAACGTTCTGGTTCACCGAGATCGCCAGGTCAGGTTCGATAAAAATCGCTTCCTCGGGCAGTCCCTGAACTTCGACGTCGGCAACACCATCCACCGTCAGCAATTCCCGCCGCAGGAAGGTGGCCAATTCGTGTTTTTCAGCGTCCGAAAACCCCTGTGCGGTCACGGCGTAGAACAAACCGAACACATCGCCAAATCCGTCATTCACGTAGGGCTGATCTACCCCCTGCGGCAAGCCGCGCGCAGCGTCCCTTACCTTGGCGCGCAGTTGCGTCCAGATGTCCGGCAACTCGCTTCCGTCGTAAGTCGACTTGATCTCAACCTCAATCAGGGATTGTTCGGGACGGTTGACCGAGGTGATGATGTCCACCTCGCCCATTTGCTGAATGGCGGATTCGAGGGGTTCGGAAACCTCCAGCGCCACTTGCTCGGCTGTTGCGCCAGGATAAGTGGTTACAATGACGGCCTGCTTGATCGTAAAGGCGGGATCTTCCAACCGTCCAAGCGAGAAGAAACCCCAGATGCCGCCAAAGAGCGCCACGAGGATGATGAGCCACGTATAAAGCGGCCTGTCGATTGATGCGCGCGCGATGTTCATCAGTCTGCCCTTCAGTTTGCAAACCCGGCAAAGCGGCGCACCGCCTGCCCGTCACTCAGGGCGCTACCGCCGGCGACCACAATTTCATCCCCGTCGGACAGGCCGGACAATACACGCACGCCCCCCGTTTGTGTCGGTTCAATTTCCACAGGAACCAGGCGGACCGTACCTTCATCCGCTCCGACCGGAGAAAACATCATGACACCGAGATTGCCTTCGGCATCGGCGACAATGGCCGTCGCAGGAACGATGATACCGCTTTGATGATCCTGAACCTGCACATTCACCGTGACGGACGATCCGGGAAGAATTTGCATTCCCTCGGGCGGTGTCAGGCCGAAATTGATCCGGAATGTTTGTCCCACGCTCGACGTTTCCGCGTCAAATTCCCGGACCTGCAACGGGAACACCTGATCACTGGCAGGGAATTTGGCCGTAATTGTAACGTCTTCCTGTTCGCCGGTGCGCTGGAACAGGATTTCAGGCACGTCGACCTCGATCCGCAGTTCCGACATGTCGTGGATGCGTACGATGGGCGATCCCGCCGATACGGTCGTGAACGCCTCGACCGTGCGGCTGGACACGAGCGCATCGAACGGGGCAGTCAGCGTCGCGTGTTCCAGGGCATATTCGGCGTCGCGCACCGCGATCGCCGCCAGTTGGGCATTGGTATCCGCATCATCCAGTGCCACCTGACTGACCGTCGTCCCCTTCAATCTGGCAAGACGGGCGACGGTGCGGTCCGCCTGATCTTTCTGAAGTCGTGCGCGACTGAGTTGCAGTTCGAACGGCTCCTGATCGAGTTTTGCAATTAGTTCGCCCCTGGGGATAACCAATCCTTCGGTCACAGGCATTTCAATGATCTGCCCCGCGACCTGAAAGGCCAGATCAACCGTTTGACGTGCGGCGACGCGGCCAAAGAACTGGCGCGAGAATCCGGGCGACGTTTCACTCACCAATAGCAATTTCACCGGTTTCGGAGCTTCCTGCGCCGTGAGCGAGGTCGCCAGCAGGATCAGGCCAAGGCCCAGAATCGACGGGAGCTTCATTTTTTCAAACCTTCAGGTATGCCTGTTTCCAGGACGTTATCTCGGATTTTGACGGCCAGCCTGGCGAACTCGGCGGTTTCTTCATCATTCAGTCCCGAAACACTGCGGAACAATTCGCCAGCTTCGTTTACGATTTGCCTTCGAACGTCTTCACCCTGTTCCGTCAACACTAATAACCAGGCGCGACGATCACTTGGATCACGCTGGCGAACCAGATACCCGGCGTTTTCAAGTGCATCTGCTGTAGCGGTGATCGTTGAAGGCAACGTGAGCATGTCGCAAGCCAAGACACCCATGCGTTTTGGCTGTTCCAATTTGATCACCATATGGCATTCCTGATGGCTCAGGTCGGTCTGGATCGCATCAATGCTCTCTTCCAGTTTCCAGTAGAGTGCATACACACCCATCATCGCCTGAATTTCGGGACTGTATCCACCAAGTGAGCGCTCATTCTGTTCAGCCATTTTATCGCCCTCAATAGAATTCGTGGTGATATACTTCAATAAATGAAACATTCAAGATGCAAACGAGACGCACTACATAAGAGAATCTCGATTGGGTTAGCGCGTGAACGGGCGGCTTCAGAGTTTGCGACACATCCGTTCTTCGGTCCCAAAAGATTGCAACAGAACCTGCAACAGAACCGTTTGCTACAATGCCCTGCCCTCCTCAATATTCTCTTTTAGCAACCCCCTGCCCCCTTAACGCGCAAAAATTGACACTTTTGCTCGTTACTTTCGTGACGCCCTAAAATCATATTTACATTCGATAAGTACCGCTTATCACTTATGATTGATTTGACCGGAAATATCCCCCATGATGCAGGCCATGACGCTTCCTGCCTCCTATCTCCCCACGGCCTCCCTTGCCCTGTCTCAGGCAGATCAAGAGGCGCTCACTGATCTTTATGTGCGTGGCACGCCCGCCAACACGTTGCGGGCTTATGAACGTGACCTGATCTATATAACTGCATGGAAGGCGGCGCGCTTCGATGCTGCGCTGGCTTGGCCCGAGACCGAAGAAACTGCTCTTTCCTTCATCCTGGATCACGCCCGCGACCTGAGTGACGCGGTCTCGGAAGACCGCGCGCGCGAAACCGCCGAAGCTCTGATCGCGCAAGGGCTGCGCAAATCCCTCGCCTGCCCTGCCCCATCGACGCTGGACCGGCGCATCGCCTCCTGGCTGGCGTTCCACCGGATGAAAAACCTGACCGGCCCCTTTGGCACGCCTCAGGTCAAACAGGCCCGCTCTAAGGCGCGCCGTGCCGCTGCCCGCCCCCCTGCCCCGAAGTCGCAACACCCCATCACCCGCGATGTGCTGGAACAGCTGCTGGAAACCTGCCACGGCACCCGCCGCGATTGTCGCGATCGGGCGATCCTGATGTTGGGCTGGGCCTCGGGCGGTCGGCGACGGTCAGAGCTGACTGGGCTGATGCGGGAAGACGTATCGCTGAAAGAGTTTGAGAAGCGCAGCATTGTCTGGATTTCTCTGCTCGAGACCAAGACCACCCAAAAAGGTGAGACCCCGCGATTGGTTCTAAAGGGTCGCGCCGCGCAGGCGCTGGTGCATTGGATCGAGGTTGGCGACATTACGGATGGCCCCCTCTTCCGCCCGGTTTCCAAGGCCGACCGGGTATTGAAACGCCGCCTGTCACCGGACGCGATTTATCAGATTGTCAAACATCGGCTGAAACTGGCAGGACTGCCAGAAGATTTCGCCTCGCCCCATGGGCTGCGCTCGGGCTTTCTGACCCAGGCGGCGCTGGAGGGCGCCCCCATCCAGGCCGCAATGCGCCTGTCTCTGCATCGCTCCATGGCTCAGGCCCAGAAATACTATGACGATGTGGACATCGCTGAAAATCCGGCGACCGATCTGTTGGAGTGACCCTCCAAATAAAATGCGCCGGGCCTCAGACCCGGCGCCTCTTTCAGCACGAATTCACATTGGGTCTTACCCACGGGTAAGATCGTCATCCTCTTGCAAATCGTCGATCAGGGTTGCAATCGCCTGCTCCAGTTTGGCGCGGTCGACCAGAGTAAAATCCATGTCATAGCGCAACTCAATCCGCCCGCTCGAGGCCGAGCATTTTGCGACCCCTGCCCGGCCCGATACCTGAAAAGTTGTCTTGGCCCGTCGGGGTTTACTGCTTCCCTGTGTGGCGGCTTTCTTCGGCGCACCGCCATCAGGTGTCACAAACGCTCGAAGGATTGCCACCTCGCGCGCGCCGTCCCGATCCGGCTCGCCCATCACTGCGGTGCTGACCTGACGGATCAATCCGGGATCCGCATCCAACTTGCGTTTTAGCTCCACACCCACATTGCGCGGGATTTCGTTAGGATACATCAACACCTTGTCCAGCATCATCAGCAAGCTGGCAAAAGAACGGATGTAGCTCCGCTTGGTGTAGGTGGCGGATTTGAACAGGATCGCAACTGCCTTGTCGACATCAGTACAGTCATTCGCCGGATCTTCGGCAAAGGCCCGAGCCAAAGAACCCATCTCGGCAAATGAGATATCCTTGCGGATCAGGTTCTCGTCCACCATGCGCCGATAGCTGTCGTTCAGATCGGCCGCATCGGAAATACCGGACGGGATGCGGGCATAAAGATCGTCGCCCGTTTCTTCGAGCAGCGCTCGATAGGCGGACAAACGGCGCATCCCCTGGATCAGATCGAACCGCCCGTCGGACCGGCGTTCAAGGCGGATCGGGTTGGACAAACCTACTTCCCGGATCGATTCCTTCAGCTCCTCCAGCTCGGGGTCCGGTCCCGGTTTACGGTCGCGGGTCAGTTTTTCCGTAACCACATCCGAAAGGGCAACGTGTTCGGTCACCAGCCCCTCGGAGCGTAACCGAACCAGTTCATGTGCAAGGCGATCATTCTCTGCCCGGATGGAATCTTCGGTCGTCTGCTGATCGCGCAGGGCATCAGCATTTTCAGAAATCGCGGTCGCCATCGGGCCGCGGCGTTTTTCAAGCACCTTGTCCGGTACTTTGCCAACCGGAATGTCCTCCATGGCCGGCATGTCGATATCAAACATTCTGCGTTTCCGGCTCATGTGTCATCCTCCAGCTTGTCCCAGGCCGAAAGCATCACGCCCCGGAATTCATCATATACACTGTCAAAGGTCGAACGCGCCCGACGCCAGGTTTCCCGCGTCATCTCGCGATAATCCATCTCATAAACTGAACTGAGAAAGCGGCCGGATTGTTCCACTGCGCGCGTCATCTCCACCGGGTGCTCTGCGACGTGTTCGCCGAACACCTTCTTGAACGCATCAAACATTGCCAGATGCAGAGCGTTTCCGGGTTCATACCGGGTCAGCAGAAATCGCAGCTCGCAAAACGTCTTGGGCAGACCGATCTTACCCGTGGGTAAGGTCTTGTCGAACCCGTAGGCGAGATCCTCCAGAGCCTCGGCAAGTTGCCCGATAAAGGATGTGGTCGAGTCATACTCCCAATAGCCCGGCCCTGAGGGAACATAAAGCATGTCGGCCGCAAACACCGCGTTCATGGATTGATAGCCAATCGCCGGCGGGCAGTCGAAAAGGATCAGGTCATAGGAATCATCCGGGATCTGATCAAGATAGCGCGATACGGCCGCAAAGAACGACCACTCCGGATTTAGGTGCCTGTACTGAGCCGATGCAAACTCGACAAAGGCGGCATTGGCGCAGGAGGGGATGGCGTCGATGGCCGACCACGATGTTTGCTTGATGAAGTCACCAATGCGCAAATCCCCCAGACCCATGTCGGTGATCGCGGGTGGCAACTCGCGGCGGGGCAGGGCGGTACCGGATTCGGCCGCTGCGGGTCGGTTGTTCATCCGCTCGGTCTCACGGATCAGATCGCGGGCCATGATGCCCCAGACCGTAAAGTCCTCGGCCACATCCGTCAGACCCATGGAATGGCTAAGCGTGGCCTGCGGGTCGAAATCCACCACCAGCACTCGATAACCATCCAACGCTGCCGCGTGCGCAAGGTGCAGTGCAACGGTGGACTTCCCCGCGCCGCCCTTAAAGTTGGCGACCGCCGCCCGAATGGCGCGCTTGCCTGCAGGACGGGGCGGCATCAGGGACTTGCGATTAATCTTCAATCGCCGGCGCAGTTCATTCACCTCTTCCAGACTGAACCAGCGCTGACGTCCGTCTGGCTCAACTTCGCCGCTAGGCAAGGAAGGGTCCGCTGCCAGCTTGCCGCGAAATGTCGACTGGTTGATGCGAAAGATCAGCTCGGACACCTCCCAGCTTGAAAACCGGCGGAGGGTCTTCTCCATCTCGGGGCTGAAGGTCTGCTGGCGAATCCAACCCTGCAGTTTAAGGGACTGATTGCGTAATGCGTTCAGGTCTTCGTGCGTGTACATGCCTCAAGTCTCATAATTTAGGACGCTATTTTTTATGTTTTGTCTATTTACGCTTGATTTGCGTTTTATGCAAAAGAAAATATGATGTGAGTACGTTCTTACCCACGGGTAAGAAAACAAGGGCCTTGGGGCAGTGGGGCGATTCGGCCTGCCCGCGCGTAGGGGATCGACCAGTTCATTGTGCCGCGCCCCAGATTTAGGGGGACGCAAGATACTCACCCGCCCCATATAGGGGGACAAAAGACGCATTTAGGGGGTCGTACTGGATGTCCCCCATCACCAATATTCACCATTTTTCTTTTGATTTGAATTTGCTTGGATCAACCTAAAATCAGACTCCGCTTGACAGAATCGTTGGTTTGGACGCTAATTGTGGAAACTCGATGAAAAGCGTTGGCAAACCACGCAACATTGGCAGTCCAAGGCTGAATAAGGCAGGCGAAGCGGTGAGAACAGGGATACAGGTTGCAAAACCGGTCGGGCGAAATGCGTCGGCGCTCAAGTACGATATTCTATCTGCTCTGGCCGTACACGCGTTGTCAGGGGATAAGCACCGACAGCGCCTTATCCTTCGCATCATGGCTCTTATCACGACGCGATATAACTGGCGCAGCAATGAGTTGTCGATTGGGCGAAAACAAATCGCGCGTCTCTGGTCCGTGAACGAGCGGACAGTGAAACGCGAATTGGCAAAACTCAAAGCCATGGGGTGGATCGATGTAAAGCGCCCTGCAGCCCGCGGGCGGGTTGCTGTTTATGAGCTGGACCTCAAGCAGCTCATGATCGATACCACCGAGGTATGGCCCTTGATCGGAACCGACTTCCAGACGCGGATGACTGACGAGCCAGAGACCGAAACCAATGTCATTCAGTTCAAGGTCAAGCCGTCGCAGCCGGATGGAGCCGACAAGGATGTCTGGGTAGAGGTGCAATCAATTCTTCACAGACGCGATCCGGAATTGTGGAGCAGCTGGTTCCAGCACCTGACCGAATCCGAAAGGGCAGGGGGGGTGGTCACGCTGATTGCACCCTCGCGTTTCATGGCGGACTACATTGCCCAGAAGTGGTCCGGTCACTTATTGGCTGCCTATTGCCGCGTGGACCCCGAAGTCAGAACCGTTCACGTTGGTGTTGCCAGCGAGGTGTAACAACCCCGGTGGGAGTTACGCACTTGATCGCATTCTCGTTGGTTTGGCAATCATCGTAATTTCAAAGATGTTCCGCTAACGTCAATTCACGCCTGAACTCTGCCATGTCATTTGTTGTGCAGTTCCCGGTGTTGGGTGTCGCAGAATCTCAGCTCGACACCGCAATTTTGCTAAAAGGATCGAATGAAACTCACGCAGTCTGGTTGCGAACTGAAGTGAGTGAATCATGCATTTTTCTGGATTCCGGGTCATCAAAGAGGCTCTGACCGGGCACAAGGGCTGGAAGCCCGCCTGGCGCGACCCCGAGCCGCAAGGTGAATACGACTTTGTCATCGTCGGGGGCGGGGGGCATGGTCTGGCCACCGCATACTATCTGGCCAAGGAATTCGGCGAGGCCCGGATTGCCGTTCTGGAAAAGGGCTGGATCGGGGGTGGCAATGTCGGGCGGAACACGACCATCATCCGGTCGAATTATCTGCTGGACGGCAACGAACCGTTCTACGAGTTTTCGCTGAAACTGTGGGAAGGGCTGGAGCAGGATTTCAACTTCAATGCCATGGTCAGCCAGCGGGGCATTCTGAACCTCGTGCATACGGATGCGCAGCGCGACGCGGCGCGGCGACGGGGCAATGCGATGATCCTGAACGGGTCGGATGCGGAACTGCTGGATGCCGCCGGGGTGCGGGCAATGTACCCGTTTCTCAACTTCAAAAACGCGCGCTTTCCGATCAAGGGCGGGTTGCTGCATAGGCGCGGTGGAACGGTGCGCCACGATGCTGTGGCCTGGGGTTACGCGCGTGGCGCGGATCGGCGCGGTGTGGACATCATCCAGAATTGCGAGGTTACCGGGTTTCGCATCGAGGGTGGCAAGGTTCAGGGTGTCGAGACGACGCGGGGCTACATCGGCGCAAAGAAGGTCGGTGTCGCGGTCGCCGGGTCGTCCAGTCGGGTGATGGAAAAGGCGGGCATGCGTCTGCCGATCGAAAGCCACGTGTTGCAGGCGTTTGTGTCCGAAGGCCTCAAGCCGGTGATCCCCGGTGTCATCACATTTGGGGCGGGTCATTTCTATTGCAGTCAGTCCGACAAGGGCGGGCTGGTCTTTGGCGGTGATATCGACATGTACAACACCTATGCCCAGCGGGGGAACCTGCCGGTGATCGAGGATGTGGTCGAAAGCGGTATGGCACTAATCCCTGCGCTTGGCCGGGTGCGGTTGCTGCGGGCTTGGGGGGGCATCATGGATATGTCGATGGATGGCTCACCCTTCATCGATAGGACCCACATCGATGGCCTCTATTTCAATGGAGGCTGGTGTTATGGCGGTTTCAAGGCCACGCCTGCCTCGGGCTGGTGTTTCGCCCATCTTCTATCCACCGACCGTCCGCATGAAACCGCGACAGCCTATCGGTTGGATCGGTTCCGCAGCGGTCACATCATCGACGAAAAAGGGCAGGGCGCACAGCCCAACCTGCACTGAAGGAGGCCAGCATGATCATTAACCACCCCCTTCTTGGTCCGCGTGATGCGCAGGAATTCGTTTATCTGGGTGACGCGACCCTGATCGACCGCCCCGACTGGCAGGTCGAGAATGCTGCTGAGGCTTTTCACGATTATCTTTACCTGCGCGACAATCCCGCGGGCGAACATCAGGAGCTTTGGTATCACGAGCAGGGCGACCGGTCCTGGCTGGTGGTGACGCGCAATACCCTGACCCATGAAATCACCGAGGTCGAATTGGCCCGCGATGTGGCCCGGGCACGGGGGCGCGGCAGATGAGCGGACAGATTAATCGACTAAACGGTGGTCTGGTGGATCGGGGGCAGAGCCTGAAGTTCACCTTTGATGGCAAGCAGTATCAGGGACATCCCGGTGACACGCTTGCCTCGGCTCTTCTGGCCAATGGCGTGCGGCTGATGGGGCGCTCGTTCAAGTATCACCGCCCCCGCGGGCCCTTGACCTCGGGGTCTGAGGAGCCAAACGCACTTGTGGAACTTCGGACAGGTGGGCGGCAGGAGCCCAACACCCGTGCTACCGTGGCCGAACTTTACGACGGGCTTGAGGCGCGGTCGCAGAATCGGTGGCCGTCCTTGCGGCATGACGTTTTGTCCGTGAACGATCTGTTCAGTAACTTTCTGACTGCCGGGTTCTATTACAAGACGTTCATGTGGCCCAAGGCGTTCTGGGAAAAGCTATACGAGCCGATGATCCGCCGTGCGGCTGGACTGGGCAGCGTTTCCGGTCAGGACGATCCGGATGTTTATGACAAGGGATTCCTGCATTGCGATCTGTTGGTGATCGGAGCAGGGCCCGCCGGGTTGTCAGCAGCCCTGACCGCAGGGCGAAGCGGTGCGCGTGTTATCCTGGCGGACGAGGACTTTGTACTTGGCGGTCGCCTCAATGCCGAAATGATCGAAGTAGGTGGATCGGCCGGGTCTGACTGGGCAGCTCAGTCGGTGGCCGAGCTTGCGACGATGGACAATGTGCGCCTGTTACCGCGCACAACAGTTGTCGGTGCGTTCGATCACGGTATCTACGGTGCTGTCGAACGGGTGGCGGATCATGTGGCGGCACCGGTGGAACATCAGCCACGGCAAATCTTCTGGCGGATATATTCCAAACGGGCATTGCTTTGTGCGGGGGCCACGGAACGTCCTATCGCGTTTGCCAATAACGACCGGCCGGGCGTGATGCTGGCCGGTTCCGTGCGTGCCTACGTGAACCGCTGGGCCGTAACCCCACATGGGCGTGTGGCGATTTTTACCAACAACGACGACGGGCATCGTACGGCAACCGATCTGATGGCCCGTGGGGTTCAGGTCAGTGCCGTGATCGACACGCGGGCCGATGCACCGGCTATTGACGGAACTGAACTGTATGCCGGGGCTCAGGTGATTGGCAGCAAGGGGCGCCTTGGCTTGGAATCTGTGACCATCCGCACCAGTCAGGGGTTTACCCGTGATATCATTTGCGGTGGACTGGCGGTGTCGGGTGGTTGGAACCCGAACGTGCACCTGACCTGCCATCAGCGCGGGCGTCCACAGTGGGATGAAAACCTCGCCGCATTTGTTCCGGGTGAAACCTTGCCGGTTGGCATGTTGGTTGCAGGTGCTGCCGCTGGTGCGATGTCGACACATGCCGCGCTGGAAACCGGAGCCAGCGGCGCGCGCACCGTGTTGTCCGATCTGGGAATTCAGGCCGTCGCGGCCGAGGTGCCGCAAGCGGAGGATGCTCCGGTAAACCTGCAACCCTTCTGGTATGTGAAGGAAGGCAAAGGCCGGGCCTGGATCGATCAGCAGAACGACGTCACCGTCAAGGATGTGAAGCTGGCGCATCAGGAGAACTATGTTTCGGTTGAACATCTGAAACGCTACACCACGCTGGGCATGGCAACGGATCAGGGCAAGACCTCGAATATGGGTGGTCTGGCTGTGATGGCCGAAATGACGGGTAAGTCGATACCCGAAACCGGCACCACCATTTTCCGTCCGCCTTATACGCCGGTCGCGATGGGGGCGCTTGCAGGCCGTTCGGTTGGCAAGCACTTTCACCCGGTGCGCGAAACACCCAGCCACAAATGGGCAACCGAACTGGGGGCGGTGTTTACCGAGGTCGGCGACTGGCTGCGCGCGCAGTGGTTTCCGCAAAAGGGTGAAACCCATTGGCGGCAATCGGTGGATCGCGAGGTTCTGCAGACCCGAAACTCGGTCGGTGTATGCGATGTGACTACATTGGGCAAAATCGACGTGCAGGGTGCTGATGCAGCAGAGTTCCTGAACCGGATTTATGCCAACGGGTTCGCCAAACTGGCTGCGGGCAAAGTTCGCTATGGTCTGATGCTGCGCGAGGATGGCATCGCTTATGACGATGGCACGGCTGCGCGGTTTTCCGAGGACCATTTCGTGGTGACAACGACCACCGCCAATGCGGTTCTGGTCTATCGCCGAATGGAGTTCGCACGCCAATGCCTCTGGCCGGATCTGGATGTACAGCTGATCTCGACAACCGAAGCATGGGCGCAGTTTGCCGTCGCAGGGCCGAATTCACGCAAGCTGCTGCAAAAGATCGTCGATCCGGAATTCGATATCTCGAACGAAGCATTCCCGTTCATGGCCTGCAGTGAAATCACCGTGTGCGGCGGGTGCCGGGCGCGACTGTTCCGAATTTCATTCAGCGGTGAGCTGGCTTACGAGATTGCGGTTCCCACACGTTACGGGGATGCGATGATCCGGGCGTTGATGGATGCGGGGAGTGAATTTGGCGTTGTGCCATATGGGACCGAAGCGCTTGGCGTCATGCGCATTGAAAAGGGGCATGCGGCGGGCAATGAACTGAACGGCACAACAACAGCGCTGAATCTTGGACTTGGGCGGATGGTCAGCAAGAAGAAGGATTGCATCGGCAATACCCTGAGCGAACGTGAAGGCCTGAATACGGATGACGCATTGCGACTGGTGGGGCTGAGGCCAATGGATACCAGCCAGCCCGTTACTGCGGGTGGTCATCTGATGAAACGGGATGGCCCTGTCGATGCAGATCATGACCAAGGCTATGTGACGTCGGCGGCCTATTCACCGATTCTGCAATCTTCGATTGGTCTGGGGTACCTGAAAAGCGGCGCGGGGCGCATGGGCGAGGTGCTGCGGCTGGTCAACCCTCTGGAGGGGACCAGCGTCAACGTCGAAGTTGTCAGTGCCCATTTTGTAGATCCGGAAGGGGAGCGTTTGCGTGCATAGTCTGAAAGCCATCACCCCGCTGGGAAGCACAGAGCCCAAGGTTTCAACCTTCCCCGACCTTGTCATTGCTGAAGTTGTGGACAGGGCTTTGGCGTCACTGTCCAAGCGACTTGGCCATGAGGCCGAATTTACAACCCGGGCGGGCGACCTGTTCGGATTCGAATTGCCCCAACCGGGTCGCGCAGAAATCGGAAGCACTTTTTCAGCGTTCTGGATCGGTCCGGACAGCTGGATGGTTGATGCAGCATACGCAACGCATGACTGCCTGGCATCCAATATCAAGCAAACCTTCGGCGAGACCGCTTCGGTTGTTGAGCAAACCGACGGATGGTGCCGGTTCGATGTTACGGGGAACTTGGTTTTCGATCTGTTCGAACGGTTGTGCAATGTCGACATCCGGGAAATGCAGCCGGGAAGCGCAACCCGTTGCTCAATCCACCATATCGGCTGCTACCTCTGGTGCAGGGATGCGGGGGGTGAATTTTCTGTATTGGGGCCAAGATCATCGGCGGGGTCGCTGCATCATGCGCTGGTTGAAATCGCACAAATGCTCAGCAGGTCTTGAAGCATCGATCTAATGAACGGGTGAATTGCGCGTCACCCGGAACCGGTTTCGTTCCTGACGGTCCTGTCGGGGCGAAGATCCGAATTGCTCAAGATAATTCCGGGACATGGATGTCGGGTTTGTGTACCCGACTGCATGAGCAATGGAAGTCAGTGAATCCTGCGTATAGATCACCAGTTGACGCGCGGCACGCAGGCGCAGCAGGCGGTAATACTCTCCGGGGCTCTGGCCGATCGCCTGTTTGAAGCTCCGCTCCAGATGTCGGGCGGATACACCAATACGCTGTGCCACTTCGCGGGTTGTCAGTGGAAACTCCAGATTTTCAGAAAACAGGGTGACGGCATGCGATACCATGTTGGGCAGGTGATCGGCCGTGTCGTCGGTTTGAAAGGCCGGAGTTTTTTGCCTGATGCCGGGGCTGCGGATCGCCGGGTGCTGAAACCAGCAGGCGACTTCGGTCATGATGGCCTCGCCCAGAGCGTCTTCGATCATGTGCAGGGACAGATCAAACGCACCGGCGGCACCCGCAGCGGTGCAGCAGCGCCGGTTCATGACAATTACGTCGTCTGTGATTTCGATCTGCGGAAATTCGGTCTCGAATGCCGTTCGGTAACACCAATGTACCGAACAGGTCTGCCCGTCCAGAATGCCTGATCGCGCCAGCGGGAAAACACCTCCGCTGACCGCGCAAAGCCTGGTTCCGTGCCGGGACATATACCGAAGCTTGCCGATTGAGTAGTCAGGATCGCAGAACCGACCATCCGGTTCGGACAACACAAACAGAAGGTCGACATCGCCGATGCCACTTAAGGCCCCTTCAGCCTGAATGGGAATTCTGGCGCTGGAACAGACCGGCCCTCCGGTCTCGGAGAATATGTTCCAGTGGAACACGTCCTTCCTTGCGATTTCGTTGGCAGCGCGCAGCGGTTCGATAACGGATGAAAGGCAGGCCATCGGAAAGCTGGGAAGCAACAGGATGCCGATGGAAATCCGGTCCCTTCCACCAAAGCCAAAGTCTGTCAGGGGTGCCGAAACCCGATGCATGTCAGCCTCTGCTTGCAGTGTCGCGCCGTTTCCGGGCCGGTTGGTGTTCAGGTATCGAACAACTTATCACAAATATCCCTGAGGGGAAATAAAATTTCATGGCAGGGCATCTACACAAGACGGGCAACAGTGTGCGATGTTGGGGAAACGACTTTGACGATCAAGAGGAAAACGATGGCGCGGACCGACAAAACCGATGAGAAAATTACGCTGTCGCAAGACCCGCACAAAGTCAGAGACAGTGGCGAAAAGAATCTGGAAACCGCCATCGGGCGCGAAATTCGGGCCTTGCGATTGCAGCAAGGTGTCACCATTGCCGAGCTTTCCGGACTGACCGGCTTGTCCATCAGCATGCTGTCAAAAATCGAAAACGGTTATACATCACCGTCACTGACAACCCTGCAACTGCTTGCGAATGCGTTAAGTACTCAGATCACGTCCTTTTTCCGCCGTTTCGAAGAGACGCGGAATGCTGTTCATACCAAAGCCGGTCAGGGAGTGGAAACCCAGCGGGCAGGAACACGGGCCGGGCATCAGTACAACTTGCTGGGTCATCTTGGCCAAAACGCAAGCGGCGTTGTGGTTGAACCTTATCTGATCACATTGACGGAAACCTCGGATACCTTCCCGACCTTTCAGCATGACGGGATCGAGATGTTGTACATGCTGGAAGGCGAGGTCGATTACCGCCATGGCGACAAGATCTATCCGCTGAAGCCCGGCGATACCCTGTTCTTTGACGCGGATTCTCCACATGGGCCCGAGGTTCTGCTGAAGCTGCCGGCGCGCTACCTGTCAATCATTTCCTATCCGCAGGCGAACTGAGTCCAATTCCGGAATGATTCGCCCGGGATGGTCGGCCGATTTATGTGCGTTTCCACTCAGACGCGGTGGATAGTTGAATGAGATGGTCTTCAAAGCGCCAAGAATATTCCTGATGTGAAAAAATATTTCCTATTGTTGATCTGATGTGGACCCGGTGCTAGCCTTGGGTTCAGGATCAAAACAGGAGACCTTCACTGATGTGTGGAATTGTCGGTCTATTTCTGAAGGACAAGACACTGGAGCCGCAGCTTGGCGCGATGCTGACGGACATGCTGATCACGATGACGGATCGCGGACCGGACAGCGCGGGTATTGCGATTTATGGTCACGAAGCCGACGGGAAGGCGAAGTTGACTGTTCAATCCGATACGCCGGATGCGGACTTTGCCACTCTGGCAGATGAGTTGAGTGCGGCAATCGACACGCCGGTCTCGCTGCGCCGCAACGATACCCATGCGGTAGTGGAAGTCGAGGCCGCAAAGGTCGGCATCGCCCGGCAAGCAATTCGCGAACTGCGCAGCGATCTGCGTGTGATGTCGGATGGCGACGTCATCGAAATCTACAAGGAGGTCGGCCTGCCAAAGGACGTGGCAGAACGGTTCGATCTGTCGGTGATGCAGGGCAGTCACGGTATCGGCCACACCCGGATGGCCACGGAATCGGCGGTAACGACCGAAGGTGCGCACCCGTTTTCAACTGGCGGAGATCAATGCCTGGTGCACAACGGTTCGCTCAGCAATCACAATGCATTGCGGCGTAAGCTCAAGCGCGAGGGCGTGCGGATCGAGTCGATGAATGACACCGAAGTCGGTGCGGCTTACCTGACATGGAAAATGCGCGAAGGTGCGAGTTTGGGCGAGGCGCTGGAAAGCAGCCTTGATGATCTTGACGGGTTCTTCACCTTTGTCGTCGGCACAAAAGACGGGTTTGGTGTGGTGCGTGACCCCATCGCCTGCAAACCGGCGGTCATGGCCGAAACCGATCAGTACGTCGCCTTTGGCAGCGAGTATCGGGCGTTGGTGAATCTGCCGGGGATCGAAGATGCCAAAGTCTGGGAACCCGAGCCCGCAACCGTCTATTTCTGGAGCCACTGACATGCAGACATATGATGTTGCCGAAAACGGCCTGCGCGGACTTAATTCGACATTGCAGGCGCAGAACCGGGAAACCAATCAGACCAGCTGGGAAGTTGTTAATCCCAAGGGCAGCCATGCCATCGCGGTGGGGTTGGATGCGCCGATCGAGGTCACGGTCAAGGGCTCGACCGGCTACTACTGCGCCGGGATGAACCAGCAGGCGACGGTTAGGGTACAGGGCTCGGTTGGGCCGGGCGTGGCCGAGAACATGATGTCGGGCACTGTTGTGGTTGACGGTGACGCCAGCCAATACGCCGGTGCCACTGGCCATGGCGGGCTGCTGGTGATCAAGGGCAATGCCAGTTCGCGCTGCGGTATTTCGATGAAGGGAATCGACATCGTGGTTCATGGCAATATCGGCCACATGTCCGCCTTTATGGCGCAGGCGGGCAATCTGGTGGTCTGCGGCGATGCAGGCGACGCGCTGGGGGATTCACTGTACGAAGCGCGCCTGTTCGTGCGTGGTTCTGTCAAGAGTCTGGGGGCGGATTGCATCGAGAAAGAGATGCGGCCCGAGCATCTTGAGATTTTGAAAGACCTGCTGGAACGCGCCGGTGCGGATGCCAAACCGGAAGAGTTCAAGCGCTACGGCTCGGCCCGCCAGCTGTACAATTTCGACGTCGACAACGCAGCTGCCTACTGAGGAGAAAGGGTATGAAAGATATGGAAACCACCATCCCCCGCACCCTGCCGATCCAGTCGGCGACATTCACCAACGAAATCAATGCCGAAATTCGCCGCGCGGCGGCAACCGGCATTTACGACATTCGCGGCGGCGGGGCCAAGCGCCGGGTGCCGCATTTTGACGACCTGCTGTTTCTGGGGGCGTCCGTTTCCCGGTATCCGCTGGAGGGCTATCGCGAGCGGTGCGACACCTCGGTGACATTGGGCACGCGTTTTGCCAAGAACCCCATTCAGCTGGATATCCCGATCACCATTGCCGGAATGAGTTTTGGAGCGCTGTCGGGTCCTGCAAAAGAGGCGCTTGGCCGGGGCGCAAGCGCGGCAGGTACTTCGACAACCACCGGCGATGGTGGTATGACGCCCGAGGAACGCGGGCACTCCAGCAAGCTGGTTTATCAGTATTTGCCCAGCCGCTATGGCATGAACCCCAACGACCTGCGCAAGGCGGATGCCATCGAGGTGGTTGTGGGGCAGGGGGCAAAGCCCGGCGGCGGCGGCATGTTGCTGGGGCAGAAGATCAGCGACCGCGTGGCGGAAATGCGGACGTTGCCCAAGGGCATCGACCAGCGATCCGCCTGTCGTCACCCCGACTGGACCGGGCCGGACGATCTGGAGATCAAGATACTGGAACTGCGTGAAATCACCGACTGGCAAGTGCCGATTTACGTCAAGGTCGGCGCGACCCGTCCTTATTACGACACCGCGCTGGCGGTGAAGGCCGGGGCCGATGTGGTGGTCATGGACGGGATGCAGGGTGGAACCGCCGCAACGCAAGACGTGTTCATTGAACATGTCGGCCTGCCGACGCTGTCATGTATCCGTCCCGCCGTTCAGGCGCTGCAGGATCTGGGTGTGCATCGCGAGGTGCAACTGGTGATCTCGGGCGGTATCCGCACCGGGGCGGATGTGGCCAAGGCGATGGCGCTTGGTGCGGATGCGGTGGCCATCGGTACTGCAGCGCTGGTGGCATTAGGTGACAACGACCCGAAATGGGAGGCCGAGTATCAAAAGCTGGGTTCGACCACCGGTGCTTATGATGACTGGCACGAGGGGCAGGACCCCGCAGGGATCACCACGCAAGACCCCGAACTGGCTGCGCGGCTTGACCCGGTCGAGGCTGGGCGCCGGTTGCGCAACTACCTCAAGGTGATGACGCTTGAGGCGCAGACCATCGCGCGGGCCTGTGGTCACAACCATCTCCACAATCTGGAACCAGAGGATCTGTGCGCCCTGACAATGGAGGCCGCCGCCATGGCGCGGGTGCCGCTGGCGGGCACAGACTGGTACCCGGGCAAGGCCGGGTTCTGATTTGCACAACATCAAGAGGCGCGGCCCGAAAGGGCGGCGCCTTTCTTCTATGAATTGACATCAACAGGGAAAGGAAAGCCGACCATGACAACAGATCTGGCTGCTTTCGCCAAGGAAAAAGGCGTCAAATACTTCATGATCTCGTTCACCGATCTGTTCGGTGGGCAGCGGGCCAAACTGGTTCCCGCGCAGGCGATCGCAGATATGCAGGAAGACGGCGCTGGCTTTGCCGGG
Organism: Ruegeria sp. CF5; assembly: GCF_056537325.1. Lineage (NCBI taxonomy): Bacteria > Pseudomonadati > Pseudomonadota > Alphaproteobacteria > Rhodobacterales > Roseobacteraceae > Ruegeria > Ruegeria sp. CF5. The sequence goes on along the minus strand of NZ_JBQFRI010000003.1, from coordinate 4,685 downwards.
TTCGCAACTTACCTCGACATGACGCCAGCGCATCCCGACATGTTGGCTGTGCCTGACCCATCCTCGGTCATCCAGCTTCCATGGAAGCCCGAGGTCGCTTGGGTCGCGGGGAACTGCGTGATGGAAGGCGAGGACGTGGCGCAAGCCCCGCGCAATGTGCTGCGCCGCCTGATCGACGAGGCGGCTTCGGAAGGTCTGCATGTTAAAACCGGGATCGAGGCCGAGTTTTTCCTGCTCACCCCGGATGGTGAACAGATCAGCGATCCGTTCGATACGGCCGAAAAGCCTTGCTATGACCAGCAGGCCGTGATGCGCCGCTATGACGTGGTGCGTGAAATCTGCGATTACATGCTGGAACTGGGCTGGGGGCCGTACCAGAACGATCACGAGGACGCCAATGGCCAGTTCGAGATGAACTGGGAGTTTGACGACGTTCTGCGTACGGCAGACAAACACTCGTTCTTCAAGTTCATGACCAAGTCGGTCGCTGAGAAGCACGGCTTCCGCGCCACTTTCATGCCCAAACCGGTCGAGGGGCTGACGGGGAATGGCTGCCATGCCCATATCTCGGTCTGGGATGCGCCGGGAGCGGACGCGAAGACAAACGTATTTGCCGGTGAAGGTGACGGACCGACCGGCGAAGTAGGTCTGGGCGAGAAGGGGAAGCATTTCCTCGGCGGCATCATGAAACACGCCAGTGCGCTGGCGGCGATCACCAATCCGACCGTGAATTCCTATAAGCGGATCAATGCCCCGCGCACCATGTCAGGCGCGACTTGGGCACCCAATACGGTTACCTGGACTGGAAACAACCGCACTCATATGGTGCGTGTTCCCGGACCGGGTCGGTTCGAGCTGCGGCTGGCCGATGGTGCGACCAACCCCTATCTGTTGCAGGCGGTGATCATTGCGGCGGGCCTGTCCGGAATCCGCTCGCAGGCCGATCCGGGTCGGCGTTATGACATCGACATGTATGCCGAGGGCCACACCGTGACCGACGCGCCGAAACTGCCACTGAATATGCTGGATGCTCTGCGTGACTACGACAAGGACGAAGAGTTGAAAGCGGCGATGGGTAACGAGTTCTCGGCCGCATACCTGAAGATGAAACATCAGGAATGGAACTCGTTTGTCAGCCATTTCTCGCGTTGGGAAAAGGAACACACGCTGGATATCTGACCCGGTTGCCCGGCGCGAATTCAGCAAAATTTGTGCCGCAACCAGACCTTGAATGTCGCCGGAGTGTTCGTTGCGCTCCGGCGAGCGTGTTTCAATCAACAGGTAATAGTGAGGTGGAGCGTGATCGATACACGATTGACCCGGATGTTCGGTTTGACCTGCCCGGTCGTATTGGCCCCCATGCCGGGGCTGGCGGATGGCCGCCTTGCCGCAGCTGTGGCACGGGCTGGTGGATTGGGTCTGATCGGAGGTGGAGATTGCGACGCGGATTGGATTGATGCGCAATTTCGCGCAACCGGGAGTGAAGCGGTTGGTTGCGGGTTCACGACGTGGCGTCTGGCTCAGGCACCTGAGGTGTTGGATCAGGTCCTGGACCGTCATCCGCGCGCAATCTTCCTGTCGCACGGTGATCCGCGCCCCTTTGCGCATCGGATAGCGCAGGCGAATGTCCGACTGATTTGTCAGGTGCAGGATTTGCAGGGTGCGGCATTGGCCGTTGACGCAGGGGCCGATGTGCTCGTTGCGCAGGGCTGTGCGGCTGCCGGACACTCGGGTTTCAGAACAACTCTTGCGCTGTTGCCGGAGGTCGCAGATTTCCTGCACCGAGAAGCGCACGATACCCTGTTGCTGGCCGCCGGTGGGGTTACCGATTCCAGAGGGATGGCCGCGTGTATCGTCATGGGGGCTGATGGCGTGGTTATGGGCACGCGGCTTTGGGCCAGCCTTGAAGGGAGGGTGCAGGAAGAGCAGGCCAGAACCGTCTTGCACGCGTCTGGCAACGACACGATCCAGATAGTCGAACCCGATGCCGACTGGCCCGAACCAATGACCCGGCGCGTTATGAGGGCCGCTTGCGAAGGGATTCCTGCGGGTGAAGGTATCGGTCTGATCCGCGACATGCCGCCGGTAGAGGATATCCTCAACGTGATGACCCAAAAGGCCGGGCGGCTGATGGTTCATGCACAGCGCAAGGTGATTCCGTAGCGCACCTGATTTGCCTGACCCTGAGTGCTGTCAGATCAGGTTTTCGAAGTTGTGACGGGCATGTGCTGCTTGATTCGAAGAGGCCCACCGGAAATTCCGGGGGCCTCGGTGATGTTTGCGCCAGAAAATACGAAAACAGCATTAAATCCGTTATGAATCGGTGAAATTTTGCGTAACCAACAATAAAATGTGATGTATTCGTAAAAATATATGGACACGGTGTGTTTTTCGCAGTTCACTACTGCACAGGCATCACGGTTTAACACCGGCAGTACAGCTGCGATGTCGATCTCGAAACCCTATGTCAGGAACTTGAACGATGAAGCCAGTCCATTCGTTGCTTGAGTCTTTCTACGAAGAAACCACCCCGAAACGTGGTCTGCCCTCGGCAGCCTATAAGGATACGGAATTCTGGCGCGCCGAATGCGCGTCGGTATTTACGCGCAACTGGGTTTGCGTCGGGTTCGCGCACGAGCTGAAAGCCGCAGGTGACGCCGTACCGGTTACCGTGGCCGAGCATCCCTTGCTGCTGGTCCGCAACACAGCGGGCGAGATCAAGGCGTTTCACAACATTTGCCGTCATCGCTGCCTGACGCTGGTGGATGCGCCCAAAAACGTAGGCAAGCTGATCCGCTGCCCGTATCACGCTTGGGCCTATGATCTGGACGGCCAGTTGCGGGCCGCACCCCATTTCGGTGGAGCGAATGACCACCAGGCCGATGGATTCGACAAGAAAAAGAACAGTCTTGTCCCGGTGCGCAGCCATGTCTGGAATGACTGGATATTCGTCAACCTCGACGGCACCGCGCCGGATTTCGACGAATACTCTGCCACCATTCAGGGCCATCTGGAGGGGATGGACTGGGACAAGCTGAACTGCATCGGAACGCTCGATTTCGGGGAAATCGCCTGCAACTGGAAGTTCATCATGGAGAACTTCATCGAGCCGTATCACGTGCAGTTCGTGCACTCCTCGACCACCGATCAGCCGCTCGAGGATCACTATACGATCATTGATGGAAACTGCATGGGCAGTGCCGTCGATCTGGAAGAAGAGATCGGGACTTCCGGCAGCTTGGGCGTCAGCTCACGCTATCTGACGCTTTATCCGAATTTCATTCTGGGGCGCTATTTTCCCGATCAGCTGGGGGTCTATCTCAACATCCCCACCGGTCCCGGCACCATGATGCAGAAACGGGCGCTTTATACCACCGAAGGCCAATCCCTGACACAGGATGAGGTCGAAGGCCTGAAAAAGCTGTGGTGGGACGTGCACAAGGAAGATCACGAAATGACGGAACGCCTGCAGCTGGGTCGGGCGTCAATTATCTCGGAGGAGGGCGGTGTTCTGTCCCCGGCGTGGGAGGACAGCGTGCGCGCGTTTCAGGAAATGGTGGCGCGCGATGTGACCGCCACGGAACAACACTGAATTGAGGAGAAAACCGTGACCGACAATCTAAGCAGCGGTTTCCGCCTTGCCCACACGATGATGCGGGTAACGGATATGGAGAAATCACTGGAATTCTACTGCGGGATTCTGGGGATGCAGGTTCTGCGCCGCACCGATTATCACGACGGCAAGTTCACCAATACCTTCATCGGCTATGGCCCAGAGGCGGAATCTCCGACGTTGGAACTGACCGAAAACTGGGATCAGGAAGAACCTTACGACAAGGGTAACGGCTGGGGCCATATCTGCATCGAAACCCCGGATGTCTACAAAGCCTGCGAGGAGCTGGCGGCTGCTGGCGTGAACATCACCCGCCCGCCGGGACCGATGAAAAACGGCACCCGTGTCATTGCATTCTGCGAGGACCCGGATGGCTACAAGATTGAGCTGAACGAAAGCATCCTGAAACATCTTGCCAAGGAAGGGTCCTGACCCATGGGCGATACACCAAGACTTATGAAATGGGATCTTGTCGAAGACCGGTACAACAAGATCGGCGAAGGCGACGGCGACACCTACATCAAACCGATGGTGACCAGCGCGTTCAGTGACACGATGTGCGGTGGCATCAACGTTCTCAAGAACATCAAGATTCCGTGGGACCTGACCTGTGACGAAATCATCTACGTTCTGGAAGGGACATTCCGGCTGGTCTGCGATGGAGAATCCTACATCTGCAATCGCGGAGACGTACTGTTTGTCCCAAAAGACAACCACATTTCTTACGAAGCGGATGATCGTTGCGTGATCTTCTACGCCGCCTATCCCCATAACTGGAAACAGCTGGCTGGCATTACAGAAGTGCCGGGCATCGACCCCAACGATTTTGTGGCGGGCTGAACGCCCGACACTGCCTGAAGGCGGGCGCCTTGATTGCTCTCCCAATTTTCGGGGCACCTGCCTTCCCCCACGGCGAAAACAACGCCTATTCCAAGCCGCCGTTTCTGGAACTTGAAACAAGGCGGCGCGCTGACAGGAGGAAGCCCAGTGCCTAAGGACAATGCAAACAGCAAGATCTATTACGAGAGCTTTCAGGACGCGGTTGAACGCAACCGCCCCAAAATTCCCGCCG